>JAPDJF010000002.1 GCA_029259185.1 Hadesarchaea archaeon
GGGCGAAGCCATACATCCTCTCCACCACGGGGGCGATGGCGGAGATATGGATCAACATCAAGATAATAGAGGATGACGTGGGCGGTGCCCTTCAAGAGGACGAGAAGGCCTGGGTGAAGATAATCCCGAAGGTCGGGATAGAAACCCAGGAGGTCCTCCTCGTACCCGCGGCTCTCGATGGGCTGGACGTTGCGCAGCTCTGATGAAGTGATTTTGGGCCTATTTGGAAATGCGAGGAGTGGTTCCTTCTCAAAGAGGGTTAAAATGCCAGCTTTTTCTCTCTTAAAGAAAAATATCGCGTTTTTTTCATTTTAGAGATTCAGTCACTTTCTAATAATAAATTTCAATAATTTGAACGAGAGTTTTTTAAATGTTTCAAGCAAAAAAGAGAGTGGAGGATAATTCGATGAAGGTTCAGAAGGAGTCTCCGGAGGTAGAGTTTAAAGGGATCTCACCCCTTGGGGATAGGAGTGTTGGGTGGCCGGAGCTTATTCTGAACATGATATCGACTAACGAACTTGACTTGACTTTCGATGTTCAGAAGTCCACCATCAAACTATCCTCAAAAAATGTGGCTGAGATCATTGAGCTCGTCCTCAAATTTCCGGAGCGAGTGCAGATACTTGTAGATGGTAACGTCCAAGCGGATATCACGTTCAACGAAGCCCTGCAAGAGCTCTACGGAAAGATCGAGGGGAAGGCCTTATCGAGGGGGAAGATCAACAGGCTCTTGAGGGGGAGGAACAGGAATTTCTTCGCCACCCTCGTTATAATGATAACGCTCTTGAAGCTGGCATCACTCCAGAAAGCTGTTGGTTCCAAACAAGTATCAAGGCGCGTGCATGACCGGAAGTACGAGATAGATCCCTACCTTTAAACGGTGATTCGGGCCGGTGTGCGGCCTTGTTTATCATTTTTAATAATTTCATCGACGTTCTCTTATCCCCGTGCTGAGGGATATTAATCTGGGAGGCGGGTTGCTCGGCATGTGCGAAGCGGACGGTCGAGGAAGCTGGAAGAAGCAGTTCTTTGGAGGTTATCTACTCGTGATTCTCCTTTCGTCTTTTTTGCTGGTGCTTCCCTCACCTCCTGTCTCCGCCGCCCCCGTCGCGGATCCTGGTGGTCCATACGAGGTCGATGAGGGTGGGGCGGTGATCTTGCATGGCGAAAACAGCACCGGGGCGGGGACCCTAACCTACAGCTGGGTGATCGTCATAGACCCCACGGAGAGTGCGTACCTGACCGACGCGGACACGAGCAATCCCGTGTTCCACGCTCCCCAAGTGACCCAGGATGAGAACGTGTACGTGAGGCTCACCGTCACCGATGACAGCGGGAATTCATCTTCGGCGGTGACCACGGTAACGATAAAGGACTTGCTCATCGCGAACCCAGGAGGGCCGTATGAGGTCGCCGAGGGGGGAACGGTGACTTTGGATGGAACGGGAAGCAGTGGGGATATAGAAAACTACAGCTGGGTGATCGTAGAGGATCCAACCGGTGGTTGCTGGCTGACGAACGGCTCGACCTCTAAGCCGACATTCCACGCCTCCGCTGATGTGTCTCGGAACGAGAACGTTACCGTGAGATTGCTCGTCGTGGCCTCTGACAACACGTACCACTCCGCCGATACTACAGTGGTGGTCAAAGATCTCGTAACGGCCAATGCCGGTGGACCTTACACGGTTTTGGAGGGTGACACAGTCTTGCTGGTGGGGGCGAACAGCACGGGGTCGAATGGTAGTGAAGTCAAGGAGTTTAGCTGGACGATCACCTCCGATCCGACAGGAGAGGCCTACCTCACGGATGCGGATGAGGAGAATGCGGTTTTCCATGCCCCCCCTGATGTTCTGGGGGATGTCAAGATAACGGTGAGGCTGTTCGTCTTGGATAACTATGGTGAGCACGATATCGATGAAACGGAAGTCATAGTCAAAGATGCTTTGATAGCGAATGCCGGCTCGGATGTCACTGCGCGTGCTGGGGAGAATGTCATGCTCGACGGGGGGGAGAGTAAAGGGAGCATCGAGATCTTCAGCTGGGCGATAGTCAGCGATCCAACTGGAAAAGCGTATCTGAGCAACGCGAGCACCCCGACTCCAACGCTCCATACCCCCGCGGACATCTCCGACGAGGTGGTGATCGGAGTGAAACTGACCGTGGCTGGTAGTGGGCTTTCGGACACCGATGTGGTGTACGTGAAGGTGGTTTCCAATCTCCCCCCGAGTTCTCCTTCGAATTTGAAGTGTGACGGGAAGACGAACCCCGGAGTCGTGAGCAACCCCGCCCCCCTTCTCTCCTCCGTATTTGTGGATGAGGATCCAAACGAGGTGGCAACGAGGGTTCAGATCCAAGTTGGGACGGGTCAAAACGGAAGCGATATGTGGGACTACACCCAGAGTGGTATCACGGTTCCCGTCGGGTCCGAACATGCGGTGACTTACGATGGAAAGCCCCTCCTCCCCGGAGAAACCTACTACTGGCGGGTGAGGTACTACAACGGGAGCAGTTGGGGTGAGTGGTCCGACGGCACGGCGACCTTCACGATGGGGACGATGAGGTCCATCATCGAGAACGGAGCTTCAGGGGGGCAGGAGGAGGAGGCGGCGGAGATCCTCCTCGAGCTCGACCCGTCGGAGGCAGCGGAGGCGATGGCGGAGGCTATTCCCTCTTGTGCGGCGGAGGTGATGGAGAAAGCCGTGCTCCTCAATCCAGCTGGAACCCTAGCGATACTCCAAGCGATGAGTGCAGAGGTGAGGGCGGAGATACTGGTTCAAATTTGCGAGCTTCCAGATTCGCCGAGTGATGCGGCATTGCTTTTGGAACTCATGTCGGTCGAGATGGCCACGGAGACGGTCAAAGCAGTGATGGAGGAAAAAGAGTTCGATGCTTTGGATAGCATATTCTCCGAGCTCTCGTCAGATCGTGCCAACGAAATCTTCGAGTCACTGACTTCCGATCAGCGGAGGGAACTTTACTCCCATTTCTCCTCAGAGGCCAGGGAGAAGATCCTTCCCGAGCTGAGGCCGAAGGGAGGGATCAACTGGTTCTTGGTGGGGGGAATCCTTGGGGTCGTGGCGACCGCGATATTCGTGCTGAGACGCCGATCGCTCAAGGAGGGGGAGGGAGTCGCGGGAGCCCCCTCAAGACCCTCGGTTCCGGATAAGTGGTCTGAGTTGGTCGGGGCGTTCTTGAAATCGGGCAAACCTCAGGCGGCGGTCAGGAGCCCGCTGCCCGCGGACGAGGTTGCTGAGTCCCTCAAATCGGCTATCCTGAGGCAAGGTGTTCGAGGGTTGGTGGGGATAAAAAGGGTGGGTGAGAGGGTCTACCTCGTCAGGCGGAGGGCACAGAGACCTTCAAGGCCCCCCGAGGAGACGCCTAAGGAGGAGGTGAAGCCTGAGGTCAAACCCGAGGGCTTGAAGGAGCTCATAGGCGAAACCTTGTGATCATCCGTTGAGACTTTCCTTCGCGCGCTCTCTCGCCACCCAAGCTTAGTTCGGCCATTTATCGCTCGATGAGTTTGTATCAACTCAAAATGTTTTGGCTATTAGTACACTCGAACCTCTGATCCGTTCTTTGCCCGCGATGCTCCGCGAGGTTTATCTGCAAGGCGGGGAATTATGCCCATCCACGACCGTTATCCGCTTTCCCTTTCTGGAGCCCCCAACACCCAAGTGGCAAAGTTTTTCCGCCGATGCTACCGTAGAGAACGCTCGGTACCTAAAACCTTCCGCAGTTCCTCCCCTAAGAGGTCTCCTGGGGGTAAGATCTCCTCGGTTGGCGGAGCCGGGGGAGGTCATTTTTCGGTCGACACCGTATAAGTGGTTCCGTCCGTTTCGATCACGATTGTGCCACATAGGTCGGTTCGGTAAACCTCGGCACCTACCGATGCGAGCTTGTCCAGAGTTTCTTGAGCGGGATGTCCGTAGGGGTTGTCGGCTCCAACGGATATCACCGCTACCTCTGGATCAACTGCAGTCAGGAAATCCAAGGCAGATGAGTACTTGCTCCCGTGGTGTGCCACCTTTAGAACGGTACTCGAAACCTCAAAACCCTCGGCTAGGATGTCCCCCTCGACCTGGGCTCCTATGTCACCCGTAAACAGGAAAGAAATGGTTCCAAATTCAATTTTGAGAACTATCGAACTATCGTTGGAATCCGAATAAAGCGTCTCCGGGGGATTGAGGATCTCTTCAACCAAATAGGGATCTATATCGACAGCTGACCCCCTATGGGGATGGAGAAATGGGCATCCTTCAGCTTTTACCGCTGTCACAAAATCTCGATAGGTTGCGGTATCCTTTTCAAACCCCGGATCCCAGACCTCCTCGACCACAAAGGAGCCGAGGACGGAGATGAGCCCGCCCACGTGGTCAGCGTCCGGGTGGGTGGCTATCACGAGTTCGATATCGTCCACGCCCTGGTTCCGCAGGTAGTTCACCACCACATCACCCATCCCTCGTTTTCCGCCATCTATCAGCACATCCCTCCCAGCGGGAGTTTTGATGTAGACAGAATCCCCCTGCCCGACATCTATGAAGCTGACCCTTAGGGGGAGAACCTGGTTGACTGGAAGGGGTTCGGGAATTTGAATCGTTGTTGAATGGGTTGCTAGCGTGGTATCTGTTCGTCTTAGCGCATAAGTTGCAGAGTACGTTCCCTCGCCGAAAGGCCCAAGGTAGAAACTTGCATCCAGAGTATCTGTTTCACCAGGTAGTATTACCACTTCCGCGGGGTCAGCGAGACTGGATGCGGTTTCTTCTTCGCCAATGGCAACTTTCACGTCAGTAACGTAGGTGGAGAGGTCTCCGTCGTTGCTCACGGTTACCGAGAGATTGACCAAATAATATCCCGACTCTCCCAGTTCGAACTCGGGAACTCCCCAACTTTCCACTAAAAGATTGGCCCCTGCATATGTGAAACAGTTTTCGTATACCTTGTTTCCGGCGGAGTCCTCTATTACCAAAGTATAAGTCCCAGGCTCTGCGGGAGTGAAACGCTCCACAGCTGAAACCATGGGCAACAATACAGATTCCTTTTGGTCGGCCATATCGGAAGATGACACGAAAGCGGTCCCGACTGGGCTCTTAGAAGGGCCGCTCAACGTCAAGCTGTAGCTATCCGCTTCGCCCTCCAGCAATACCTTCATGGATGTGTAGCCAAGCGAACCATAGTCCCCAACTTCTACGGTAACTGAGCTTAGCTTCGACGGTTTGGGAGTTTCCCTTCCACCAATCTGGTGAAGGGCCGTGACTGCACAGAAAAAGATGACTGTGGAGATGACCACCGCTGTCAGCAAAACACTCCTTCTGTCCATCATTCGCACCCATTTCGTCTTCCATCACTCGCTCTCTTGGCGAGCCTTCTCTCCCCTCCGGCGCTTCTCGGCTCCCATCATCGACATCTGGGACACCATAGGAGACACCATGGGTCCGATCTATTTCCTCTCCTTGCAACCTCATACATCCGCTTCTCCCCCCCACCCAGCAGGAGAGGGTAGAAGAGATCCGAGGCCATCAGGATGCGCATCAGCTCGTGCCCCCAAGCAACCACTTCCAGAGTGGTCTGTAAATGATTCGCCTTCCCCCAACCCTCTCTTCCCCTTCGAAATCTTCCGTTATCACCACCCCCTCCTTCAGCCCGAACCCATCCATGGCCTTCACCAGCCCCCTGATCTCGCGCTTTTTCGTTTCATCATCGCTCGGATCCCAGCAGACTTGGATGAGTTCCTCCACACTCAACCCTTTCTTTACAACGAAGTCGACTTCTCTCCCCTCCCTTGACTTCCAGTAATAGATCTCCAGATCCGGGTTCATCGATTGTCGCCTCCTCAGCTCCATGTAAACCGCGTTTTCCGACAACCTTCCAAAATTCTCTGAAAATCTGTAACCTACGAAGTTGATGAAGGAATTGTCCACGAAATAGACCTTCCGGGGATAAGCCATCTGATCCTTGATTTTGTATGAGAATATGGGAACCGTGTAGCAGAAGTAGACCGACTCCGCGTTGGCCAAATATCCGAAGAGCGTGCTCTTCCCAACTTTCTGCCCCCCCGACCTCAGGCTGTTGTAGGCCTTGTAAACCGAGAAATAGGACGAATTCAGAAGGTATTTCAGAAAGTTCAGGAGGAGATGAAAATTCTTTACCCTGTACCTTTCGGCTATGTCCCTTCCGACGATCGTCCTGAAATACTCCTGAGCGATCATCTTCTTCCTCATAGGATCCTCCTCAATAACAACCTCGGGAAATCCCCCGTACGCGAGATATTCTCTCAGGTACCTCCTCAACCTCCCAACGACTCTTTCCGTGTACTCGATGCCCTTCTGGTAAGCGAAGCCCTTGAAGCTGAGGAATTCCCTGAAGCTCAAGGGGAAGACCTCAAAGCTCAGCGCCCTCCCCCTCAACGCCGCTGGGATTTCCTTTTCCGCAAGTTTTGAGGATGAGCCTGAAGCGAAGAGATGGACATTTCTGTAGGAGTCATGGACCCTCCTCATCCACCTGTCCCACTGGGGAATCTCCTGAATTTCGTCCAAGAAAAGGAAAAGCTCCCCCTCCCCAGCTATTTCCATGATCACGGGCATGAGCGAAGTTAAGGTGCCCGTCTCCTTCGGGATGCGCTCGTCTTCAAAATTCAGGTAAAAGATGCGGTTTTTTTCGACTCCGCGCTCCCGGTTAAACCAGTCTATCAGCTGAAACATGGTGTAGGTTTTTCCGGCCCTCCTGCATCCGGGGAAAGCGTAAATCTTCCTCACCTTGCCCTCGAGTAGGCCGGGGTCAAATTCCCGCGGTTTGAACTGCGGTACCCAGCTTTCAAACCATTCTGCTATTATTCCCCTCAGGGTCCTCTCCATCAATAGGTCCGTGAATTGTCCGATTATTTATAATTTTCGGACAATGAGGAAATCTGAGCCAACGGTCCAGCCTGATCCATCCCGATAGGAGTAGCACCCCATCCTGACCTCTCGACATCCTCGGCATCCACGAACAGGGAGTCGTGAGGATTCTTTGTATCACCGAAATATATATCCGGATTCTAAGCGTGGGATAGGCGTATGGGGGGGTGGTAAGTGAAGATCTACGAGATTATCCCAGAGAGCCTTCGGAAGGTGAATAGATGCGCATCCTGATGGCCTCGGATCTCTTCTACCCTCTCCTGCTGGGTGGGGGGGAGAAGCGGATGTATGAGGTTGCAAGGAGGTTGGCAAAAAAGCACGAGATCCACATCCTCACGCGAAGGTTCAAAGGGTTGCTGAGCTACGAGGTGCATGAAGGCGTACACATCCATAGGGTCTTCGTCCCTTCGGGGAAGATAAAACTCGAATCATCCTCTGACGGCTCTGCTTTCATGTTGGGGGCTCTGTCCAAGGGAATAAATTTGGGGGACTTTGACCTCTACGCTCCTCAACAGTTCTTTCCAATTTTTCCATCGTGGTTGATCGCAAAAGCGAAGCGAAAGCCGATTATTGCCACGATTCATGACATCTATCGCGAAACTTGGTTGCAGAAGTACGGGATCAAAGGGGCCCTTATGGCCACGTTCGAAAAAGCCATGCTAAAGCTTCCATATACTAGAATAATAACGGTCTCCAACTCTTCAAAGCAAAAGTTGATTCAGTGTGGTGTTCCAGAGCACAAAATAGAGGTTATCCCAAACGGTGTCGATGTGAAAGAGTTTGATGAGGTTAGGGTAAAAAAATCGGAAAAGCAGCGCGTGATTTATGTAGGACGGCTAGTTGGGTACAAGCACGTTGACGATTTGTTGGTAGCGTTTTCTGGACTAGATTTCGATGCTGAACTCTTCATTGTTGGGGAGGGTCCGGAAAGAAAAAATCTCAAGAATTTAGCAAGGAAGCTTAAAATTCACGATAAAGTCACTTTTACAGGTTTTGTTGACGAGCGGAGAAAGATAGAGCTCATCAAATCCTCACGAGTTTTGGTTTTGCCGTCCTCCACTGAGGGGTTTGGAATAGCAGTGATTGAGGCTTGGGCTGCGCGCACGGCAGTAATCGTGTCAAATATTCCAGCGCTTTGCGAGCTTGTGAGGAACGGAAAGACGGGTTTGATATTCAAGTTGCGCAACATAGCCGATCTAAAGGATAAGCTTGACCGAGTATTACGGGATAAGGTTTTGCGAAACAAACTTTCAACAAATGGCTATAAATTGGTGAAAAAGAAATTCGAGTGGGATGAGATTGCGAATCAAATCGAGAAAATTTTCGAGGTCTCAAAGGAGAAAGGATAAATGGTTTGTATCTTTCATCATACCGGCGTATAACGCTAGTAAAACAATTGATAAGTCCGTTCTCTTTCCGGCGGTCAAAAGGTATAAAAAAGAGGATCGTAGCGGTTCTCTTCGGAACTCGTGACCTCATCTTTTAGTTGAGAGCTGATGGATGCGCGTTGTGTGTTCGTTTCCAGACCCTCGTGAATGTGCGTATCTCCGTCCGGTGAGGGGCTTGAAGCCCGAGCGCTACTTTTTTGGCCAGCAAGAAAGATATTCTCCACTGGGTCTGGCGGGCATTTCAGAGTCGCAACGAAGCACTGGTTCACCGAGCGCGCGCGAGCGCGATAGGTCGGCCAAGCGATTCTGCCCTAGGCCCGGCCAGACCCCTGCGCGGTGCGCTTGCGTCTCCCGTCTGCCGTGGCGGACGAAGTTCGTGATCACCGCTTGCAAACGCAAGAACCACCGAGCCGATCGGAAGCTCTTGAACCCGCGCATCACCTTGGAGCGCTGCTTCACCTCTTGGTTCCGGCGCTCGACGGGGTTGTTGTTGAAGCACGGGGCGAAGCGCTTGCAGGCTATGGGCACTCCGTGGATCAATCGTGCGATGCGATAGAGGTGTCGGTTGAATGCCTGACGGATTGCCCCCAGCTTGTCGCTCACGAAGGTCACGGGCCTGCGCTGCTTCACGGATTTGTGGCGCTCGCGGCGGAAACGTGCGCGTATCTGCTCGCCCAGCTGGCGTTTCAGGCGCTTGAGAAAGTGCTCGTACGTTTTGGTGTCGCGGCGGCGCTCCAGCGAGATAGCATGGCAGTAGCCGGTCCGCGAGCCCACCGCATGTAACGCCGGGTAGAAGCGCCCGCGCACTCGCACGAAGACCTCGTCCAAGTGAACCCTGCCGAGCACCCGCGGGTGCAGCCTGCGCGTCCAGCGCCAGAGAATCTTTGAATACCGGTGCACCCATTCGAGAATCGTCGATTCGGCTGGCCAGTATCCCAGGTGCTGCCCTAGGTAGTCGCGTATCTTGCCCAGCGAAAGCCCCTCGACGTAGAGGTGGAGCACCTGCACGATCACGTGCCCGGGGTAATGCCGCGCTCGAACCCATCGCGCTCGGCGAACGAGCGCCCGCACCGCTTACAGCGGCACCGCTGGACCACTCGGTACTTCCCGCAGTACTTGCCCGCCCGTTTCACCCTCTCAGAGCCACAACGAGGACACTTGGGTTTCACTTCGGATCCTCGAGGATCCCACCCCTCGGGCCCAGCTTCCGGATATCATTCAACGACAGAGGTCAAAAGTTTCGAAGAGAACCGATCGTAGCAGAGATAAAAACGGTTGGAATAGCCAAGAAACTAGACGCGGGAGCGGTCGTTAAAAAAGACCTCGAGTGTTCCCGAATCCTTTAATATAATAAGAGTTAGGATGGCTAAGGGGGGTTTTCTGGGGTTTGTAGACTCGGACGCATATCTCATGCCCGATTGGCTGGAAGCCAGTCTAGCCGAAATAGAAAGGGGTGCCGATGGGGTTCATTCCACAAACATCACGTATCAGCCCGATAAGACTTTCAGAAAGTTTGCAGCTCTCTGGCCAGTTAAGGGGTTCTCCCTTCCAACCTTGGGTGATGCATCGCTTGTCAAAAGAGAAGTCTTTGACAAAATCGGGTTGTTCGACGAGTGGTTTGCCCCTGTTGGAGGCCAAGATTTCGAGATAGCCCTCCGGGCACAAAAAGCTGGGTTCAAGATCGTAGCTTCATCCAAGGCCAAGTATTTCCACGATTTTGTTGTTCTTCGGAGGTGGAGAGACAGGCTCAAGCGAACGAAAAATTATCTCGCTGAGATTGGGTAGGTGATATCCGTTGGTGCAGTTGAACGTTGTGCATGCCACGCCCGTTTTGACACCAACAGGGGCAGGCGCCAAAGCTATCAGAATCTTCGCTAAACACTTAGATCCCCACCGATTCAAAGTCCACATCTGTACTTTGTCCACAAACAAGGAAACTTGTGGAATCTTTGAAGAAACCGGACTTGAAGTTTTTGTCCCACAAGACCATCAAGACTTGGCAACCTACGTTAGAGAGAACGACATTCAAATTATGCATGTATATGGAAGTGGGGGTTCAGAAGTTTTGCCACTTCTCACGATGGCAAAGGATTCGGGGATCCCGATAATCGTGCGCAGCAATTTTTTTGGCATAATCGACCCATTGACTGTGAAATTCATCGATCGCGAGTTGATGATAAGCAAATTCCTTGCCTTTAGGGCGATAAAACTTTATGACCAGAGTTTGCACGAAAAGATCCATGTGCTTTATCCTCCCATAGACTTTTCTGAGGTAAAACTTCATGACAGGAATGAGTTCAGAGACCGATTCGGTCTTTCACCAGATGTGCCAGTTGTAGGCAATATTGCCAGAAGGGATCCCAGCAAGTGGAGTTTTTTTCTCATAAAAATGGCAAAAACCTTATTAAAAAGAGTGAAAAGGGTGGAGTTTTTACTCGTGGGCGCTCCAGAACCTATGAGAAACCTAATCAAAAGGGAGAAATTGGAAGAATGTTTCAGGATCTTTGACGAGATTCCGCAAAAGGAAATTTACAAGTTCTACAATTCTATCGACGTATTTGCACACTTCGCCAAAATTGGTGAAAGCTTTGGCTATGTGATCGCGGAGGCCATGGCCTATGGTAAACCTGTTATTGTCAACTCAACACCGATGAGAGACAATGCGCAGTTAGAGTTTATCAGAAACGGGATAAATGGGTTCGTTGCCAATACTCCAAGCATTTGTGCTAAAATTATTTCCAAGTTAGTCGAAAACGGAGAGGTACGAAAGAAAATCGGCAAAAAGGCGCGTGAAAATTCAAAACTCTTTGATGCAAGAAGAATCACCAAAGTCCTCGAACGACATTACGTCGATATGGCTGTGAACAAACTAAAAATCAAACATTTGGGGCCCGTTCTTCGAAGATACAAAAAGATCAATTACTTGTTCGATAAAAATGAGCTAAAGGAGTTTGAAAGGTGTTATCAAAAAGCGCTTTTTCACTGTTTTGGGGCCGACAATCTGAAGTACTTGTTTGAAAGGCTTGCATGGAAAATCACCGTTAATTCACCCTTGAGTATCCGAAGAGTTCTTTACTCCGTGGGTAACGGATTGTTTATTTTAGCTGACTCTCCCTCTCTCAGAGAGCAATCAATTCCAACCGATATCTTTGGGCGGCTTTTGGCGAAGTGATCGCTAAAGCAATGCCCTAGGAGCCAATCAATCCGAAACCATCCCATGATACATCGCCTCCTTGGAGCTGTTTCGAAACCCTGGTTCAACCTCCTTGAAAACTTTGGCCGAATGCCGTCATCAAAAATCCAGTCTGCAACTCTTTACTGGTTTGTCCCACAAACTCGGAAAAATTTGCTAAAAGTTCTCGAAACACAAAATATAAACAATCACTTGTCGGTGTTCTTGTTTTCACATACTTCCTCAAACAAATCAAGATATTTGTAAGCAATTTTTTTCCATGTGTATTCTTCTGACATCCGGAGAGCATTCACTTCCAATTTTTTACGAAGAGTGCTATCGCGTAACAAAACCCTGACGTTTTGCTTGAATTCTGCATAGTTATCGGCTAGAAGTCCAGTACGCCCGTGTTTCACTACAAATGGGATCGCAGCTCGTTTAAAAGCAACTACGGCTTTTCCACATGCATTAGCTTCTATGAAAGGCATTCCAAACCCTTCGTATAGGCTCCCAGATGCATAGATAGTACATCCCCTATAATATTCGGCTAACTCTTTTTCATCGGTGACTGGTCCAACAAAATGAACATCTTCCAGATAGGCAGATTTGTGAAGCCAAATTGCTTGATTTTCTGTACTACATGGCCCCACAAACCATAATGAGAGATCCGGGAATTCTGGTTTTAGCTCATTGAAAACTCTAATCAAGATAGGGACGTTGCCTCGTTTACCCCCGGGTCCAGTAATGCTTACAATACTCAAACCAAGCTTTTTCTTTTTTCCGTGGGAATGATATATTTTTGGATCAAATCCGGCCGGGATAATCTCACTTTTTTTATAATGCTCGTATCTCTTTTTTTCCCACTCTGTTACGAGAACTAATTTCTTACATCGCTTAAGGATTACGCGATAAATAAATTTTGACATAATTGATTCATCGGGCAGAAGCGGATCCCAAAGTGTAAAGACTACTGGAGAAAGAAAAAGTGCAGGAGCGGGAAATGAGTTATGAATGTGAATTATGTCCGGGTTCATTTTCCGAATTTCAAAGATAACATTGGTCAAAAATTCTAGCTTGGAGTATCCCGAATATATTTTTCTATTGCCGTAAGGAGCCTGTTTAGGACAGAATACAAATGAGTCATGCCCTGCAGATAAGAATTCTTGGTGTAACTTCAAAATGCTCTTGCTTATTCCTCCCAATGTTGTACAGGCTTCTCCGATTTCTATTATCTTCATTTTTCATTCCTAGGAAAAATTATCCTGATCCATTTTTTTATTTCTCTGATCGTCAGAACTCTTACTAAAATTTCCCAAGCAAAATACAGAAACAAACTACTCGAAAGAATCGCGCCTATTTTGGGCCAGAGACTAAAATTTAGGATTTGTTTTAAGTATAGTGCAAAGAATGTAATAAGCACCCCTCCTATTAGCGATTTGAATATGGAGAGGGCTGGAATGGATATTTTTATGTGGCGGAGCGCTAGTATAAGACCTGTTACAAAACCAAAAAAGTAGGTACTACTTGTAACAATCGCCGCACCAGTAGCTCCATAAGGAGGGATTAAAAGCAGATCTCCACACAAGTTAAGGACAGATGAAGACATTATAACGAGGCTGCTTAAGTGTGGTTTTCCTATTCCTCCTAAAAGCGAAAGAATGTACATATAAGGAATATAGAAGAGAACCCCCAAAGAGAGTACCTGAAGTACCTTCGTTCCTCCGAGATATGCGCTCCCATAAAGGATCTGGATAACCGAATCACTAAAACTCCATATAAGGAAAACCAGTGGAACTACTATTGCAAAAGAAACTTTTAGCAAATTATGTATGAGAATCCCGAGTTCAAACTTCTGTTTTTTGGCCCATAGCTCGGATGCGAGCGGAAACATAACTACGTTTAGTGAAAGACCGAGAAAACCTAGTACGTTAAACACAGGTCTCGCGATTTGATACAATCCTACATCCGCGGAAGGACGAAGAAAGTTAAGCATCGCGGTATCGATATGAGAAAGTATTAGTCCGCCAAAACCCCCCACCCATGCAGCAAGAGAGAAAATCAAAACTTTTTTTGCAAGCGCAGAGGCGGGTAGGGAAAGCCTTAAACCAACTCTTTTAGCAACAAAATGAACTCCAAGAATTCCAGCAAAAATAGAGGAGCCTAGGTAACTCAAAGCCAGACTATTGAGTTCTTTATTTAAAGTTCTAAAAAACAATACTACCAAAATAAGCAATGAAAAACTTCTACAAATGCTTATTAGAGCCGAAGCTCGCATGTCCTGAAAACCTTGGCACACAGTTCCGGCAAACACGTGAAGCAAATCCACCAACATGGTTGTGGTGAGTATTATCGTTAGCATAAAAGGCCAACCAAAAGCTCTAGGCGCAAAAAAGACAACAAGGCTGGTAGCAACGACTAAGAGTACAAACCTGACTATGAACACAAATGTTATGACTTCTCTAATCCTCCTTGTTTGATGTTTGGCCGCAAACTCAGAGATATATTTTATGGCTCCAGAACTTAATCCTGGATCCGTGGGTGCATAAAGAAAAAATAAGACGCTCAGAATACCGAAAAACATGCCGTATTCACTGAGAGTGAGACTTCTAGCAACGAATAATCGAAAACAGAAAAGTACTAGATTGCTGATTATCAAGCTAACGAAAATGATAGAAGCTCCTGTGATCAACTTGCGTGCAGACTGTATTACATTTATGTTTTGATTTTGATGTTTCATTAACTTCCTCTCAGCTAAACGATTTTACTATGCGTTGAAACTTTGCGCAACAACCACAGCAAAGGAAATCCTAGAAACCAAAACCAGTCATTTATTAGTCCTATCCTAGCTGGTGGATAATCTAAATGCATAAGCCATGCCTTTACCCTCCCCGATTCATACAGAATAGTTCGCTTGAGCCTGTCTCTCCACCTCCGAAGAACAACAAAATCGTGGAAATACTTGGCCTTGGATGAAGCTACGATCTTGAACCCAGCTTTTTGTGCCCGGAGGGCTATCTCGAAATCTTGGCCTCCAACAGGGGCAAACCACTCGTCGAACAACCCGATTTTGTCAAAGACTTCTCTTTTGACAAGCGATGCATCACCCAAGGTTGGAAGGGAGAACCCCTTAACTGGCCAGAGAGCTGCAAACTTTCTGAAAGTCTTATCGGGCTGATACGTGATGTTTGTGGGATGAACCCCATCGGCGCCCCTTTCTATTTCGGCTAGACTGGCTTCCAGCCAATCGGGCATGAGATATGCGTCCGAGTCTACGAGAGCGAGGATTTCTCCCCGGGCCACTTTGATTCCTATGTTGAAGGAGTCTGGAACACCTGTTCGCCTGTTTTTGGCGACCACTTTTGCTCCAAGTCTCTTGGCTATCTCGATCGTGCGGTCCTCGCTGCAATCATCTACCACTATTGTCTCTTTTTTCACTCCCTTTACATGTTGGGAAAGAATCGACCTGATACAGTTGCCCATCGTCCTTTCGGAGTTGTACGTTGGGATTATAAAAGAAATGAGGATATCTCTTTTACCTTCTCTTGGAGTTTTAGATATCTTCAGGCCACCACCTTTTCAATTGCATCAGAAAGTCTCAAAAACGTTTTCTCTATGGAGAAAAACTTGGCTCGTTCTATTCCTTTTCTGCCCATCTCCTTAGAAATTTCCGGGTTCCCGAGTAAGTACTCGACTGCGGAGGCAAAAGCTCTGGCGTTCCCTATTTGCTTGACAAGCAGACCTGTTTTGCGGTGGATAATGCTCTCGGCCGGGCCGCCACACTTAAACACGACCACGGGCCGGCCGCATGCCATAGCCTCCAGCGCCACAAATCCCCACGGCTCATTTATGGAAGGAAACAGTATCACAGCGGAAGAGTTGTAGAGATCCACCACTTCACATGTTGTGCGAAGCCCGACGAACTTGACTTTTGCACTCACACCTAACTGCTCCGCTAGTCTCCTCAGTTTTGGCTCCTCTGGCCCAACACCCGAGACCACGAGTATCAGATCATCGTGTTGTTTCGATAGAATTGCTAAAGTTTTAATAGCGATGTCGACCCGCTTCTGCGGGTAAAGCCTTCCAGGGCAGTATAACAACCTTGCAGTGGATGGAATGCCGTATTTTTTCCTGATGCTCGGATCAGGTGTTTTTGGTTTAAATACTCGGGTATCGACGGACGTGTGGACGACCTTTGCTTTCCGCCCGTACGCCCGCCAAACGCACTTCGCCGTATACTTGCTATTCGCTAGGATGATATCTGCGCTGGTAGCAGCCCATTGGTCTAGCGGTCTCAGGATTTCCCTGAGAACGAGCGATGTCAGGTAGACGTAGAAAGGCTGAGAAGTCTTAATATACCACAAACTTTCTTTCTCATAAAGTAATTTCGATGGTTCTTGGCAAAACCACACAAATGGCGCTGCCACTTTCCACTTGGCCAAGGCAGCAGTTATGTTGGAAGGAAATTCCCAAGCGAGCAGCACGTTTGGCTTGTCGCGGAATCTCAGACCCGTGGTGAAGCAGTTGGTGAGGAAGAGGCGATCATTGAATGGTAGGCGAGTGATGTGGACCCTCACCCTAGCTCTGCGCAAGGTTTTCAAGATCTGCGGAGAAATCTCGCCGGTGTACAGGTCGACTTCATGCCCACTTCCGACGAATCGTTTCGATATTTCAGGTATCTCCATTCCAAGGGCGCCGGGCTTCAAGTACGGGGTGAAAACGGCTATTTTCATCCTTGCCCCTCAATTCCTTATCAACGAGCATAAGTTTAAGCCATCTATGGTCTATTTACCCCTAACAAAAATAGTTGGTGAGGTCGATAAAAGGAGATGAGCCGATGCAAAATTCTCCGCTGGTTTCGGTTGTTATCCTTAACTATAACGGGATAAAGTTTGTGGAGCGGTGTCTGCGCTCGGTGCTGAACACGCATTATCCCAATTTTGAGGTCATTTTTGTTGATAACGCTTCCACCGATGGGGGCCTAGAGCTCGCTAAAGAAAAATTTGGGCGCGATTCCCGCTTAAAATTCGTTATTAATGATAGGAATTGCGGATTTGCACAGGGCAATAACATTGGCTTTGAACATTCGCGGGGAGAATACATAGTGTTCCTGAACAACGACACAGAAGTTGATCCAGAGTGGATTACGAGACTGGTTGAAGTCATGAGTTCGGATCCCAGCATCGGAGCAGCGCAAAGCAAGTTATTGTCGATGCAGGATCCCAAGAGAATAGATGCGTGTGGTCTTATGTTGACACCCTACGGATTCTTTGTTGAGAAGGGTTCTGGCGAAATAGATTGCAGGCAATATGATTCGGTGGTTGAAATCTTTGCGGCGAAAGGTGCCGCAATCGCTGTCAAACGCAAAGTCTTGGAAGAAGTGGGCCCATTTGATCCGGATTACTTTATATTTTCGGAAGAGGCCGACTTATGCTGGCGTATCTGGCTTGCGGGGTATAGGGTCGTGTTTGTGCCAAAGTCCGTGGTGTTCCATGTTACTGCTGGAACTGTCCGCGCGATCTGGCCCGAGGGGCGCCCGTTGTACTGGTATAAAAACACGCTCGCGACGTTGCTGAAAAATTTGGGGTTTAAAGAGTTGGTTAAGATGCTTCCCAGTTTCACGCTCTTGTCGTTCGTCGGGATAGTTAAAAATAGAGGAACGATTCGTCAACTACCGTTGTTTGTCAAGGCCAATGCAGAGATCATAGCAAATTTCAGGAATATTTGGAGAAAGCGTATGTGGGTTCAGCGGAGGATAAGAAAAGAGAAGGACGAGAAGATACTTCCTCGGGTTATGCAGGGAGCTTTTCCCAAATAGTATGCCTAGGCCCAAATCCCTCTAAACTTCTAGGCTCTTTTTATCATGCTTTTAATAAGTTGATTTGTGAAGCCCATCAGAAAAACAGATTTGTCCACGATGGAGAAGAAAATGAACGTCAAAGTGGTTTTTATGTTGCGTGAAACAAAAAAAGATATTTTTGGATTTACTTTAAAAAGGAACAAGAAGAAATTGATTAGAATCCATACTATAAACATTAATCTTAAGGGGTTACCTATCCTTAAAACGTAAACAATGAAGGGAAATAGCAAGAGGCTAGGTAGTATCTGTCCCAAACCAAATGCTCGTAAATAGTCCTTTTTACGCAGAGCAAAAACAGCAGCAGAACGACCCGTTTTAAATCTTTTTAGCAGAAAATCGCTTATGGTTGTTTCCTCTAGTTGGTGGAATACCCTAGCCTCATCCACTCCACAAATGCCCACATTTCCGCAAATCTTGAATTCTTTTTTCAATAACCTTTCGAAAAACTCAGCATCTTCTAAGCCCGCTCCTGGATATTTTTCATTGAATCGTAGGTGATTAAAAATACTTCTTTTATAAAGATTGTTGCAAGCAGGAGCTGGCATTGGCCTTGAATTAAGTTTTGACTTGGGATAACCACTGCGATACTTGCTTAAAAAAGGGGAATCCCCATAGATTGGCTGTTGAGCAAAACATCCTGAAACACAGTCGGCATTTTCCGCTAGTAATTTGGAAACAAGAAGAGAGAGACAGTTCTTATCTGGCCAGCAATCGGCATCGACTAACCATATTAGTTCACCTCGGCTCGCTTGGATGCCAACATTTCGTGCGTGCGCAACCCCCTTGTTTCTTTTCAAATTAATAATCCGAAATCCGAAGAATTTTTTTAGTTTCTGGCAATGTTTTCTCTGTAGAGTGTGTAGGGTTTTCAATGAATTATCAGTTGATGCGTCATTCACATAAATGATTTCAATCTTAGATGGAGGATAGGTTTGTGAGATCAACCCTTCGAAGTTTTTTGTCAGGCATTTCTCTTCATTGTGGAACGGAACAATTACGCTAACAGAAGGCAAAGAAATTTTCCTTTTTTGTCTCGCGATACTAATCACCAATTTTCTTTGGAAGTTTTTCTTTATTTTCATGATCTCTCACATGAGCATCAGATTTTTTTGTCTATGCCCAATGACGGAACCCTATTCAATTAACCCGTGGGTCCTTGGCCGATAACATATGCTTCGCCTAGTTATTTGTGAGAAATTCATTCCTCTATAGAAAAGGCATCTTTGGATCCTCGTTCCAATATAAGTATTCTTCACTTTGCTCATACTATTAAACCATTTTCACATGCCTATTTAGCCTTTGTTTTTCACCAACTTCGACTTTTTGAATGCTGACCCTTTGCTTTTAGCCTATCTCCCAAACTGTTCACAAGCTGCCGACTGTCATTTAACATGTTCTCCTTCAGAGGGTTCTCCTTCAGAAGCTGAGGAAGAGGCAGAGCACTCAAGACTGTTTGCGGGACTTCGATCCGTTTATTTGATTGGGGCCTTTCGAGTACACCATCATAGGGGGATATAGATCTTAGATAGGTGTATGCGATGCGCTACTCCTAGAACTCGTAAGGGAAGGGGTCTAAAAAAGTGCGGGGGCTGGACGAGACAGAAAACCAGCCATAAGTGATCAGAATCTTTAACCTTCTCTAAAGACGTGAATGCGAAGACTAGGGGAGATGAGCGGAGGATCAGAGACCCCCAAACTGGAGAACTCGTATGGTTACTCCAAGTTCGAATTTTTTCAAGTTAGCGAACAGTCTATAAAACAGTTAAACTAGGAAATAACTTAGGTGAGGCGGAATATACCTTTAACCTTATTTTTTACAAAATTTGTGAGCTTTTGCTTGTTTTTAACAAAGTTGATAATTTTTTCCCGATTCTCGTATATTGCGGCTACGGACTGAAAAGGGTGTCTTATGACTATAGGCATGAACTGGTATGGCTCTACTCTTAGAATAAAAATTTCATCAGGCTTGAGATCTTTTTTTCTGATTCCACCCCCGAGGTAGTCCCACGGTTTCCAGTCCCTTTTTAGACGCATTATTTCTTCCCTCCCAAATTTCTTGTTAAAGATTTCAACACGACCCGCCAGAGCTTTTGGGGAACCGACTTTTAACAACCTTTCATAGTTTTTCGGCGAAACTAGATCTAATTCTCCCTTACTCGCAGGACAGTCGAAGGGAAGCGCTGCTCCACACATGGGACAGTATCGCTCAACTTGATCTCGAAATTCCTCGAAAGTCTTGTTCCACCAACCTGGTTCTACAGGATAGCCTCCCGGCCCGTTGAAGGTTAAATCAAGTGCAGCAGTTGCTTCACAAAAGAAGGCACCTTTAGGATTAATTGACGGGGACCAAAATTCATGCACCCAACAGTTATAGATCAATTCCCACATCAGTTCCTTATCGTCTATCACCTCCTCAATTGCAATCAAAATAGGTTGATGTCGTTGTCTGGGATCGCTATGATCATTATAGAATACTCCCCATTTGAAAGTTTCTTTAATTAGCCGCTTATAAGTTTCCCACTTGTATCCCGAGGTCCACAAGCCCGCTTTATGAGTTACTTTCTTTCTTTGTAAAAGTTTACAAATTTCTTCAAATTGGGGATGTAGAGTTGGCTCACCACCCATTATCCCAATGGCCCCCTTGAAACCCTCGAGAGAATCAATCGCTGTTTCCACAAAATCTAAATCCATGAAATAGGGCTTTTTATGATGTCCAACCAACCTAGTGCAATTAGAGCAACCGATATGACATGCATTTGTGATTTCTATCTGGATTACCAACGCATCGTAAATAGGCTTCATCATCACTATCAATTTTGGTAATATCTTAAAAGAGTTGCCGATTGCTAAGTAAATTTTCCGAAGAAGATTGACAAATCCACGGATTTAGGATGGTGATAAGAAAGGGAAACTTGTGGAATTAAGAAAATTATAGTGAAACAATTCTTACGGAAGCAGATTATTGTAAAACAGCATCATAAATCTCTTTCAACTTTGAATACGCATGTTCATATGTGTAACGATCCCGAACCAATTTTAAACAGTTCTTGCTCATTTTTTCGAGTGGTTTTTTATTCTTGACTAATGTTCGAAATACAGATCTAAGCTCCTCAACATCTTTGACAAGATATCCATTCCATCCATTTCGGATGAGTTCTTCAGGCCCAGGTGATCCCTTTTTTCCAATTACTGGAATCCCGCATGCCATGGCTTCAACAAAAACTTTGCCAAAAGCCTCATCTGGGCGCATATTAACAAAAACATCGGCGTTGGAATAAAACTGGGGCAGTCTATTTCGCGGAATGAATCCGAGGAATTCATGGTTCACTCCTATTCGCTGAAGTTCCCGCTTCAGAAATTCGTAATATTTTCTCTCAGCGATATGACCAACTATCCAAAGATTTACGTTGTTTCTAAGCTCTGGGGCAGAGATAGCATACACGATATCTTCGATTCTCTTATTGGGATGGATTGCACCAACAAAAATTATCCTGAGCTTCTTTGATGGTTTTTTCTCACATAGCTTAAAAACATTCAACTCGACTCCAGATGGAAAAACGTATGTTGGCTGAGGAACATAGGTGAAAAAATTTTTCTGATATTCAGTATAAGTGACGATAGCATCGACCATGGGGAGATAGATACGTCGATAATATGTTCTAAGAATTTTTTCACGTAAACCCATCTCACGAAAGTCGTAAACTTCATGCACAAATTCAACCAGTTTAACACCCATCAATTTGGCAGATACAGCCACAGGGAATTCAGCCCAAGGAGTTGGAAAGGTATTGATTTGTAATATTTTCGCCCGTTTCAAGTGCTTTGTGAGATATGAAAACAGTAGCCAGGGTTTTCCTCTAGGAATAAAGAGGAAACGAGTGTGAGGAAAATGGGGGTTCTTTCCCCAACTGATCTGACTTTGAGGTGCGAGAAACACGTGTATGCCGACTAGGCCGCTCTCCTTGGCGTATCTGTCGAAGGCATACCAGAAGGCATCGCCATGATCCTGTAAGTAAAAATCAGCTGGCAAGTCTCCATAACCAGCATTAAACGAAATTAATTCATGCACTTTGGAACCTCCTGGAGGGACAATATCCCAGCACCACGCTCAGTATATGAGCAGCTCTATGTAAGTAGGTATGTTTTCGGTGAACTTCTCTCTGCCCACGAATGGCTATCTTTTCTCGCTCACCTGTGTTTTTCAAGTAATACCGAATTTTTCTGGCGAGATCTTCCAAGTCATCATAAATAACGAGGTGTTTTTTGTTGGTGAAGAGTTCCTCGAGGCCGTTGGCTATGCGGTCGGTCAAAAGCAAGCGTCCGCAGGACATCGCTTCAAACATGCGCATGTTGAGGTCTCCCGCGAGCGATTTATTTAACACGATTTTCGATTGACTATAAATCCTCGCCATATCATGCAAATACTTGTGCCCGAAAAACACGTTGAACTCCTTTTTGAGCGGTTTGATAATTTGCCAACGCTCGCTTTTAGGCGGTGCCTTCCCGATGAAGCATATGTCGTATTTTGTCGGCAATTTCCATTTTTTGTGGATATCCGGATCACAGGCCAAGGGTAACCAGTGAACTTCCTTGCACCCGGTCTTCCTGTACTTTGGAATATCGTCTTTCTGGGCAACGAAAACAAAATCGTAATCTTGAACTCTTGCAAATTGCAAATGTTCGTGGAATGCGACGTGGCTGTCAATGGCATAATAAGCTGTAGGAACATCACTGCTGAAATTAAATCTTCTTCGAACGGGATCTACCACTAGAACCATGTCAATCTCTGGTGTGGGTGCTTTTTCTACTTTCCAGAGTTTATCGAGCAATTTTGTGATAGGAGTTCTGAAGAGCAGATTTATCCAAGGGCGCACATCAAAATACAAAGTTATAACGTTGCATAATCTTTGTAACGCACGTTCTAGGTACATACCTGTGCTGTAAAATGTATTGTCTCGAATTAGGAGAACCCAAGGAAGTTCGGGTTTTGTTTCATATCTCATTTCGCTCAACATGGTCTAAATTTACTTTTTTAGTTTCTGCTAAAAAATCTCCAAGCGGAATAACTGATATTGCTTTAGCAAATGCGTGAGTAAAAGAACTTAGAACGTAGGTTAAATCGGGAGCAAATTCGTGCACGTTTTTTGGTATAGTCAATGTTGAGAGATAAGAAACAAAGCAGATCCCCATCTCGATCAGTAGATTAATTTCTTTGTCTCTAATTCCTCTATTGTGTTCTCGAAAAGATCCATTGCTGCCCACCCATGCGCTTTTGCCCATTCAGCCAGCTCTTTTAATCCTTCCTCACGCTTTATTTCCGGCTGGTAACCCAGATATTTTTCAGCTCTGGTGAGATCAGCATAGCAGTGCCTGATGTCGCCTTTTCTGTATTTGTTTGAGATGTAAGGAGTTATCTTGGCCCCGTAAAGCTTGACGAGCACTTCGGCGAGTTCCCTGATGGAAGTTGGTTCTCCGCTTCCTATATTTATAGCCATGTAATCGGCACCATCTCGCTCCAGCGCGAGCACGTTAGCCCTAGCAACATCCCGAACGTGAACGAAATCGCGCATTTGCTTTCCATCCTCGAAGACATAGGGTGGCTTGTTATTCAGAATCCTGCATGAGAAAACTGCGCAAACGCCTGTATACGGATTGCTGAGAGATTGCCTGGGCCCGTAGACGTTAAAGTATCGGAGAGCAACCGTGGGTATCCCGTACGTCTTCCCGATCAAAAGGCACATCTCTTCTTGGTGCCTCTTCGTCTGAGCGTAGATGGAAGTGGGCATCAGCGGCTTGTCTTCGTCTGTCGGGAGTGGTTTTAATGGCTTCCCACAACTCGGACACCTCGGTTCCCACTCTCGATTTCTAAAATGTTCTTCGGCCCTCAGCCTCGGGTACACTGGGCCGCAGTGTTCACAGAGGTACTTTCCCTCCCCGTAAATGGACTGGGACGACGCGACGACGAGTTTTTTGATATCGTTCGGCTCATTGACCAATACGTCTAGCAAATTTGCCGTCCCCCAAGTGTTATAGGCCACATACTTGTCTATTTGGTACATCGACTGCCCGACACCGACCGCTGCAGCCAAATGCACTACTGCCTCTACATCTTTGATGGCTTGAATCAAAGTCTCTCGGTCTCGCACATCACCTTCTATGAACTCGGCATTTTTGTTGCGGTATTCTGGCAATCGCTCTTCGGGTCCGTGAACCTGTGGTTCCAAGTTGTCTAGGATTCTCACTTCATAGCCCTTTTCCACGAGCATGTCAACGGTGTGGCTCCCGATAAAACCCATGCCACCCGTAACCAGAACTCTTTCGATATTTTTTGCTTTCATTTGTACCCCAAGCCTAGTTCATATGCTATTAAAGAGGTTCAGGTTATCCGAAATCCAATTAACCAGCTTTCTAACACCTTCCTCCGGGCTTACTTTTGGTTTCCATCCCAGTTTCTCGCCAGCCCTCGATATGTCCGAAATATACACTTTTTGATCTGCTGGTCTCCAGTCCGCAAATGAAATTGTTGGCTTCTTGCCGCAAAGTCGCTCCAGCAGGTCGAGTAGCTCCAGAAGTGACAGCGTGTTATCAGGTCCCCCGCCTATGTTGAACACCCCCTGCTTCAGATAGCTTTTTAGAAAAGCATCAAAGACCTCTACCAGATCCGCAATATAAAGCACGTCTCGGACCTGCTTTCCGTCTCCATAGATCGTTATCGGCTTGCCCAGCATTGTTGCGATGGTGAACCACGCTATCCACCCCTGATCCTCGACCCCGAATTGCCTTTCCCCATAAATGCAACTCATCCTGAACACGCCCGTCTTCAGCCCATAACCATGAGCGTAGTCTTGAACGTAAAGGTCACCGGCTAGCTTTGAGCAGCCATAAGGGGTATGCCAAGCCCTATCTATAGAGAAATCCTCAGGTATGCCTTTTTTGTATTTTTCATCCGCGAAGCGGTATCTTTTTTCTTCTTCCGCTACGGGTATGGTGTTGACGTTCTCCCCGTAGACTTTGTTCGTCGAGCAGTATACTACGGCGGAATCGTTGAGCCTAGCCGCTTCGAGAACGTTTAGGGTACCAAAGGCGTTGACTTCGAAATCAAGTTTTGGATCCTTCATCGAGGTTGTTACGGCGACTTGGGCCGCAGTGTGGATTATCGCGTCCGAACCCTTTGCAGCTTTTTTCAGGTCTTCGGGGTTTCTTATGTCTCCTTTCATCAACTTGACGTTTTGATATTTTTTCAGGTAATTCCAGTTGTATTGCGGATTTCCAAGGTTTCCCTTAAACACCTCCCACCTCAGCAGATTATCGAGAACGGTGACTTCATCCCCTCTTCTCGTGTAGTACTCGGCGACGTGCGAGCCGACGAAACCTGCCCCTCCGGTTACCAGAATTTTCACTTTTATCCCTCTTTTAATACCTGCCACAACTTTTAAGATTTGGGTAATTATGCTAAAAAGGATGCGTGCATGAACTTGAAAAAATTTACGAACAAGAGGCCGAAGAGTTTCATCGGAAGCGCAGAGAGGAAGATAATTTATTGGGCGCCCTTCGCTTTCAGAAAATCGTAAAGCTAATTGGAAACAAAGTGGAAACGTGTTAGACACTGGACGTAGGGAATAGTTCGCCTCGTTTTTTGATAAAAAACCAAACATGTGTATTATGGGGTAGAAATAACCTCTTGGAGGACAAAGATCGCTAGGAAAAAAGGGCTGAACGTCGTTTGCGGAGATGTGGATAAAGGATTGCCGTTCAAAGCCAAGTTTTTTTGATGTCGTAGTGGCGTGCGAAATCCTTGAACACTTGCCGAATATCTCAGTCCCTAACCTGTTCAACATCTCCGAACTATTCTTCACCTTTCGTATGCATTTATTTCCGCCGACATTCAGCGGACACCTTACTCCCTTTACTTGGTGCAGATTTGATCTCCCTGTTCAAGTTAAACGGTTTCACCATACCTCATTTGACCGGGGATTCCATTTTGCCCCCCACGAAACACATGTTGCCAGCAAATACGTGGTTGGGCAAAAAACTTGCGCCGCTTGCCAAGAGCATCCTCTTCAAAGTAGTAAAACTCACTGAATGATGGGTTTAGAATTCGCACCCGCTTTAACACACACCATGTATACGAATCCTCTCAAGAGGTGCAGACGGTTTGCCAGAAAATTCCCCACATGGTAACTAATTGAATGCAAACCCATCTTTCCAAACCCCGGTATTCCTTTCCCAAGCAGACGGCACTGAAGAACTTTAAAATTTGCCCGCTCCGCCAGCTTTCGGAAGGATTCAATCGTATACGATCGGACATGAGTCGGATCTGCTTCAGCGCCATGATATGGAGTCGGGGCTTCTGCGATGAGAACACCTCCCCCGCGCAAAACTCGACGAAACTCTTTTATAGCCTCGAGATCGTTAGGCACGTGTTCCAATATGTGTGAAGCGAGCACGCCGTCAAAAGAAGAACTTTTGAATGGAAGGCGGCAGACATCCCCCGAGATTACTATTTCATAATTTTTTGCCGTCCTTAATTTTACTTCATCCAAGTCAATGCCGATGACCTCGATGCCTTCGGGCTTGTACTTTCCAAACCAGCCAAGACCGCACCCAGCATCCAATATGCGTTTGCAGCCGTGTTCGAGAAAAATTTTCCAAGTCGCTTTAATATGGGGCTTGGATGGTTCACCCTCCAATCTTGGCATAGAACTCCCTCAATCTTTTGGCTAAAATATTCCAAGAATAGACTTTCTCGGCTTTTTTCCGAGCTGTTTTACCAAGCCTTTTGGCTAATTTTTCGTTCTGGAGGATTTCGATTATCTGTGAAGCAAGCTCGTTAGGCTCGTATGAATACACGAGAGCCCCTGCCCTGTCTGAAAGCTGCTCCTTCACAACTCCTACTGCGTTCGCTACAATCGCTTTTCCAGCTGCCATGTATTCTCCTACTCTGCTCGGGCTCCTAGCTTCGTCAACCTCGATGAACCTGTTGGGAACGTAGACGATATCTGCGACGGAAAGAATCCTAGGCATGAGCTCGTGAGGCTGCCGACCGAGCACAATGAACGCCTTTTCGGGCAAGCCAAGTCTTGTGACATAGTTCCTGAATCTTTCAGGGTTCCAGCCGGGGCTTACAGCTAGTAGGACAGCATCTTTCACTTCCCGCCGGACGGTCTTCATCGCCTCGACGAGTATACGCAAGTTCAGCTCCCCTATTGACCCCACATAGACAACTCTTTTCCCTTCCACGCCGATTTCTTTTGCCAATTCTTCGTCTCGCAGCATGGGTGCAAACATCTCAACATCGGCACCGTATGGGATTTTGACGATGCGCTCTTCTGGGACCCCGGCATCGATGCATTTTTGCTTTAGCAATTCCGATACCACCACCACGCCATTGAAGAGCTTGGGTAGCTTGAATTCAAAGAATCTGATGAGCACAGTAGCTAATTTGTGTCCCTGATCGAGCGCGGAACCAGCTTCCAAGTCGTCCAAGTCTATCACGGCTTTTCCACCGCGTTTTGCCAGCCAAGTAGGGAGCGAAGCCCATGGAAGCGCCTTAAAGCAATGATACACCTCAATATTTTTCAGATTGCGTAAGGTGAAATACTTAGAGAGGGAAGAAGTCAAAAGATTTCGCACCCCCCCGCCTGCTTTGCCAACTCCAACTATCTTTAGATTGCCCTCCTCTCGCTGGATCTTTCCTGCAGTTAAAAACAAAACGTCGTCGCCAAGTCTTACTAAATGGCGAGCAAAATTATGCGCTCGAACTCTCGTTGTCGCCGCCTGAAATCCGAAGGGGGAAACCATGCAGATTTTCATCGAGTTTCTCTCGATCTTGTACTTCAAGTAGTTTTCCAAAGCAAATTTTGTTCAATAGGGAAAAGGAGAGAATCGACTCCCAGTGCTCCCACGCTCAGTTTGTTTTTTCGAGTGCTTCATTTTTTCACCCTACGTTAGATCCCAAATTTTGTGGTAGAACTCCTCAACCTTTGATGCGATCTTGTCCCAAGTAAGATTTCTGTATGCGTATTCCTTTGCCCGTTTTCCCATCTTCTCCGCCTTTTCCTCATTCGCGAGCATTTCTAAAATTCCGTGTGCAAACTCCTCGGGAGCTTCAGAATTAACCACAACCGCATTATACCCATCCTTGAAGATATCGCTGGCCACCCCAACCTTGTTGGTTACAATTGGTTTGCCAGCCGCCATATACTCAGCTATTCGATTCGGAAACCTTGCCCTGTTAAACATATTGTTGCGGAGGGGCAATGCTAGCACGTCGGTAGCTGCCAGGTAGTCCGGCACTTCTGCATGCGGAACCCCCCCAACGAAAATAACTTTATCGGAAACATTCAGCCGACGACACAGCTTTGATAATTCATTCTTCCACTCTCCTTCCCCCACTACGGCTAGGAGAGTGTTCGGCATTTCGCTTATAACATGTGGCATTGCTCGGATGAGGAGGTCGATATCAGCCCAGGGTTTGAGCCCCCCCGCGTACACGATTAAATTCTCTCTATTTTTAATCCCCAGCTTTTTTCTGACTATTCTGCCAGTTGATCGCTTTCCAAAAATAGCCTTATCGAACCCGTTTGGGATCAAAAGAACTCTTTTGCTAGCGAGCACTGTCTTAGCGACGTTTGCCAAGAACGGCGAGACACAAAGTACCCCGTTAAACATTTTCAGAAACGCTTTTTCCAACCGATCTATCAAGGAAGTATAAAGTGGGTTCGACTTCGGATCGAGTCGCTGACCAAAGGTCTCATAATCGTCCCAGTAGAGTATCCGGATGCCCCGCTTGAGTGCGCCTGCTATCGCCGCGGGCAAAGCCGATTGAATGAGCGGTTTGAAGGCTTGGACAACGTCGAATTCTTGCCTCAGCACTTGAAAAGTTTGTATCGTGGCATGGGAGATTATCCTAAGTTCTCGTGGAGAAGGTATTACCCCGAAATATTTCATGCGTGCTTTTTTGCTACATATGATGTACTTCCTCCCGATCTTTGGCAGAAACATCGTGACCTCGTGACCTCGCGCCGCTATCTCTTCGGCTAGATGGAAGGCATTTATTGTGGTAGGCTCATCGAGGCCAGAAAAGTTCGTGAAACACACCCTCATATGGCCAGCTTGCTCCTATGAGTCGCAAATTTAGCGGCGGTGGAAAGACCGCGCATGGCAACCCGAACGACCCCAGCGATTCCCTCTGCGCGGTAAACCTCCCGTAACATGCACCACGCCTTTTTTGGTCTGCTCATCAGATGAACCGCCCATCTCCGCTGGGCATACCTCAAAAACTCCATCAACTCATCGGCCCGCAGCTCAGGGTAGGAGATCACAGCGTAGTTGTTCCCGTCGAACTTCGACCAATCTCGTTCGACTAGCCACCCTTGCTCCTCCGCCATCCGGTAGAACTCCGTGCCGGGGAACGGTGTCGCTATGGAGAACTGGGCCGAGTCGGAGTCCAGCTCTAGGGCAAACTCTAAAGTCTGCCTGATACTCTCGCGGGTATCGCCGGGCAGACCGAACATGTAGGTCGCATGGGTTCTGATCCCAGCCTCCCTACACCACCTGAAGACCTTTTTCACGTGCTCCAAGACTAGTCCCTTCCTGATCTTGTTGAGAACTTCCTGACAACCTGACTCGATGCCGAACTTGATGGCGACACATCCAGCGTCGGCCATTTTGAAAACCATCTCCCGGTTCATCGTCCCGGCGTGGGTCATACATGACCACCCGATGTCGATCCACTCGCTTTTGATCAGGGAGCAGAGTTCGTACACCCTTTTCCGATTCTGTGTGAACGTCGAATCGTCAAAATAGATTTCTTTGGGCCGGTACTCCTCGATCACCTTTTTCATCTCCTCGACCGTCCTTTTGGGGGAATTGGCGCGGAAGGTCCCGAACTCCATCGTCTGAGGATAAAGACAAAAAATGCACTTGAAGAGACACCCTCTGCTTCCGAGGAGTTGGAAGTTCGGGTACTTGCTGCAGAACGGTTCGTTGTATTCCTCCATTGGGAACAAGTGCCACGCGGGCATTGGTAGCAGATCTAGTTCTTGTAGAATGGGCCTAGGTGTCGCGACGATATCTTTACCCTTCCTGACGGCGAATCCCTCGATGGGTCTCTCGCCTTCCCATTTTCTCACCAGCTCCTCCACTGAGAGTTCATACTCCCCCAAGGCCACCCTGTCGATATAGGGGTGATCCCGGAGCACCTCCCTGTACATCACCGTAGCGTGAGGGCCACAGACCACTATCTCGGGGTTAAGTCTTTCCTTTATTTCCTTCAGAACCCTCATGTCGTTGTGAAAAGTGACCGTTGATGTTTCTGCCACCACCAGCTCCGGCTGGATGCTCTCGCATTTCCTGTAAAACTCCTCGTGGGTCAGCTCCAGTGCGAGGCTGTCCAGAACATGGATCCCCGTGTTAGGAACTTTCTCGAGTAGGGCCGCAGTATATGCCATGTAGAAGGGGAACGGCATGTACCGGGTGCGCCTGCTGGATGGCTTCTTGTACTTGGCGGGCCACCTGGAACCCGCCCTGACACCGCCGGCTTCCCACGGCAGATTGGCCAGCAAAACTTTGATCATCAATTAACCTTTTCTGGTTGCCTAATAACCATGGCGGATTGAAATATTCACCTTCAGGATTTTCCTGAAATATTCAATGGTTGCTTGGAGTCCCTCCCTGAGGGGAGTGACTGGCTTCCACCGTAGGATCTCCTTGGCTTTGGAGATGTCCGGCTTTCTGCGAACGGGATCGTCCTGCGGCAGAGGTTTGAACACCATCCTCGATCTGGAGCCGGCCAATTTTTTGATCAAATTCGCCACTTCTAGGATACTTACTTCTTGTGGATTGCCCAGGTTAACGATCTCCCCCCCGAGAGCATCGGTGGTCGCCAGTCTCACCAATCCCTCGACCAAGTCCGTGATGTAGCAAAAGGATCTCGTCTGGGTGCCGTCACCGTAGACCGTGATCGGTCTATCTTCCAAAGCCTGTACAATAAAGTTGGGGACTGCCCTTCCATCGTCCCTCCTCATTCTCGGACCGAACGTGTTGAATATGCGGGCGATCCTCACATCCAGCCCGTATTTGCGATGGTAGGCCATCGTCAGAGCCTCCGCGAATCTTTTCGACTCATCGTAGCACGATCTCACACCCACAGGGTTGACGTTCCCCCAGTAGCTCTCTCTCTGCGGGTGTTCCTTTGGGTCGCCATAAACTTCCGATGTGGAGGCCAGAAGAAACCTAGCCTTCTTCTTTCGTGCCAGCTCCAGCATGTTGAGGGTTCCAAGGGAATTCGTCAGGAGGATGTCTATTGCATGCTCCCTGAAATCAATCGGGGAAGCCTTAGACGCCAAGTGAAAAACGCATTCCACCGGTCCCTTGATCCCAATCAGATCCCTCACATCTCGCTCAATGAACTTGAACCTCTTGTGCCGGAGCAAGTGCTGGAAGTTTTCCTTGCTCCCAGAACTGAGATTGTCTATGCAGATGACTCGGTGGCCATTCTCAATCAGACGGTCGCAGAGCCAGGATCCGATGAAGCCAGCACCTCCTGTGACGACCACATTCACAAGTTCACCCCCACTTTTCTTCCACTCTCCTTACCATCTTCTCTCTCTCCTTTGCGTGAAATTCAACCGTGTGTTCTCGGAGCATGTCCTTCTCGACCTGTAGGACGGTGGACCATTTACCGATATCTAGGTATCTCCCTGCCAGCTCCACGCTAAGCACCCTTTCACCCTCTTTGATGGCCAAGGCCAGCGAATCTGTGATTTGGACCTCGCCACCGTGTCCAGGTCGCGTTTGCTCAATATACTCAAAAATCCGTGGTTCAAAAACATATGCTCCGCAGGTGGCATAGTATTTGCCATCCACTCGGTAGTCCTGTGCCTGTTTTTTTGTCGGTTTTTCCACAAGTTTTTCCACTTCCAGATGCCTATTTTTTCTCCTGAATTTGGCGATACCGTATGATGTGGGATCCTTGACCTCTGCTAGTAATAGTGTTGCAAGGGGCCTTTCGTTCATGTGAAGATTTATCAGATTTTTTATTTCCCATTTTGGCTCGATAAAAGAGTCACCCAACAAAGTGATGAAAGTCGTGTCGATCCAGCCCTTTGCCTGCAGAATCGCGTGTCCCAGGCCGAGCCTTTCAAGCTGATAGAGGTAGGCCACCTTGACTCCGAAGAATGAACCGTCACCTACGTAGTCCATGAGGGCCCCTTTCTGGTGTCCCACGATTATGAAAATCTTATCGACTCCACCCTCCCTCAAATTTTCCACACAGTGCTCGATGACAGATTTTCCAAGAATCGGGTAAAGCTCCTTTGGAACCGCCCTGGAGAAGGGGTACAATCTCCTTCCGCTGCCCGCTGCTGGAATCAGGCCGACAATATTTTCTTTCATCCGCTCACCAGCAGACACCCTCGTACACCCTAGCGCTTTTCGCCTCATCTATCTTTCTACCATCGATCACGATTTTTCCTAAATAGTCTAGTTTTTTAAACTCATCCCATTCGGTTAGGATCAAGACTGCGTCGGACTCTAGAACCTCTTCAGCACTGCAGTACTTCACCTTCGGAAATATTTTCTTGAACCCGTCCATCGCTTTAGGATCATAGGCTTTCACGACGGCTCCCTGTTTCAGGAGCTCCCTGACGATTTTTATGGACGGCGCTTCCCTTATGTCGTCGGTTTCAGGTTTGAAGGTCAGGCCCAGAACTCCGATTTTCTTCCCCCTCACATCAGGCATGTGTTTTTTCAAAAGTTCTAACAACCTAAGGGGCTGGGTCTCGTTCAAATTAATTACCGATTCTAGGAGTTTGGGCTCATACCCAATCTTTTTTGCTATTGCTATCAGCGCCCGCACATCTTTGGGAAAGCAGGAACCGCCGAACCCTATGCCCGCATTGAGAAAATATGGCGATATCCTTTTGTCTAGACCTATTCCTTTGGCGACCTCGTAAACGTCTATGCCTAACCGCTTGCAAATGTTGCCGATCTCATTGATGAAGCTGATTTTCGTTGCCAAGAACGCGTTCGAAGCATACTTGATCATCTCCGCCGTTTTTATACTAGTTCTGAGAATCGGGCATTTGAAATCATGGTAGAGCCGTTCTAGTACATCGCCGCTCCTCTGATCCAACTCGCCGATCACCACACGATCCGGGTTGAAGAAGTCGGAAAGTGCATTGCCTTCCCTCAAAAACTCAGGGTTCATGCAAACTCCAAAGTCGGCACCCGCCTTTTTTCCCGAATGGCGCTCGATAATCGGGACAACAACCCCCTCTGTCGCACCTGGCACCACCGTCGATTTCACAACGACAACAGGTTGGTTCCCACTATCTTTCAGGGCATCGCCGATATCTTTTGAAGCTTGCTCAATGAAATTCAGATCTATAGTGCCATCCGGTTTGGAAGGGGTTCCAACACAGATGAAGATGATGTCCGAGTCACGAACGGCGCTGGACAGATTGGTCGTAGCTTTGAAATAACCTTTTTCCAGCACTTTTTGCAGGTGCTCTCCAAGCATCGGTTCGTATATCGGGAGAACCCCTTGCTTCAATTTTTCTACCTTGGCGCCATCGCTATCGACGCAAATTACTGAATTTCCCATACTCGCAAATCCGACCCCAGTTGCCAACCCAACATAACCAGCTCCGACGATCGAAATCTTCATAGCGCTTGTTATTAAAAGGGGAGGCGCGTATTTAGCTTTTCCTGCGTTTCTGACTCTAATGATACGCAAAATTCCCCGTATTCATCCCGCTAATCGTCTCGAGGGGTAGATGTATCTATTTCCCGCTGGGGTCAATGTTCAACCTTCCACCACCGGTAGGAGGGATGTGGGATTACTCCCGAGCCCAGCGCCGAGCAGACGTTCATTGGGAAGGACTTGCCGGAAATCACCTTGGCTCTGAGTAAGCTCTTGGGGTTCTAAGCGGGCGCCGGAAACCGAGGGGCTTCGCCGCCGACTCCGTTTTGGGTCCCCGCATCGCCGTTGAGGTGCAAGGCCCTGTTCAGGTTGCTCTACTTCATCTTTTGCGAGTCGGTCTTCCCCGTCCCCTCAATCCTATTATTTTCAGCTTCTCCCATGCCTTCTCCTCGAAGTCGGGAAGAAGTAGCTGTCAGTTGTATCTCCATTTTTCCTCCACCCCAAGGAGGCTGGGGGAGGGAAAGGCTAAACCCGCATATATCCCAGCAGAAATAGCGGGCCCGGCGGGATTCGAACCCGCGATTTGCAGCTTAGGAGGCTGCCGCCTTATCCTGGCTTGGCCACGGGCCCCCAACTATTCTGTCGGTGAGATTTTTAGAATTACTTTCCCTTCGGGAAAGGGAAAGGGCTTTGCGCAAATAGCCCCTGGGGCCAATTTTTGTGCTTGGGGGCTCGGAGTCCCCCTCAAGGGCCGAAAGCCCCACGCCCCCCGTCCCTGAGCCGGTGGCCCAGGAACCTCTCTCCGAGACCGCGTGCCGTCGGCGTTGTACTCCAGCCCACACGACGGGCATTTGAAGAGACCCTGAGAAGGTCGCTATCCCAGCTCCCGCACGTGGCACGTTCGGCTGGTGTATGCCTCACCGGCGTACACCACGGGGATCCCCTCCCGGAGAGCCTCGTACTCGATGCACCTCGACAGCCGGTGGTGGGGCATCGAGTGCACGATGCGCCTGAACCTTCGCCCTTTTGCCCGCTTGCGGATTCCCTTCAGGTCCCCTATCACGATGACCAGTTTCGCTCCTTAGCCTCGTTGACGATCGCCCTCGAGATCTTGTGGCACAGGTCGTCTATTCGCCGGCTCCTTCCCGCCTACCCGATCGATCACTTTCAGCAATTTCTTTTCTCCAAGCCGCTTTCGGAGCCACGTAATGACGCCTCACTCCCCTTGCTTCCTTCCCGTGGAGCTTGGGGGAGGTGATGTTGGCCTCCTCCGACAGCGCCACAGACGCCGCGAGAAAGCGCTCCCCCAAGTCCACTGCGGGGACGCCGGAGGGACGCATCGGCTTGACCCTGCGCTTGACCGTGAGGTGGAGGAAGAACCTCCCGTTGCGGTGGACGAGCTGTGAGTCGGAGAGCTCAACCCTACCCGAGGAGAGAAGCTCCTCGTGGGAGCGCCACATCCGCAGCGGGCACCAGATGCGCATACAAGGTTGAAACGGATACGAAAAACCTGGCGAACCTGTTTCCGGTGTCGGTGAGCTTGAATGAGTCCTTATCGATGAGGATGGGAGCCTTCCGCCTGTCCCCGGCCTTCCAGGCTAAAGCACGGCAGTAGTAGGAGGGCAGCCTCGTTTGCTCTCTCAGAGTCCGGCCTCTCAAGGGCCTGGGCGCGATCCCACTCGGCTTGGAGGTCCTCCAGAAGCTTGCGCTTGAACCGGGTGAGACCGTAGAGTTCAGCCCTTATCGTCTTGGAGACCAACATCGAACGTGGTCCGTCGGAACCATTTTAAGCTTTCCGGTATTTTTGTGCAAAGCGAAGGGAAAGCAAACCTATTTAAACACATTCACTTAAAGAAATCGAGGTTAAAATATGGGTGCGACATCTAGAGCTCTAGGTGCGTTGTTGTGCGTTGGGTGTGCGGTGATCGTAGCATTTTACATCATGTTTCCGCTGGCCCCCCACTTCAAGGAGTTCTGGATATTCCATGGGTACACGGCCCCCCTGTGGATCGTACTGCCGGTTGTGATAGGGGTGCTTGTCCTCGCCGGACTCGGTTTCTGGCTCGGGTGGATAATGGCCACGACGAAGGATGTTTCTCCCCCCAGCGTATCAGAGGAGCCAAAAAAGAAAAGAGCGAAGAGAAAGAAGTGAACTATTTCGGCCCCACTTGCACTGAAAAATTTGTTTTTTATCTTTAGTCACCTGATTAAGCGGGGATAGGTTGGACGTGAGGAGACTGGCGATAGCGATTTACCTCTTCGCCTTGATGGTTCTCACCACCTCCATCCTCCTAGTACCCGGAAAGAACTGTGATACGTTGACGACCTCCGATAGTGGTTACTTCTTCGGGATAGCTCGGGAGATAGACGCGAGTGATGGAATGATCGAAGAATACTCTCTCTCTCACGCCCCCTACGGTCTAACGGTTGGGGCCTCGGATATCGGTCAGCCCCTCCTACTCGTGATGTTGTATCGTGGCCTCCACGCGGTGGATCCCGATGTGAAGCTGATGGACGTGTGCAGGTACTGGTCCCCCCTACTCTTCGCACTCACTTTGATTCCCATATTCTTGATAGGCAGGGAACTCGCAGGGGAGGTTGCGGGTTGTGCGGCAACCTTCTCCCTGGCGGTGATGATCGATACGATCTACTGGTGCAAGCTCGGGGCTTTTGACAGAGAGGCACTTCAGTTGTTGCTCACGAGTTGGACGGTATTCCTCTCCATCAAGATGTTTAGATCGGGGTCAGCACGCTCGATCGTGGGGTGGGGGGTCTTGGTGGGCGCCGTGTTTGGGTTATTTGCCCTGAGCTGGGGCGGGTGGTGGTACCTCGTGCCCGTAATAGTCCCCCTCCCCCTGGTGGGCTTTGGTATAGGATTTCTGGAAAGATTGGTTCGCGGGACGAAGGTCGAGGAAGCGACACTCTCCTCTACCAGGGAGCAACTGTACCCAGCGCTCGGGGTCGTGGGGATGCTAGTTACATCCACGCTCGTTCTATCCATGCTTGGGGGGGTGAGCCCCCGCTTCTGGCAGGGGGTGGTTCAAGCGGTGTGGGGATTCATTCCGGGGGCAGGAAAGGCGATGCTAGGGACCCTCTTGGTTCTCGGCGGGATATCCTTCGGCTTCTGGTGCGTGAAGGCTCGGGCTAAAGTGCTGGGGATGGGGTGGTTCTCGCTCGCGGCGATTTCGGCCTTGGGGGTGGGGTGGCTCTCGCTCTTGGCGGGTGGAGGAGGGGGGCCGTCCTTCTCTCGCTACGCGACCGAAATGCAGCCGCTCACCTCTTTGAGGACGATCGTTTATGCTTTCTATTCCTCGAGGATCTGGTCGAAGTTCGTGTTCATTCTGGTAGGGGTGGGATTCGCCAGGATCGTTTGGTCCAGGAAGAGATGGGAGCTCTTGCCGTTGCTTTGGCTCCTCGTCCTGCTAGCTCTCGTGTGGCCGTGGGTGGGGCAAGCGCGATTCGTTAGACTGTGGTGGCCTTTCGTGGCGGTTATGGCTGGGGTCGGAGCGGGAACGATCGCATCGTTCCTCCTCCCCAGGATTCCGGCTTGGCGCGGGGGCGTGGATCGGCTCCAGAAACCCGTGGCTTTAGCGGTTTGTGGCGCCATTTTCACGTATCCCCTCATCTCCGATGCCTACACGCGCGCTGGAGGAACCGTGTCTCCCCCAGACTGGTCGATCCGCGGGTTGGACCGCGCGTTCATCGAGACTTTCAACTGGATCAAAGCGAACACACCCGAGAATGCGGTGATCGCGATCCAGTGGTCCTACGGACACCTCCTGACGGGAGTTTCGGAGCGGAGCACCGTGTGTGATGGTGCTGAGGTGAAGGCCAGGGAGGGGAGCTGGGAGAACGATCCATCGATCATCCATCCCCCCGACTACATATACGTGGTGGAGGGGAACAAGAATTTGATCTACGGGGTGGATATCCCCGCAGAGAGATACAGGGTGAACGGCAGGAGGATAGACGTCCAGAGGTTTCCCACCATGGATGCCGAGGAACTCAAATGGATCCTCCACACCTACCGCGAGAATTATGGGTGCGAGATCGATTACTTGGTGATCGATGCCGCCCAGTACCAGGAGGCGTACACCGATTACGTATACAGGCGCCCCCTCAACATCCTGATGAGTGCGAGCCGGATAAGGGACTCCCCCAGATCCGTGCGAGCGGAGGATAACTCGTGGGTATTCGACTTCGGTGAAAACAGGGAAAATGTAGTGGTGGATTCTCAAAATCCTGGGGATGTTTACCTCCGAACCCCTTCGGAGAACCTTCACTTGGATGGGACGGGTTTCCTGACCGTGGAGAGTTCAGGGAGGATCAGGAGTGTTTACTTCTTCCCGCCAACGGGAGAGGTGGAAATTCCAGAGTCCCTGGTGATAATTTCATACCAAACGGGAAACGTCAATGCATGGCTCGTGAGGGGGGTGTCGGAAGCCATGCGTGAGATCGAACCTCCGGTGGGGGTATTGATCTTCCAAGGTAACTTGGCGGATGTTCCCTACCTCCGTTTGGTCTACACGAGTTCGAATGGTCTCGTGCGGGTCGTGAGAGTAGACCACGAGCGGGTGTGACCATGAGACGGCCGAGAGGGACGAGGGACTTGATCGGTGAGGAGCTCGCGAGCATACGTTACGTTGAGCGATTGATGCGCGAGGTGTTCAAACGTTACGGTTATCTGGAGATCGAGACCCCTATATTCGAGAATTTGGAGCTTTTCACGAAGAAGAGTGGGGAGAGGGTGGTAAAACAACTCTACAGCTTCAGGGATAAATCGGGCAGGGATCTAGCCCTCCGTCCCGAACTCACAGCTCCCGCGGTTCGGGTGTACGTGGAGCGGTTCAGATCCGACCCTAAGCCTGTCAAGGTGTTTTACCTCGGCCCGTGCTTCAGGTACGAGGAACCCCAAGCCCACCGGTGGAGACAGTTCCTCCAGGCGGGGGTGGAGATCATGGGTAGCTCGAGGCCAGAAGCGGATGCGGAGGTGCTGGCGCTGACCGATTCCGTTTTCCAAACCCTAGGTTTGGACGATCGGGAGTTAAGGGTGGGAAATGTCCGCTTGCTTCGAGCCGTCCTGTCTGAGATGGGGGTGGTGGGTGAATCCCAAAACAAGATATTGCGCGCGGTGGATTCCAGAGACTTTGGGAGGCTCGAAGAGGAGCTACGGGGGGTGGAGGGGGCTGAGACCCTGAAAAAACTCATAGGGGTGAGGGGGGGGCCCGAGAGCATTGGGAAGGCGAGGGAGATCGTCGGTGGGGTGGAGGGGGCTATGGAGGCGTTTGAGAACCTCGAGGAAATAGTAGAACTCGCGAGGTGCTCAGGAGTTTCCAACCTGCGGGTGGATTTCAGCATAGCTCGTGGCTTGGAGTACTACACCGATATGGTGTTCGAGGTGTACGTGAGGGGGATCCAACTGGCGGGGGGAGGGAGATACGACGAACTCGTGGAGTCCCTGGGTGGAGAACCGTGTCCCGCGGTGGGGGTCGGATTTGGGGTGGATCGGATAGCCCGGCTGGTGCTCGAGAGGGGGGGAACTCCGGAGGAAGGGGTTGAGTGCATCGTGCTCCCCGCCACGAGCGAGGGGGTGGAGGAGTGCGCGAGGCTGGCGAGGAAGATGAGGGATTCGGGATTGAGGGTGGAGATGGATCTCATGGGGAGGACGCTGAGGAAGGCTTTGGCGTATGCAGATTCGAGGGGGGTGAGGTACGTCGTGATAATCGGCCCCCGGGAGAGGGAAGAGGGAAAAGTTACTTTGAGGGACATGGACAGCGGGGAGCAGATCCGAATCCCTGAGACGGAGCTGATCGAAACGCTGAAGGAAAAGCTCAAAAACGGTAACCCAAGCGCTCGAAAGTTTCCTTCATCCTGAGTGAGTCTTTCTCCAATATCGGGCTCTCACTGATGATGGTGATGTCGACCCTCCTCCTCATAATTTCTTTCGCGAGCGGGTCGAACGGAGGTTTTTCGGAGGAGAGCTCGAGGTGGTACCTCTCGTTTCCCCTTCCCTCTCCAACTTTCGAGAACTCCACGCACGTGAAGTGAGTATGGACGTGTTTGAGTCTGAGGGGCTTCAACTCCTCGAAGACCTTTCCGTAGTCTATTCTCCCTGCACTACGTGCGTAGAGGTGGGCCCAGTCGATTACGGGCACGCATCCTTTAACCTTTTTGCAGACCTCGATTATCTCCCTCAGGGTTCCAAAAGAACCCTGCTTCCCCATCGTCTCCAACCCGAGCTTTACCGTTCGGATTTCCCTCGACTCCATTCGCCCTATTAGGTCCTCACATGCTTTGATAACGGATTCGGTGGCTTCCTCGGAATTCAGTTTCCCATAGAATCCGGGGTGGAACGTCGCGACGTCAGCTCCCATGCGGCATGCTCTTTCCACCGAGTCAAGGATCCGCTTCTTCGATGCTTCGACCTTCTCTCTTTCAGGAGAGCAGAGGTTCACGAAGTACGGGCAGTGCACGGAGAGCTTTATGTCAAGCTCTCTAGCAACTCCCCCCACCTCTTCGGCTGCACGATTGCTCATCGTTACCCTCCGCACGAACTGTACCTCCATCGCGTTCAGGCCTATCTTGGCTAAGTAGCGCAGCCCCGCAATGGTGCTTCTTTCTTCACACCCCACAGGTATTCCGGCCGGTCCGAGGAAGATCAAAGCTACCGTTATCGTATGGAGGTGGAGAATTTAGCTTTTAATCCCGGGTGGGGAATTGAGTGGGTGGTTCAAGTGGTCCTCAGCAGGGCTCGAGAGAGAGCGCGGCCGTTCGTGGAGCGCTTAGCCCGGGAGTTTGCGGGGGCTGGGTTCACTCCTAATGCCCTTACCCTCCTGGGGCTGTTCACGGGCGTTGTGGCCTCCATCTTCTTCGCTTTTGGGGAAGAGCAACTCGCGGGGATCTTCTTGTTAGCATGCGGATTTTTCGATCTAATGGATGGAGCGGTGGCAAGGGTGAGGGGGATGGTGACAGGATTCGGGGGGGTGCTCGATTCGGTTATGGACCGATACGTGGATTTTTTCGTGATGTTTGGGATAATATACGGCGGGCTGGCTGAGGCTTTCGGCTTGTCGAGCCTAATCTGGGGAGGAGCGGCGCTCGTGGGGAGTTTTATGGTGAGCTACGTTAGGGCCAGAGGGGAGGCGGCGGGAGTTCCGAGATTGGATGTTGGGATAGCGGAGCGCGGGGAGCGCATACTGCTCTTGAGCTTTGGCGCGTTGGTTGGGTGGACGAATTACGCGGTCGTGCTGGTGGCCGTCCTCACCCACCTCACGGTGATCCAGCGGGTGGTCGTGGTCTTTCGAGCCATTTCCTAGGCAGATAACTTGCTCGCCAGCTCTCTGAAGTAATCCCCCACTTGTTTGAATAGCTCGGTTCCTTTTTCAGTAATTTTGTAATACTTGCGAGCCGGTTTTCCCCTCTGTTCTTTCCACTCCGAACTCGTGTATCCTTGTCTTTCCAGTTTGTTCAGCACTAGGTAGCATGAGACCATGGGAGGTTTGAACCCGAACTTCTTGGAGATGGCATGTCTGAGTTCGTAGGCATACATAGGTCTCTCCTTTAACAGGTTCAGGATGTATGGCCAGAGCATCTCAACGGTGGTTTTGCGTTTCAGTCTCTTCATTTTCTAGAAGCCCCCTCTCCAATATTCGAGGGGAAGTTAATAAACATTTGAGTGGATAGAGTATTTCAAAAAGTAAAATACTCCTTCGGCCGGAAGGGCCTCGCCTCGAAGGAGAACGGGAGGTGAGTAGCATTCGCGCTCAAGGTGCTCGACTACGAGGCGTTCAAAACCCTGCGCTCGTCTTCGGATGAGATCCCGCGTGGTGTCGCGTCAAATGAGGGCGATGGAAGTCCGAGGCGCTGGCTAAGCGCGGGAAGCGGGCTTACCGCCCTGCATCAGGCCGAAAGCTTGGTGCACGATGAAGTCCTCGTGGACGGAGGCTACCCGGAGATTCCTGGTATCCGGGGGCTTCGCTTTTTGCGGAGCTTGAAAACCAACCTACCATGTCTTCATGTGAAGATATGTTAGGTTTCGGTGACCAGGGGAGCGAAAGGCATATATCCAGCTCTAGTAAAGTGAAGGGGTAGACGTCGGTTCCCCAATCCGGAGTTAAGCCCTTGGGTGAATTTATGGGAAAAATTCGCGTAGCAATAGCAGGAGTTGGAAACTGCGCATCGTCGCTAGTGCAGGGCGTTGAGTATTACAAGAACGCGAGGGACGATGAGTTCGTTCCAGGTTTGATGCACGTGAGGTTTGGGGATTACCACATAAGGGACATCAAGTTCGTTGCCGCTTTCGATGTCAATGCGAATAAGGTGGGGAGGGATCTCTCCGAGGCCATATTCGCTCCACCGAACTGCGCGATCAGGTTCACCGACGTTCCGAAACTCGGGGTCGAGGTAATGGAAGCTCCCGTGTTGGATGGTTTGGGTAAGTACCTCAAACCCACCATCCCCTGCAACGCGAAGCAGGATCCTGTGGAGGTCTCAGAGGTGCTGAGGGAAGCCAAAGCGGATATCCTGATCAGCTATCTCCCCGTGGGTAGCTATGAGGCCTCCAGGTACTATGCAGAGGAGTGTATCAAGGCCGGTTGTGGGTTCGTGAACTGCATCCCCGAGTTCATAGTATCCGACAAGCAGTGGGGCAGGCGGTTTCAGGACGCGGGGCTCCCATGCGCCGGTGATGACATAAAATCGCAGGTGGGGGCAACGATTCTCCACCGAACCCTCGTGAAGTTGTTGATAGACCGCGGGGTTAGGGTGGAGGAGAGCTATCAGCTCAACATAGGTGGGAACACGGATTTCCTCAACATGCTTGAGGAGGACAGGCTGAGCTCGAAAAGAGTAAGCAAAACCGAGGCGGTCTCAAGTCAGATCCCGTATGAGATCCCGCTGAGGATCGGACCGAGCGACTATGTTCCGTTCCTCAAGGACAACAAAGTGTGCTATATCTTCGTTCGGGGGAGGAAGTTCGGCGATATACCCCTCACCATCGATGTCAAGCTTTCGGTGGAAGACTCTCCGAACAGTGCGGGGGTGGTGATAGACGCTATCAGGGCGGTCAAGATCGCGATGGATAGGGGGATATCTGGCCCCCTAATTGGGGTCTCCGCGTACTTCTTCAAACATCCTCCCGTTCAGATGCCTGATGAGGTGGCAAAACAGGCTGTGGAGGAATTCATAGCGGGGAAAAGGGCGAGATGAGATGAGGGTCCCCGAGTTAGACCTCGTGATCGCGGGGCACATCGCCATAGACGTGAACGTGTTTCCTTGGGGCGTGATCGAAAATGTTCTAGGCGGTGCTCCCACTTATGCGGGGTTCGCACTCAGAGCTCTGAATAAGAACGTTGGGATAATCGCGAAGATCGGGAGGGACTTGCCCGAGCGGTTCCCGCCGATCTACAAAGCCTTCGGGCTGGACACGGAGGGGATCACGGTGGTGGGAGAACATACCACGGTTTTTGAGAACGTTTACGACCGGTTCGGGAACCGGAAACAGACTTGCAAGCATCGCGCCCCCTCGCTCACTCCCGAAGATATCCCCGAGAGCTATCGCGACGTCAAGGGTTTCTACGTGTCACCGGTGGTGGGGGAGGTGACTCCCGACTTCTTGAAAGCCTTGAAACGCTCCGATAATGTGGTGATGTTCGATCCCCAAGGGGTGATGAGGAGGGTGGGGAGGGACGGAAAAATAAAGGTGGAGGTTCCGGAGAATCTCGGTGAGTTCATCAGGCATGTGGACATAGTGAAGCTGGGGAGGGATGAAATGATGGCGTTTGGGAAGACCCCGAAGGAGTTGTTGGGTGAGTTGAGGAGGATGGGGTCCAGGGTAGCCATAGTGACTCTGGGAGAGAAGGGTGCGGTAGTGGCTTACGATAGCAAAACTCTGAGTGTTAGGGGGCTGAGGGTGGAAGCCCAAGATGTCACCGGGGCGGGTGATGTTTTCGGTGGAGCTTTTCTAGCGAGGTATCTCGAAACGAAGAGCTTGGAGGATTCGATCAGATTCGCGAACATCTCAGCTGGATTGAAAGTGAGGTACAAGGGTCCAACGGGCTTTCCCACCGAGCAGGAGATCCTCCGTTCCCTCGGTCAGTAGCTTCTTGCCATCAGAACGGTTCTTTCAGCCGCTCTTCCACATACCGCGCACCTGCCTGATGGCTTGCTGTCTAGCTCCTCCCCGAGGATCTTGAATCCAGTCCGTTCCTCCGCTTCCCTTGCACACCCTCCCCCGCATAAGCTCATTTTTGCTATCCCACCGGTGATTTTCTCGAAGTCATCCAGCTTTCCGACTTTTCGAACGCGTTCGTTAAGTTTGTCCCAAGCACGTTTCTTCATTTCCACCTCCATCTCCACAAGCAGCGTTTTGATCTTGTCGAGGAGTTCTTCGATCGGGATCTCGATCCTCTTCCTCGTGTCCCTCCTGACCGCGGTGACTTTTCTCCATCGAGCCTCTTTTGGTCCGACTTCTATCCGAATGGGTACCCCCCTCCTCTCCCAGTAATAAAACTTGTTTCCTGGACGGAGGTTCCTGAGATCCAGGTGGGCCCTTATCCCCCCCCTTTCCAGCTCTTGCAGGAGCGCATGGGAGAGCTCAGTGGGTTCTCTCTCGTCTTTGAAGACGATCGGCACGATCACAACTTGAATCGGCGCGACCTTCGGTGGGAGGCACGGACCGAGTTCGTCCCCGTGAACCACTATGGCGGCGGCGATCACACGTTCCGATATCCCGTAGCATGTCTGATACACGTGGTCGTGGCCCCCGTCGGGTTTCTGGAACTCGATCCCAAAGACCTTTGAAAAGTTCTGTCCGAGGTTATGCACGGTTCCGATCTGGAGCGTCTTCCCATCGGGTAAAAGCGTGTCGAAGGCTATCGAGTACTCCGCTCCAGCGAACGTATCCCACTCAGGACGTTTGGTTATCACATACGGGATCCCGAGTTCATCGAAGAACTTTCGATAGATCTCCACGGCCTCGCGTACCTGAGCTTCGGCTTCCTCCCTGGTGGAGTGGGCAGTGTGGGCCTCCTTGAAGGTCGTGACCTCCCTCACCCTTATCATGGGTTTCGTCATCTTCGTTTCGTGCCTGAACACGCTGACCACCTGAAACACTTTGATGGGTAGGTCGGCGTGGGACCTGACCCAGAGGGCGAACATCGGGTACATCGACGTTTCGCTGGTGGGTCTGAGCACGAGTTTCACATCGAGCTCCTCACCGCCGCCCCGGGTAACCCAGTACACCTCGTTTTCGAAACCCCTGATGTGTTCCGCCTCCCTGTTAAACGCGTCTTCCGGGATAAGGAGGGGGAAAAGTACCTCGTGATGACCCCTCTCCTCGAGCAGCCGCCGGATTATCGAGATCACCAGATTCCTTAGCTTCATCCCGTAAGGGAGCCAAACACATAGCCCTTTCACGGGATACCTGGGGTCCATTATCTCGGCTTCCCGTATCACCCTGCTGAACCATTCACCGAAGCTGTCCTCCATGCGTGCCTGCTCCACGGGATCCCTCCGGTTCCAAGCTCTATCCTCCCTTCTAGGCTTTTATCTTTCTCTCAGAACTCGAAACCCGATTTTCCGGGGAGTTGTCTAGGAGGGGGTGAGCCTGACGTATCCCCCCCTCTTCACCACCACCATGTCCTCCTTTCTCGCACCACCCAGCTTGGGGACGTACACGCCCGGTTCTACCGTGATCACCACATTCTCCCTGAGGATTTTCTTCGAGTTCGGGCTTAAACTCGGGGGCTCATGCACCTCCAGTCCTATCCCGTGCCCCGTGCCGTGGATGAATGAATCGCTGAGCCCCTTTTCCGAAATCACCCTCCTAGCTTCGGCGTCCACCCTCCCCCCCTCGATCCCGCTTTTTACCACGTTGAGGGCGGCCTTCTGTGCTTCCTCCACCACTCCCTTTAGCTTCAGCAGTTTTGGGGTGGGCGAGATGGTGAAGGTCCTCGTCATATCGGAGGCATACCCTCTACAGGTGGCTCCCAGATCTACTATCACAAGTTCCCCCTCCTTCAGGACCTTGTTACTCGCGGTGGCGTGGGGGATGGCGGCATTCCTCCCCGATGCCACTATGGTGTGGAACGGTGTGCCCTCTGAGCCCTTTCTCCTCATCTCGTACTCAATTTCTGCTGCTATTTCCAGCTCGGTTATCCCTTTTCTGATGAGCTGGGCTGCACACTTCATTCCCTCGGCCGCTATTCCCGCGGCTCTCCTCAGCCACTTCAGTTCTTCTTCGGTTTTGACCTCGCAGAACTCCGAGAAGAATTTTGGAAATCGCCTGTAGGTGGTTTGGGGGGTTCTCCTCTTCAATTTTTTGAGAAAAATAGGTGACATCTCGTCGTACACCACCTTCCTGGCATCCACCTCGTTCAGAATCCTTCCCGTCACTTCCCACAGCCTTCCGCCCCACATCCCTCCCGGGTGGTCAAGGGAGGAGTACGGGCGCACGTCTTTGATCCGGCTTTCCGCTGAGGCTCTTTCGAGTTCGAGCCTCGTACACACGAGGATGGGTTCCTCTTCAAGAGGGATGATTACCAGCTCCCCTGCGGCGGTGCATGAGAGGTACCGATGGTGTCTCACCACCACCCAAGCATCAGAATCCAGCTCCTCGAGCTTGGCCTTGAGGTTTAGCACGCGTTCTCTCATGGTCACGATTTTTTTAGATCCCCCAGTAAAAATCGTTTGGTGGAGAAGAAACTGGAGGTGGCGAGATACTACGATGAAACCTCAAGGCGATACGAGCGGAGGTACGCCGAGATCCAAAACAAAAAATACCGAATTCTCTTAGCACATTCTCCGCGTGGTAGGAAGGTTCTAGATCTTGGATGTGGTACGGGCATGTTATTGAGACGCATCAAGGGGGATCATGAGTTGGTAGTTGGAATCGACATCTCGCTTGGAATGCTGAGGAAAGCGAGGAAGGAGGTTCCGGATGTTCCCCTTATCCTCGCAGATGCTGATCACCTCCCATTCGGGGATGAGTGTTTCGATGCGGTCTTTTCGGTCACGGTTCTTCAAAACCTCCCGGATCCGCTCTCCGCTCTACGTGAAGTGGTGCGGGTGACCAAGCCTGGGGGAAGGGTTTTGGTGAGTACGCTTAAGCGCAAACATTCGAAGGAGAGGGTGAGGGAGTGGGTAAAAGAACTCGGTCTGAGAGAGGATGAGATCTTGGAGAGGGAGGATGTGGAGGACGTGCTCCTCATCGCCACGAGGACGATAGAGGACAGGATTAAATAGGGAAGAGGACGGGGTAGTTTCGATGGCGGGCCGGGATTTCTCCCGCGTGAGGAGGATAGTCGTAAAAGTGGGCACGAGCAGCCTCACCGATGCGAGGTCGAGGTTGGATTCAAGGAAGGTTGGGAAACTCGTTCGGGAGGTAATGAAGGTGAGAAGGCTGGGGAAGGAGGTGATCCTGGTCAGTTCTGGGGCGATTGGAGCAGGGCTGGGAAAACTGGGGATGAAGGGGAGACCCAAGGGGTTGGCGATGCTTCAAGCCTCAGCGGCGGTAGGGCAGGGGATTCTCATGAACGTGTACGAGAAATACTTCAGCCGATATGGTCAGCCCGTAGCACAGCTCTTGCTCACCCGAGAGGACTTTACTGATCCAGTACGGAGCAGGAACCTCAAGAATACCTTGAAGGCGCTGGAGGAGTGGGGTGTGATACCGATTGTGAACGAAAACGACAGTGTAGTGGTGGAGGAGATCAAAGTGGGAGATAATGACTTACTTTCTGCATACTTGGCGAGAGCCTCGCGTGCAGATCTCCTCATCATCCTCTCGGACATAGACGGGTTGTACACAGGAGATCCGAAAAAGAGCAAGCACGTCAAGCTTCTACATGAGGTCAAGAGCTTCACCCCCCAGCTTGAGAGATTGGGGGGAAGAGCGTCGTCTCAAGGGTTTGGTGGAATGAAGACTAAAATTCAAGCGGCGAGGATAGCCTGTGAGGCTGGAATACCCGTGATCGTTGCGAAGGCAGAGGAGCGGGACGTGCTGAGACGTCTGCTAGGGGGTGAAGAGGTGGGGACGTTCTTCGTCCCTAGGGGATGGAGATGAGGGGAGTTCTAAAGAAGGTCAGGGCTGCCAAGGAAGCCGCGCTCCGCATGGGAAATTTACCCACCGAGCTCAAGAACGATGCGTTACGGAAGGCGGCGACATCGATGGTGGAGCACCGTGGAGAAATCCTTGAGGCAAACCGGAAGGACGTTACACTAGCTGAGCGTGAACTGAAAAGGGGCAAACTCTCGAGAGCGTTCGTGAATAGGCTGAAGCTCGATCGATCCAAAGTGGACGGAATAGCCAAGATGGTGGAGAGCGTGGCCGAGCTGGAAGACCCGGTGGGTAAAACCTTGTATGCATGCAAACTGGATGAGGGGCTCGAGCTCTACAAGGTTTCGTGTCCCATAGGGGTGGTGGGTGCGATATTCGAGGCACGTCCTGACGTGCTTCCCCAGATTTCCTCGTTGTGCTTGAAGTCTGGAAACGCTGTGATCCTGAAGGGAGGAAAGGAAGCCGCGAACTCAAATGAGATCCTCTTTCGGTTGATGAAGGATTCAACCGAGGACTCAGGGGTACCCGAGGGCTGGATCCAGTTGATAGGGGCTCGGAGGGAAGTCATGGAGCTCCTGAGGTTAGACGAGCACGTAGACCTGCTAGTTCCTCGGGGGGGTAAGGAGTTCATCAAATTCATCCAGCAGAACACGCGCATCCCCGTGCTGGGGCACGCGGAGGGAGTTTGTCACGTCTATGTCGACGAGCATGCAGACCTTCAAAAAGCCCTCAGCATATGTTACGATGCAAAGGTTCAGTATCCCTCGGTCTGCAATGCGGCCGAGAAAGTGCTCGTGCATCGGTCTATAGCTGGGGAATTCCTCCCCCGTTTGGTGGAGATTTACTCGAAGGCGGGGGTGGAGGTCAGGGGGTGTGCCCGCACCCGGGAAATTGTAAAAGTTAAGAGGGCCACGAAACAAGACTGGCGGGCGGAATACTTGGATCTCGTGATCTCGGTGAAAATCGTCCGTGATGTGGATGAGGCGATCGAACACATCAACGAGTACGGATCCAAGCATACGGATGCGATAGTTACTGAGGATCGGAATACTGCGATGAAGTTTTTGGAGGGCGTGGACTCTTCCTCCGTTATGTGGAATGCCTCCACTAGGTTCAGCGATGGGTACAGATATGGGCTGGGGGCTGAGGTTGGAATAAGCACGGGGAAGATCCATGCTAGAGGACCTGTGGGGCTCGAGGGCCTGACTACTTCCAAGTACTACCTCATCGGGAAGGGACACGTGGTTGCTCCGTACGTGGGACCCTCACCAAAACCCTTCCTCCATGAGCTCATGCGGAAAACTTGGAACGAAGTGAAGGGGGGAACGGGCTGAGGGTAGGTGTGGTGGGGGCGGGGAGGCTCGGATCTTCTCTCGTGAAGGGCATGCTGAGGGCGGGCCTCCCGAAGGAAAGCATATTCCTAAGCGACAAGGATCCTGAGAAGCGGAAAGCGGTGGAAAAACTCGGTGTGAGGGTTTCTGAAAACAACGTCTCCCTCGCTCGAAGCTCGGACGTGATATTCCTGGCGGTGAAGCCGAAAGAACTCGATGGGGTTCTGGACGAGATAAAGGGGGTGTTGGGGGAGAAGCTTTTGATTTCCCCCGTGGCAGGCGTACCCATGGGGAAAATAGAGGAGAAGCTGAGGGGGGCGAAAATAGTAAGGTTGATGCCGAATCTAGCGTGTGCAGTGGGTGAGGGGGTTATGGTGTACTCTCTATCTCCAGCAGTGGACGAGTCAGAGCGGGAGATGGTCGAGAGCCTGTTCGCCAAGCTTGGACTTCCGATAGAGGTCAGAGAGGACCAGATGGACGTGGTGACGGGGTTGAGTGGCAGCGGTCCGGCATACTTTTCGCTCGTGATCCAGGCGCTCGTTGAGGGCGCGGAAGAACTCGGCATGCGTAGGGAAGAGGCACTCAGGCTTGCATCCCAAACGGCCAAGGGAACGGGTGAGATGCTATTGAAGTTAGGTTTAAAACCCGATGAGCTAAAAAAAATGGTGTCCTCTCCCGGTGGAACGACGGAGGCAGGTTTGCGGGAGCTGGAGCGAGCGAAGGTCTTTGAAGCGTTCAAAAAAGCCCTAACGGCGGCGGTCGAGAGGGCCAAGGAGCTGGGGTCGGGTTAATGAAGTTCAAAAAGGTCGCTGCCGGGGGGACATTCGATCATTTGCACGATGGCCATGTGGCCCTCTTGGAGAAGGCGTTTGAGATAGGTGAGTGCGTATACATAGGGATATGTGCGGACGAGATGGTGAAGGTGAAAGGCTGTGGGGTTCAGCCGCTCGAACAGCGTTTGAGTTCGCTCCACCAGATACTAGGTGAAAGGGGATTTGGGGGAAGAGCAGAGGTGGTGGTAATCTACGACCCCCACGGTCCTGCAGCGACCGATCCGAACCTCGAGGCAATAGTCGTCAGCCCTGAGACGAAAAAGAGAGCGGAGGAGATAAACGAGCGCAGGAGGGCGAGCGGGCTCAGAGAACTTTGGATAGTGGAAATACCATTCGTTCTCGCTGAAGATGGCGAGCCTATCTCGTCCACCCGAATACGGGCGGGGGAGATAGACGTTCACGGGAAACTACTTAAACCAAGAAGGGACGAGAAGCGTTTGAATGGGAAGTAAACGAATCCTCCTCTGCATTACCGGAAGCGCTGCTGCGATGAGGTCCCCCGAACTCGCACGCGAATTCGCTCGTCGGGGGGCCGAGGTCAGGGTGGTGATGAGCCAGAGCGCGACCCAGCTCGTGGCTCCTATGCTCATGCACTGGGCTACGGGTAAAAAGGTCGTAACGGAACTCACCGGAGAGATCGAACACATAGCGCTCTCGGAGTGGGCAGATGCCGTGGTAGTAGCACCCGCGACCGCTAACACATTGGGAAAGATGGCCAACGGTATCGCGGATACCCCTGTTACGGCAGTCTTCATATCAGCGGTGGGGTTGGGAAAGCGGATTTTCGTTGTACCGGCGATGCATGCGAGCATGTACTCGAGTAAACCCGTGCGGGAGAATCTAGCCAAGCTCAACTCGATGGGTGTGGTTGAGATCAAACCTCACATCGCTGAAGGGAAGGCGAAGGTCGCGGGGGTGAGGGAAATAGTGGAGTGGGTGATGTCCGATAAGGGGAGGGATATGGAGGGGATGAAGGTGCTGGTGACGGGGGGTCCGACGGTCGAGCCCATCGACAGGATAAAAATGATAACGAACCGGAGTTCTGGAAAAATGGGGGTAGCCGTGGCTCGAGCTGCATTCATGCGTGGGGCGGAGGTAACATTCATCTACGGTCCGGGTGTCGAAAATCCTCCAAGTGGTGTAAGGGTGATCCGTGTCTGGCGAACCCAAGAGATGAAGGAGGCATTCGAGAGCGAACTCAAGCATGGGTACGATATAGTGGTGGCAACGGCCGCTGCTCAGGATTTGATGGTCGAGAACCCGCTTGACCGAAAATTGAGAAGCACGGAGTCCGTGGAGCTCAAGCTGGTTCCTGCCCCTAGGATTGTGGACGGAGCTAAGCGGATTGCCCCCAAAACCTTCGTAATAGTTTTCAAAGCGGAATATGGTGCCACCGATGAGGAATTGGTGAGGGCCGCTGAGGCGAAACTCGAAGAGGGATTCGACATGGTGGTGGCGAACGATGTATCGAGACCCGGGATCGGCTTTGGGGAGGATATGAATGAGGTGATGTTCGTCCAGCGCTCGGGTGTTGAGAGTTTCAAAGGGAGAAAGGACGAGATAGCCCATCGGATCTTCGATATAGCCCTCAAGCGAATGAGGAGCTAACGGCCGCCAGCATCAGGGACGGTACGGGAACTGAAGTGATAATGATGAGGCTCACCGCATTTGTCCCTGCCCACATTTCAGGGTTTTTTCAAATATGTGAATCGAAGAACCCCGAACGTATGGGTTCACGGAACTGTGGCCCCTGCTTGGAAAAGGGGGTTCTGACGAGCGTCAGGGTGAAAGAAGATACGCGCACGAGGATCAGCGTATCCATAAACGGGAGAAGGACATCAAAGGCGAGGACAAGCATTTGGCTCGCCCGGCAATTGCTTGAGAAAGGAGAAAAAAAGTTCTCAGTGGATGTGGACCACAAGCTACAGGTTCCCATGGGCGCAGGATATGGGGCGAGCGGGGCTGGGGCACTCGGGCTCGCACTGGCACTCTCCAAAGCACTTGGTCTCCTGACGTCTCGCGAGGAGGCCATTCGCTTGGCCCACCTTGCAGAGGTGAAGAACCTTACAGGACTGGGAGATGTGGGTGCACAGGCGATCGGGGGGCTCGTGATGGGGATTCAGCCTGGAGCCCCCCCTCATGGCCGGTGGAGGCGAATTAGGATTTCCGAGCGGATGTGGCTCGTGTGTTGTACACTCGGACCAATCAGTACGAGAGAATTGCTTTCGGATCCTAGAATGTTGACACGATCCAAAAAGCTGGGCGCGCTCGCATTTCGCTCGCTCCTAAAGAAAACCGATGTGAGAAATTTCATGCGGGTTTCTCGAGACTTCGCCGAGCGTTTGGGGCTACTGGACAGCGAACTCCGCGAGTTGATGAGCATCGCTCTTAACTCAGGTAGCAGGTGGGCCAGTCAAGTGATGCTGGGGAGGGCTGTATTCGCGTTCGTGGATGATGAGAAATTGAAGCAAGTAATCGGGCAACTCTCCGGGTCGGCGGGTGAGAAATCGGTGATCTGGGGTAGGATAGCCCCCTCAGGTGCGAAGGTCTTGTCAATAGCTGAGCTAAAACTACTTTAACTTCTCCCGACAACCTTCGAGTAGCTTTTGCCTGGCGGGCATGTAGCCTTTTACCCCGGGACGGCATTCTCCTGTTAGCGGTCTGGGCCGAGCGTGAGGTCACGTCCCATTCTACAAGTAGCGGTCTGAGCCGTAGTGCAGTTCGGAGGCCTTCCCTCACGCTTTGGCCGGGGCAAGAGGGCATGGAGTTAACCCCTTGCGAAGGGGTCAAACTAGGAAGCGTTGGCGATGTTAGCAGAGTCAACGTTTTTCTAGGAACTCTTGAATGAGCTTCAGTAACGATCTTCGTGGACTATCTCTTCGAGGGGTCTCTTCGGGGTTCGCTCCGGTTTTTCAGCACTTTTCCCTATCGGAACTATAGCCACCGGGCGAACGTGGGGCGGAGTGCCTATCACCCTCGCAACCCTCCGCTCGTCGAATGCCCCCACCCAGCAACTCCCGTATCCCAGACTCGTAGCAGCGAGAAGGATATTTTGGGTCGCGGCAGCCGTGTCTTGAATACAATACAACTCTTCCCCCCTCCTCCCGTACCTACTAGCGGTTCGTTCGATGTTTGCGCACACCACTACAGCTACGGGGGCCTCGCCGACGAAAGGTTGACCGAAAGCCGCATCCATAAGTTTTTCTTTCACCTTTGGATCCTTAACCACTACCAGCTCCAAAGGCTGGCAGTTTCCGGCGGAGGGTGCCCAGCGAGCTGCTTCTAAAATCGCGCGAAGGTCGCGCTCTTCTACGGGGTCGGGCCTGAAGGCCCTGATGCTCCTCCTCCGCTTGATAGCTTCCAAAGTGTCCATCCTCAAAACTTAAAGTGGGATGTAAAAAAGTTATTTGTATGGAAGGAGCGGACGAGATCACTTGGATAGCTTTCAAGGCGGGGGAGTTCCTTGAGGATAAAGCTAGGGACTCTCCTCTCACGAAGAAAGATGTTGAAATGGCGTTCGATATCTTCGCGAGACCCAGGTTGCAGAAGTTGCGTCTTCAAGGGAATTTCGAGCGCAGGCAGGTAGAAGACCAGATAATAGCCAAGCTGGAAGAAAAAGCGAGGCGGCTGAACTCGGAGCAGTGGGGGAAAGACGGTCTCTAGTCCCGATTTCTACCGCGGATCTATGTCATGAACAAGAGCCAGTAGACCCCAAGGATGCACAGCGCTGTTATCGAGAATAGGCCTGCCGCCCACTTCCGCACCTGAGCCCGGATACAGATGTAACCGAAGAAACCTGTGCCTAGGGCTATCAGTATCAAGAGTATGCTCACGATGATTTTCAGGATCAAACCGAGATCCGGCAACTTTTCACCTTTAACCTATCGTGCTCGAATTTTTAACACTATCGGCAAAAGCCACCGATAGAATCTTAAGGGAAGCCACTCAAACGCTATGGTGATCGACAAAACCATCGAATGGCTCTCCGAAGACGAGGATGCGAGATGTATCTTTCGAGCTATCCAGAAGGCCAGCGAGGGAGAGAATAAAGGGGTATCTCCCTCCGAACTCTACAGTCTCCTCCCCCGCGCGGAAGTCTGGTTCCTCAGATGCATCCTTGATGGGCTTCTGGATTACGGGGTGATCACGAGGAAGCCCGATGGGAGATTCATTTTGACGGACAAAGGAAACAAAGTACTGGAAGTGGAGAAATCTCTGATGGAGGTAAAGAAGATATAACGCTCGCGCTTTGGGTTCACCGCTGGGGCAAAGCTCCTTACGGGGAATGTATCCCTTTGATGTTTCCCCCCTTGACGAAGATGAGTCGGTGTTTGCCCATCAATTTGTCATCCGAATATTCCTCCGCGTTCTCCAATATGAGGTTCTGGTATTGATCGTAAACGTTAAGCTTTCCGCGTATCTCCCTCCCATCTTTGATGAACACGTGGACGATGGAGCCGAGCAATCTTTTCAGGTCTATCTCCGCTTCCCCCATGCGTTCAACCTATAAATCGATCGCTTTTTAAATTTAATTGATGCCAAAAGCTGTCTTCAAGGGTGCTTTGTGTTTCGGTCTCGTTACCATACCCATAAAGGTATACCCTGCGGTCAGGTCGAAGGGTGTTCAGCTCAAGACGATATGTGGGAAATGTCATTCACCCCTCCAGTATAAGAGGTGGTGTTCGACGTGCCAAAATGAGGTATCCTGGAACGAAGTCGAACACGGATTTGAAATATCGAAGGGGAAGATAGTTCCACTCACCAAGGACGAGCTCAAGCGAATCCAGCTCAAGAGCTTCAAAATATTGGAGATCCAGAGTTTCACGGAGGCTGCGACTATCGATCCGATTTATCTGAATACCCACTACTACCTCGTTCCCCAAGAGGGAGGGGAGAGGGCATACTCCTTGCTTCGGGATGTCCTTTCCTTAACGAACTTGGTAGCTATCGGGAAGATAACAATGCACACCAAGGAGCATGTGGTGGTCATAAGACCATACGGGAAGGGACTGTTGATGACCACTCTCTTTTACAGGGATGAAGTGGGGGATGTGGAGAAGCTTGAGGAGCTTCAGGTCCTCCCACAGCCGGGGGAGAAAGAACGGGAACTCGCAAAAGTTTTGGTACAACAGTTGGTGAGGGAGTTTCGCCCCGAGGAATATAGGGATACGTATCGACAGGCTTTGATGGACTTGATAAGGCAAAAGGCTGAGGGGATCGTCTCCAAGCCGAGAGAAGAGGGCGTGAAGGCCCCTGTCGACCTGATGAAAGCGCTGGAAGCTAGCCTGGCTGCTGTTAGGAAGGAAAAGACTGCCGAGTAGTTTTTTGAACACATGCAGTACCACCTACCCATTATTAAACCGATGCTTGCACGTACAGGAGAACTTTCAGACCTTGAGCGAGATGATTTCATCTGGGAGCCCAAGCTCGATGGAACTCGAGCCCTAGTCTATAAACACGCAGGGAAGGTGCGAATTCTAAATCGGAGAAAGCGATGGATAGAATTCCGCTACCCCGAGTTGGCCACGCTTCCGGAGAGAGTTCTCCCCGAGTCATGTATTCTGGATGGGGAGATCGTTGTGTTCGATCGGTCTGGAAAACCGGATTTCAGGTCACTTCAAGAAAGAGATCACCAAGAGGAGCCCGTGAGAATTGAACTCCTTTCCCGGCTAAAACCTGCGACCTTGGTGGTGTTTGACATATTGGTGCTCAACGGGGAAGACCTGTTTGAAAAGCCCCTGCTCGAGCGGAAACGCTTGTTGCAGGAGAACGTGGTGGAGGGGGAGGGACTGAAGATTTGCTATTATACCCGTGAAGGAAAGCGGCTTTGGGAGGTGGCTCTGAGGATGGGGTTGGAAGGAATAATGGGAAAACGAGACGGAAGTGCATACCAGCCAGGAATTCGGAGTTCCGATTGGGTGAAGTTGAAAGCTGTGAAGACGATGGACTGTGTTATCCTCGGATACACTCCCGGTGAGGGTAAGCGAAGCGAGCACTTCGGTGCTCTCGCCCTTGGAGCCTACGGTGGAGGAGAACTAAAATTCATGGGAAAGGTCGGAACAGGATTCGACGAACATATCTTGCGGGAACTCACACGTTTGCTGAAGGCACGCGAGACGACTTCGAGTCCCGTTAAGTCAATACCCCCATATGAGGTGAGGTGGGTGAGGCCTGAGCTCGTGTGCGAAGTGAAGTATCTAGAGATCACCCCGGACCTGAAGCTCAGAGCCCCCAGCTTTAGGAGGCTGAGGTTCGACAAAGCACCAGAAGAGTGTGAGTTGCCTCTATAAATTTAAGCGAAGCGTGTCCCGAGCACTTCTTCGAGCCGAACAGATATTAAACTCAAAAACGGTCAATAGAATTGGGCCGGTAGCTCAGCCAGGTACGAGCACTCGCTTCGCATGTTAACCGAAACAGCGAGGGGTCGCGGGTTCGAATCCCGCCCGGTCCACCATTCGGATTGCTCAATGGTCACCGTGTCGCTGGATTACGAAGGTGCCGGGTGTAGAGGTGGACGAGCTAGGCGAGCGCGTGATGAGTTTCGTGTTGCTTGCCCAATACTCACCTCCATCCGCCGGAGATCTGTAACGTGAAAAAAGCTGGTTTCGGCCAGCCCACCCCGAATGTGGGACAAAGCTCGGATAATGAACCCTTTATATTTTCATCTTAGAGGCAGCGGTCTCAAAATCAAACCGCGTGAGTTCTTGGATCACATCAAAATCGGCGTCGTCGGATATGATTGTGTAAACACCACGATTCAGACTACACGCGGCGTGGATGGCATCCCGGGGTTTAAGATCGTACTTCTCAACAAGGTTTAGCGCTTTCCGCATATCGTAAGCTCTCGTATCAACAACTTTGAGGTTTGGAAACTCTAACAATCGTTTCGTCCATTCAGCCGCCACCTCCTTGCCAGCGCTTTTCCACATAATCCAGAGAACCTCGTCGATTGTTAGAGTGCAGGTTAGTCCTCTCAGCTTGCCTTCTGCTAGCGCTTCAAGGATTTTTCCAGCTATTTCCGCCTTTCTACCCGTGTAAATCGCCGGGTAAATGAAGAGATTAGAATCGCAGTATATCATCGATGTCACTCAAACTGAGAGTAATAAAGCTTGTCCCAGTCTATCTTCGGGGGAGCCTTCTTTTTGTTCTTGACAATGCGTAGCAATTCATCGACGAACTTTTTTGGATTCATCTTTGGGTAAATCAAGATAACATCTTCCTTTGCGTCGAACATGACTTCATCACCGGGAGCTAGCTTGAACTCCTCACGCAGCTCCTTTGGTATAACAACTTGTCCTTTGGGTCCTATTTTTGATTTAACCCTCAATTTTTCTAACCTCCATGTATAACTAAGTAATACCATATATTTATACTTAGTTAGCCCTCATCGCTTAATTCCATAGTTGTCTTATAGTCGGCTTCAGCCCTCAGTCGGAGAGAGGGGGCGGAACCTGTGGCTAAGCACGGCCTTGCTCTCCCACTTTTTTCTTTATCAGCTCCACTATCGCTTCATTGATGGTATTGTCCTTCGTTATGGTTCGCTTGAATTCCTCCCCCCAACCTATCTTCAACCGTGAGGGTGTATTTCGTCATCGCAATAGGCTACTAACTACTAATATATGCGCTCCACCTCTCATCCCCTCCCTTTCGGAATGGACTTCCCGGCGGTGGAGTTAACACCTGTTGCTTAAATTGAAAAACGGGGAAAATACACAATTGTGCTCTCCCATCTGGGTGGGGGAGAGCAGTTCCCTCGGTATTCTGAAGGAGCTGATTCCAATAATTTAGGAAAAATTGGTGAATTCCTTACCTCATGTCCATGAATCCTCGGCGGCTCCTCGACGTCCCGCGTGGCTGGGAGAGCTTGTAAGACGGTTGCGGAAGTCAACTACCCCTCCCTAAAGGAAGGGGCTTGTCCCCGAGGTGGAACCGAAATGTCCCAAAAACCCCGGAACAATAGGCCGGTTGACGGCGGCCCTAGCGGCGATGTTGAGCGCCGCAACGTGGTCG
>JAPDJF010000042.1 GCA_029259185.1 Hadesarchaea archaeon
CGACCACGTTGCGGCGCTCAACATCGCCGCTAGGGCCGCCGTCAACCGGCCTATTGTTCCGGGGTTTTTGGGACATTTCGGTTCCACCTCGGGGACAAGCCCCTTCCTTTAGGGAGGGGTAGTTGACCTTCTAAGCCTTAAACTTCTTTCCACGTGTTGTAGTTCAGATCCCCAATCGACCATCTTTACTTTTTGAGTAGCTTCATCCCCCACGTTGAAAGGAAACGAGATCACTTTTAGGGATCTCTCCCCAAAAACCATTTGAAACCGTCCTCCATATCCGTATTCAGATACCAGATGATGGCAACCTCAGATGGGAAACGAATCGGTGAGAAGGGTTGAGAAGGGCTGGAATGGCTGAATTGCCTCTTCACTCCGGAACGTGTCCACCTTGGCTCTTCAAACGTATGGTTAAATTGGGGGGAGCTATCTCAGAGATAATCATTCAAGAGTATTCAAGAAAAGAATTCTTGCGTAGGCTTGCAGATCCATTCTTTTTTCAATCCTTGGGATGTGTGATGGGCTTTGATTTTCACAGCTCTGGGCTGACTACCACCACCATGGGTGCACTCAAGGAGGCGATAAAACCGGAGGAACTCGGTATCGCAGTTTGTGGAGGCAAAGGGAGGGTCTCAAGACGTACACCAGATGAGATTCAGGAGGTGGCAGATGTTTTTTCCCTGTCCTCCTCCTTGGTTGATGAATTGAAGCGTGCCAGCCGGATGACCGCCAAGGTGGACAACGTTTGCATCCAAGACGGCTATCAACTCTACCATCACACTTTCGTGTTGAGTGAGGATGGAGATTGGGTCGTGATTCAGCAAGGAATGCGCGAGCGTTTCGCTCGACGATACCACTGGCTCTCCGAGCACGTTAATAGCTTCGTCGAAAAGCCCCACTCGGGAATAGTCAGCGACCGTGAGGAAGAAACCGTGCTGGATATGACTGCGGAGGAGAGTGAGGAGGCACGTAAGATGTGCGTGGACCTTACACGGGAGAATCCGGAGCGTCTGTTCCACCATCTCAGAGCGGTGAAGCAGCGTTTTCTCGACGAGTACTTGGGTGGCGACCGGGTGAGAAAACTTGTCATGCCCTCTCCACACACCATCAGACTTTCTGAGCGGACCGCAGCAGCATTGCGGATGGCGTACGAATTTCAGCCTGAAAACTACGAAGAGCTGATAGCCATCCATGGTATAGGACCGAAGGCCGTGCGGGCCTTAGCTCTGGTTTCAGAGTTAATTTACGGGAAGCCCCCCTCTTGGAAGGATCCGGCCAAGTTCAGCTTTGCGCATGGTGGGAAGGACGGGGTCCCCTACCCAGTAAACAGAAAAACCTACCAAAAAACGGTCGAGATACTGGAGAGCGCTATCAATGCGGCAAGGGTAGGGCAGAGAGAAAAGCTGGCCACACTCAAAAGGTTACACGAGTTCTTGGAAAGAGATCAACAGTCGTGAATTTCTCCTTCCATGAAAATCCTCCTTACCGGGGGTTCGGTTCTCGTTGGTGGGGATTTTGAGGCTTACGAGCGTAGAGTTCCTAGATAACTCAATTTTGTTAACGCTACCTAGTTTGACGCAACGAGTGGCGGAGGTTGACTCTGTGTCCTCCAGCTCCGGGCTCATCTCCCAGGCATCCACTGTTAATAAAAATCAAATCCAACCATCGCCGTCAATGTTGTTATTGTTAACAAAGCTAACGTTTCAGGCCACTATTGACAAGACCAAGCTACTTACGTGTCCTCGCTTCCATGGATCCGGCGATGGCTAAAGAAGCTCATTTTCCTTTTCCGACGAAGTCTTAAGAATTTGGAAGCCAAGATTTATTGGTCCCGCGGTAACTCAGCTTGGTAGAGTGGTCGGCTGTAGACCCAGACCATGCTGAAACCGACAGGAGTCCGGATCCCGGGACATGTCGAGGGTTCAAATCCCTCCCGCGGGACTAATCCAGAAATCTGGGAGCATTAGGTTTTGTTGGATCCAAACCGCTGGGGTGGTGCATGGTTTTTGGAGTGCCCCGACCGTTCACGGGATTTTTTTCGAGGTTCGGCTCTTCAGTCGGTGAGATTAAATAAAAAAGGGAAAAATCCATTTATTGGTTGGCGGCCATAGCGGCGGGGAAACACCCGGTCTCGTCCGATCCCGGAAGTTAAGCCCGCCAGCGATCTGGAGTGTACTGTCCTGCGCAAGCGGACGGGAAATCCAGGACGCCGCCAACCACTTAGATTTAATTTGGGTTCGGAGACAGTTTCTGTGGTGCCCTGGTGGTGTAGCCCGGTCTAATCAGGAGGGAAAAACACCCCTTGAGACCAAACATGTAGGCCTGTCGAGCCTACGCCTCGGGTTCAAATCCCGGCCAGGGCGCCTCCCGTTAAGGTTTAAAAACCGGAGGGAGAAAAACGAAAAAGATAAATATAATTAATTTTCAGCCTTCCGTTAATTGGGCCTGTGGCGCAGTCTGGCTAGCGCACCGGCCTTTTAAGCCGGGAGTCGTGGGTTCGAATCCCACCAGGCCCGTACAAAGAGTAGGGTGAGATAATGGGGGGAGAGTTCGACCCGAGGAGGCATGTGCTGGTGCCCAAACATGAAATCTTGTCAGAAGAGGAAGTAAAAGAAATATTGGCCCGCTACAGGATAAAACCATCTCAGCTCCCTTGGATAAAGAGTTCCGATCCCGTGGTAAAAGCTATAGGAGCGAATCCGGGTGATATATTAAAAATAACCAGAGAGAGTCCTACAGCAGGGAAGGCGGTAGTGTATAGGTATGTTGTCAAGGGGTGAAAAGACGGAGACCCTCAGGGATCGATGGGCCCTAGTGGAGGCCTTCTTCAAAGAGAAGGGACTGGTCAGGCAGCACCTCGATTCCTACAACGACTTCATCGAGAATAGATTACAACAGGTTATCGATGACATAGGGGGAATAGATCTCGATATCGAGGGGATCCACGTCGAGTTCGGAAGAGTCGCCGTGGGAGAGCCTTGGTTCCGGGAGGCTGATGGCTCCCACTCCAGAGACATGGACGCAACACCTAACCATGCTAGGTTGCGTAACATGAGCTACACAGCCCCGATCTATTTGGAGATGAGCATAGTCAGGAACGGTCATAAGGATCCTCCCCAGACGGTCTACATCGGTGAGATCCCCGTGATGCTTAAGTCCAAAATATGTAAACTCTATCGGAAGACCGATGAGGAACTCATAGCGATGGGCGAAGATCCCTTGGATCCGGGAGGATATTTTATAATTAATGGCTCCGAGCGCGTGATAGTTGTCCAAGATGATCTTGCCACCAATTCTATCTTGGTGGAGCGGGATGAGCGCTTGGGTGTGGAGGTGGCAAAGGTTTTCTCAAGCAGACGTGGTTTCCGTGCTTTGGTTGTAGTGGAGAGAAAGAAGGATGGTCTCCTCAGGGTTTCGTTTCCAGCGGTTCCAGGTCAGCTCCCGTTTGTTGTCGTCATGCGCGCACTGGGGTTGGTAAGGGATCGCGACATCGTGGAAGCGGTATCCGATGATCCGGAGATAGTCAGGGAGCTGTTTGAGAATCTGAGGGAGGGAATAGAGATAAAGACGGAGAGGGATGCTCTTGACATAATAGGGAAGAGAGTGGCCATAGGGCAGGCCAAAAGCTACAGATTACAACGCGCTCAAGAGGTCCTCGATAAATATCTTCTCCCCCACATAGGTTCCTCTCCCGAGGACAGGATAACCAAAGCGTACTTCCTGGGGAGTATGGTGGAGAAAGTCGTGGAACTTGCACTGGGGAGGAGGAGTGTTGATGATAAAGATCACTACGGAAACAAGCGCTTGAAACTCAGCGGGGATATGTTGGAAAATATATTCAGGGTGGCGCTGGTCAACCTCATCAAAGACATAAAGTACCAACTTGAGCGCTCCTATGCGAGAGGGAGGGAGCTAAACCTGAGAACCGCGGCTAGGGCAGATCTCCTCACCGAGCAGATCCGTCACACCCTCGCCACAGGCAACTGGCCAGGTGGGAGGACGGGTGTGAGTCAACTTCTGGATCGAACTAACTACATAGCAACCCTCTCCCATCTCCGGAGGATCATATCCCCCCTGAGCAGGAGCCAGCCCCACTTCGAAGCAAGGGATCTCCACCCCACCCATTGGGGGAAGATATGTCCGTGTGAGACACCAGAGGGTCCGAACTGTGGGCTGGTCAAAAACTTGGCCCTCACGGCGGAAATCTCAACGGGGACGGACGAAGGGGTGGTAGAAAAAATGCTCTACAAACTCGGGGTCTCCCCCATAAAGAAGGGAGGTGAACGTCGTGGGAAAGCGGTGGTCTTTCTGAACGGACGTCTGATAGGCACGGTGGAAGATGGAGCGAAGTTCGCAGAGGAGATAAGGAACAAGCGAAGGAGAGGGGAGTTAGACGGGCAAGTGAACATCAGGTTCAAGAGCGATACGAGCGAGGTGGTAATATGGTCGGATGCGGGGAGGGTGCGCAGACCTCTGATTGTAGTTGAAAAGGGAAAACCGTTGGTAACCGACCAACACGTGGAGATGGTTAGGACCGGGAGGCTGAGTTGGAGCGATCTAGTCGGGTCGGGCCTGATCGAGTACTTGGATGCCGATGAGGAGGAGAACTCTCGCATTGCGGTTAACCCCGACGAGCTCACCCCCCAACACACTCACTTGGAACTCCACCCACTCACCATCTTGGGGATAAGTGCAGCGTTGATCCCGTATGCCGAGCACAACCAGTCTCCGCGTAACACGTATGGGGCCAACATGGCGAAGCAGGCGCTCGGAGTGTTTGCCACCAGCTTTCACGCGAGGGCTGACACACGCGCTCACTTCCTCCACTACCCCCAGATCCCGATGGTTAGGACGAGGGTAATGGATGTCATAGGATTCGACAAGAGACCTGCTGGTCAGAACGTGGTGGTTGCGATTGCGTGCTATGGGGGATACAACATGGAGGATGCGCTGATCTTGAATAGGGATTCGATGGAGAGAGGATTCGGGAGGACGACGTCCTTCAGTATCTATGAGGCGGAGGAGGGAAGGTACTCCGGTGGGCAGAGGGATAAATTCGAGATCCCAAGTGAGGAAATAAGGGGATATTCGGATGCCTCCCACTACAGCAACCTGGGGGAGGATGGAATAGTCGAGGTTGAATCGAGGTTAAGCGGGGAGGACGTGGTCATAGGTAAGACAAGTCCCCCAAGGTTCTTCGAGGAAACAGATGAGTTCGGTGTGAAGGTGGAACAGGGGAGGCGAGAGAGCTCGGTCAGGATGAAGCCAGGGGAGGAAGGGATTTCGGATATGGTTTACACCGTGATGACAGCCGAGGGAAATAAATCGGTTCGCGTCAGGGTGAGGAGCCTGAGGATACCGGAGATAGGCGACAAGTTTGCCTCTAGACATGGTCAGAAGGGAGTGGTAGGTCTTATAATGGATGGTGTGGACATGCCGTTTACCGAAAGTGGAGTGGTTCCGGATATAATCATAAACCCTCACGCCATACCCTCTCGCATGTCGATAGGTCAGTTGCTTGAGATGATAGCGGGAAAAGCTGGAGCACTGGCGGGCACGAGGATAGATGGGACGACGTTTGAGGGGGTTTCGGAGGAGGAGATAAGGAAAATACTCTTGGACAATGGGTTTACTCCTCTGGGCAAGGAAGTGATGTACAACGGTATGACGGGAGAGATCATACCGAGCGAGATATTTATAGGGATATGTTATTATCAGAAACTTCATCATATGGCCGCTGACAAGATCCATGTGCGTTCCAGAGGACCGGTTCAAGTGCTGACTCACCAACCAACCGAGGGTAGGGCGAGAGAGGGTGGGTTACGCTTCGGAGAGATGGAGCGCGATTGCCTCATAGGCTATGGTGCGGCCAGATTGTTGAGGGACAGACTACTGGAGAGTTCGGACAAGTTTGACTCGCTCGTTTGTGGGAAGTGTGGGCACTTCGCGGTCCACGATAGGAAGAGAAACAGGATGTACTGTCCGTTCTGCGGTGAGGAGTCTGAGATATACACAGTGGAGATGCCCTATGCGTTTAAGTTGCTCCTCGACGAACTCAGGTCGATGTGCTTGGATACGAGACTGAAGCTACGTGAGAGGGCGTAGGTGGTGTTGTGATGAGACCCCCCAGAGCGATAGAGAGCATTCATTTCACTTTGCTTTCACCAGACGATATACGCAGGATATCGGTCACCCGGATAGTGACCGCGGACACGTACGATGAAGATGGGTTCCCCATCGAGAGGGGACTGATGGACCGCAGGCTCGGGGTGGTGGACCCCGGACTCCGGTGCAAGACCTGCGGAAGTGGGCCGAGGGACTGTCCCGGACACTTCGGCCATATAGAACTCGCCCGCCCAGTGGTCCACGTTAACTACGTGGAACCCATTTTCGACCTCCTCCGCTCAACTTGCAGAAAATGTGGAAGGATCCTTTTGAGCGAGGAGGTAGCCACTAAATTCAGGGAAGAGATGGAGGGGAAGAAGAGCTGGTGGGAAGTCTCGGATAAAGTGTTGCAGAGCGTTTCAAAGGTGGATAAGTGCCCCCACTGTGGAGAGAAACAACTCGAGATAAAATTCGAAAAACCATTCACCTTTCTGGAGGGGAAGAATCGTTTGACACCTCAAGATATCCGAGCTAGGCTTGAGAGGATACCAACGGAGGATTCAACGCTTTTGGGTGTGAGTCCGGAGATAAGACCCGAGTGGATGGTTCTTACCGTGCTGCTCGTTCCCCCAGTCACCGTGAGGCCGAGCATCACACTGGAAACGGGTGTGAGGTCGGAAGATGATCTCACCCACAAGCTGGTGGACATAATAAGAATAAACCAACGATTGGCAGAAAATATAGAGGCTGGTGCACCCCATCTGATAGTGGAGGATCTCTGGGAGCTTCTTCAGTACCACGTGGCAACCTATTTCTCTAACGAGATCTCGGGAGTCCCCCCTGCTAGGCATCGATCTGGACGCGTGTTGCGGACTTTGAGTCAGAGGTTAAAGGGTAAGGAGGGGAGGTTCCGCGGGAACCTTTCTGGGAAGAGGGTAGATTTTTCAGCACGTGCGGTCGTTTCTCCAGACCCATGTCTGAAGCTCGATGAAGTGGGCGTACCTGAACAGGTGGCGCGCGTGCTGACAGTCCGGACGAGGGTGACCTCCTTCAACATCGAGGAGATGCGTGAATACGTCCGACGGGGACCCAAGGTTCATCCGGGTGCCAATTGGGTCATAAGCCCGGACGGGAAGCGGTACGATTTGAGGTATGCCGATAGAGAGGAGCTAGCGAAGAACCTCGAGCCCGGTTATGTGGTGGAGCGGCACCTGCAAAACGGGGATGTGGTGCTCTTCAATCGGCAACCATCCCTCCATCGGATGTCCATCATGGCCCACAAGGTTAGAGTGATGCCGGGGAGAACTTTCAGGCTCAACCTCTGCGTTTGTCCGCTGTACAATGCTGACTTTGACGGAGATGAGATGAACCTCCACGTTCCCCAGAGCGAAGAGGCACAAGTGGAGGCCAAAGTTTTGATGGCGGTTCAGAACCAGATCATTTCTCCCCGTTTCGGTGGGCCCATCATAGGAGGAGTGCAGGATCACATAACAGGAGTGTATCTCTTGACGCGTAGGGGGACGCTCCTGACCAAAGAGCAAGCGCATCAATTGCTGATCGAGGCCGGCGTTACGGCCAGCCTTCCCCAACCAGCGGTCGTGAGAGGTGGCAAAGAATACTGGACGGGGAAGCAAATCTTCAGTCAACTCTTACCGAAAGGGTTGAACATCACCTATCGCGCGAAGATATGTGCTGGTTGCTCTAAATGCATGAAGGAAGAGTGTGAGAAGGATGCGTACGTGGTGGTGCGGGATGGAGAACTTATCCATGGTGTGATAGATGCCCATGGGTACAAAGCCCTTGATAAGTGTGAGTTGCTGGATGAGATGGTGAGGGAGTATGGTGAGGAGGTGACGGCGGAGTTTTTGAATAAGGTTACGAGACTTTCGATAGCGGCTGCCCGGATGTTAGGGTTTACGACGAGCATAGATGATGAGGATATCCCACCCATAACCAAGGAGAGGATAGAGGAGGCACTTGAGAAAGCGCGCAAGCGAGTGGAGCAGTTGATCGAGATTTACAACAGAGGTGAGCTGGAGCCTCTTCCCGGGCGTTCCTTGCGGGAAACTTTAGAAATGCGGATAATGGAAGTTCTGGCAGAGGTGAGAGACAAGGCCGGGGAGATAGCGGAGAAACATCTGAGCTTGGCCAACCCAGCTGTGATAATGGCTAGGACAGGAGCCAGGGGGAGCATGCTTAACTTGACTCAGATGGCGGCTTGTGTGGGCCAACAATCGGTTCGAGGAGAGCGGTTGAGTAGGGGATACGTGGGGCGCGTATTGCCTCACTTCAAGCCGGGAGATCTGGGTGCAGAGGCTAGAGGATTTGTAAGTTCGAGCTATAAAGAGGGTCTTCGCCCGATAGAATTCTTCTTCCACGCGATGGGGGGAAGAGAGGGTTTGGTGGACACGGCCGTGAGAACGGCTCAGAGTGGATACATGCAGCGGAGGCTGATAAACGCCCTGCAGGATCTCAGGGTAGAGTACGATGGCACCGTTCGAGATGATCGAGGGAGGATCGTTCAGTTCCTCTATGGGGAGGACGGGGTTGATCCCATGAGAGCCGATAATGGTAAACCGGTGAACGTGAGTAAAATCGTTCGGAAAATAATCGGTGTAGTGGAGGAGGATTGATTTGGTAGGGGTCGCAGCGGAAACGATCAAGGCGGAAGTTCGCAAGCTGGACGGCCGGGTTCCCGAATCTGTGGTTAAAGAGGTAGAAAGCTTGCTTCTCAAGGTTAGCAAGAAGAAAGCTATTACCCATGAGCAACTCCAGCGCGTGCTGGACGCTACGGTGAAATCCTACCTTGCATCATTGGTGGAACCGGGTGAAGCCGTGGGGACGATCGCAGCACAATCGATTGGAGAGCCGGGCACCCAGATGACGCTGAGAACATTTCACTACGCGGGGGTCGCGGAGCTTAACGTCACTCTTGGCCTTCCCAGACTGATAGAAATACTCGATACCAGACGCACCCCCTCTGCAGCGTTGATGACCGTCTACTTAGAGCGCCCCTACGCGGAGAACAAGGAGAAAGCCAGAGCATTGGCTCAGGAGATAGAGATGACCACGGTTGAGGATGTCATATCTCAAATGGAGATGGATCTCATCAACATGCAGCTCGTGCTTTCGCTCAACCGATCTAGACTCCGCCAGAAAGAACTCACTCCGAGTAAGGTAGCAGAGATAGTCAGTTCGGAGTTGGGGTCGAAGACGAAGGTGGTGTTGGACGAGACGAAACTCAGGATAAAGACGGAAGGCGGGAGTCTCTCCGAACTCAGAAGGCTTGCCACTAAGGTGAGGAAGATCCGACTCCGGGGTATCAAAGATGTTACAAAGGTTGTGGTTAAGCGGGAGGGTAACGAATATGTGATATACACGGAGGGATCCAACCTCGCAGGGGTTTTCCGGATCCCTGGGGTGGACAAGAGGAGGACCACGACGAACAACATCCGGGAGATAGAGGAGGTTTTGGGTATAGAGGCGGCTAGGAACGCAATAATAAGCGAGATGATGGAAACGTTGAAGGAGCAAGGGTTAGAAGTCGACATCAGGCATATAATGCTAGTTGCAGACATAATGACCGCTAACGGTGAGGTGAGACAAATAGGGAGACATGGGGTGAGTGGAGAGAAGGCGAGTGTGCTGGCTAGGGCAGCCTTCGAGATCACCCTGAAACATCTCCTCGACGCCTGCTTGAAAGGGGAAGAAGACAAACTTGAAGGCGTGGTCGAGAACATAATAACTGGCAACCCTATCCCACTAGGCACGGGTGCGGTGCGCCTTGCGATGCAGGGTGGAAATATTGGACGTGAATGAGGAGATCCGTAAAGCAGTAGAAACGGGGAAAGTGGTTCTAGGGACGGACAAAACCTTGAAGTACCTCAAGCTGGGGAGATCGAAGCTAGTCGTCGTGGCTTCTAATTGTCCCAAGGAGTTGATGGCGGACATCGAACACTACGCGAAGCTGTTCGGTGTGGGGATATTGAGATATTCCGGGAATAGCGTGGAGCTAGGAGTCGCAGCCGGGAGACCTTTCTCGGTTAGCGTACTTTCGATCGTCGAACCTGGGAATTCGAATATACTCTCAGCGGTGACATGATGAGCATCAGACTCAGCGAGGAAGAAATGAGGTACATGGCCTTATTCGAAATCCTGAGTGGAGTTAAGGCTCAGGATTGTATCGTGGATGACGAGAGTAAAAAGCTTACCTTCGTAGTGAAGAAAGAATTCGTTGGGATCTCTATAGGGAGAGGGGGGTCGACCATAAAGAAAATCAAACGACTGGTGGGGAGGGATGTAGAGGTGGTGGGGTACTCGGAGAACCCGATAGAGTTCTTGAAGATCTTGCTGGCACCGGCTGAGATAAACAATTTGACGTTCTCGGAAGAGGATGGCAAGAAAATCGCGATCGTGGAGGTTCGACAACAGGATAAAGGGCTGGCGATAGGGAGAGGTGGTGGGAGGATCAAGAGGGCGAAGAGGCTCGCTCAGCGACATTGCGGGATCCACAACATCGTGGTGAAGTGATTTAAACCGAGGAAAAGGAAAGTGGGGTGAATATGGGCAAAGGAGAATTCGCCGCTAGGAAACTGAAAGCCGATCGACGAAGATTCAGGTGGAAGGATCCTAGCTATAAGCGACGCATGCTCGAATTAGACAAAAAGGCGGATCCTCTCGAGGGCTCACCCCAAGCTAGAGCGATAGTCCTAGAGAAGGTGGGTATGGAGGCCAAGCAACCTAACTCGGCGATAAGGAAGTGCGTTCGGGTTCAGATAGTCAAAAACGGCAGACAGGTCACGGCTTTCGCACCCGGGGAAGGGGCAATAGGTTTCATCGACGAGCATGATGAGGTGATCATCGAGGGCATAGGGGGATCGAAGGGAGGGCCGAAGGGAGACATTCCAGGTGTTAGGTATAAGGTGGTTAAGGTCAACGGAGTTTCCCTGAATGAGCTCATCAAGGGTAGGAAGGAGAAGCCCACTAGGTGAGTGGGATGGGGTTTAAGTACTTCGGCAGGTGGTCTGCTGACGATGTGGTCGTAAAGGATCCCGGGATGCAGCGGTACATCCGACTGCAGCCACTACTCGTTCCTTGGTCTGGTGGGAGACAGGCATCTAAGCCTTTTGGGAAAACGGAGGTTCCGATAGTGGAGCGTTTGATCAACAAAATAATGCGTTCTGGTCCTGGGGCTAGGAAGTTGGGGGGGAGAGTCATCCGGGGGGGCGGGGCATGTGGGAAAAAACATAAGGCCTACAACATAGTTAGAAAAGCGTTTGAAATAATCGAGGAACGCACGGGGAAAAATCCCGTGCAGGTTCTGGTGGATGCCATTCATTTCTCCGCCCCTAGGGAGGAGACCACTCGAATAACCTACGGGGGGATAACCTATCACGTTGCGGTTGACACCTCACCTCTCCGGGGGATAGATATAGCCCTACGAAACATAGCAGCTGGTGCGTTCGCGACATCCTTCCGGAGCAAGAAACCGATAGAGGAGTGCCTAGCTGAAGAGATAATTATGGCCTCGAATTATGATTTAAAGAGTTTTGCAGTCGCCCGTAAAGAGGAGATGGAAAGGATAGCAGAGAAGGCTAGGTAATCGGTGTCGTCGATGACGTCGAGCAGATATCTAACTTGATGGCATGCAGATTTCCCCACTTTTAGTCCACCCCATACCCTCCATGTGGAGGTGAGTAACAGTTGCCGATAACTTCACAAATACTAATACAATTGATGGTACTAATGAGAATGAAGGAGGCCGCCGAGTACACGGGATTACACCCCCATACGCTACGGAAGTACATCGATCAAGGAGTGATAAGGGGAGTGAGGATTGGAAAACATCGTGGAGAAGGCGGAGCTGGACAGATTGATGGGTGTTGTGGAAAGAAGACCCGCCGGAGTGGCCATTTACCCGAGGGTCTCGGCAAAGAAACAGCAGGATGCCGGGAACCTGAACAGGCAGAGAGAAAGGCTGCTGAGCTACTGCGTAACAAACAAACTGGAAGTCGTCGATGTAATCGAAGACGTGGCTTCTGGGGTAAACGAGAACAGGAAGGGATTGAAGAAGCTGTTCGAACTCGCCAGAAGGGGCGAGATAGATACGGTTGTGGTGGAGTACAAAGATCGGTTGGCGAGATTCGGCTTCGAATATCTGAAGGAAGCTCTCGCTTCCTATGGCGTAAAAATCATAATTGTGGAGGAAGACGAATCAAAAAGCCCGAACGAGGAACTCCTCGAGGATCTAGCGATAGTAACTTCATTTTCGGCGAGGCTCTCCGGGAAGCGTGGAGCAAAAAAAAATTGTGCAGGCGATAAAGGAGGAGCACCATGTCTAAGATAACAATCCCCGGCGCGCTTGTGCGCATTGATCCACGCGATGAGGTTCGCCTGGAAGAACTCTACCGCCGCTTAGGCAACGCTAGGCGGCGAGCGTACATCTTAAACAACGCGGCGTTCCGAAAGCCGAGATCGAGCGGATTTTGCAGGAGCAGCTGGGGCTGAACTTCCGGTACGCAAAAGATGCCTACCGATGCTCATCTTCGGATGAGATCCCGTGTGGTGTCGCGTCGGATGAGGGCGATGGAAGTCCGAGGCGCTGGCTAAGCGCGGGAAGCGGGCTTACCGCCCTGCATCAGGCCGAAAGCTTGGTGCACGATGAAGTTGCGGTTAGCTGCAACGGAGGCTACCCGGAAATCCCTGGTATCCGGGGGCTTCGCTTTTTGCGGAGCTTGAAAACCAACCTACCATGTCTTCAGGTGGAGATATGTTAGGTTTCGGTGACCAGGTTCTTCGCGAGCCTAGACGATGCCGAGATCGCAATGGGGGCAACTACTACTGGCAATCCGTCTACGAGTTGCTCGAGGAGCTGGGATACCACGTTAGCCTAGCCCACCCGATGCGAACGCGAATCATCGCCAGCGCCCGCATCAAAACCATGTTCGTGATTCAAGGCCTTGATGCGCCTGCTGGAACTCAACTGGTTGCCCGATGCTTACTGCCACCCAAAGAGATCCGCGACCCGCGCGAACTCGCACGCCTACACGCTTCCTGACGTGCGAGGCTGTGCGCTTGAAAAATACACGCGGAACTGGCAAAGCTGGGCCCGAGGCACGAAGGCAATCACGGAGCGCGGCAGGCGCTGGTTGAGGAATCTGAACTCGAGACCAACGTATGCCCGGATGTGCTCGATGTGGTTGAGCAGAAGCCGGTGCGCAAGAAGGGAAAGCGGGCGGCGATTGTGGCAACGGCACGCAAGCTGCTCGCGGCAATCTACCACATGCTCCTGCACGGAGAGATCTTTCGTGGCTGAAGAGGGGGCAGGGGCACCCCGGTTTTCGACGTGAGGGCACAACCCCGAGGGTTTGATCGGGGCTCCTCGAGCGCAGCACCATAGGGGGGCATAGATCCGGATAGGCGAACGGTCGACATTCGATCAAACTCCCCACGAACGAACACAAAAAGATTTAAATCCCGACTAAAGAGTAAATCGAGACTAAGAGGTGGAAAGACATGACGAAACCACATCTGAACTTGGTAACGATGGGGCATGTGGATCACGGTAAGTCCACGCTCCTAGGGAGATTGCTCTTTGAAAAAGGGGCGGTGAAGGACGAGGACTTGAAGAAATTTGAGGCAATGGGTGATAAAGGGAAAACTTTTAAATTTGCTTGGGTTTTTGACAACCTGAAGGAGGAGCGGGATAGGGGGCTGACGATAGATCTGGCCCATCGGAAGTTTGAAAGTGACAAGTATTATTTCACACTCATAGATGCCCCCGGCCACAGGGACTTCGTGAAGAACATGATAACGGGTGCTAGCCAGGCCGATGCGGGAGTCTTGGTGGTGGCTGCGGACGACGGTATAATGCCCCAAACGAGAGAGCATGCTGCACTCGCTTTCACCTTGGGGGTTGGACAGTTGGTGGTGGCAGTGAATAAGATGGACTTGGTGGATTACAAACAAGATGTGTATGAAAAACTGAGGTCAGAGGTTTTGGACATGCTTCGGGTGGTGGGTTACAAGAATGCTGATAAGTTTCCCTTCGTACCCACGTCCGCGTTTTACGGAGAGAACGTGACCAAACCCAGCGAGAAGATGAAGTGGTACAATGGACCGACTGTGCTGCAGGCACTAGACACATTTACCATCCCCCCCAAGCCAATCGACAAGCCTTTGCGGATTCCGGTTCAGGATGTGTACTCGATAACCGGAGTTGGTACGGTGCCAGTTGGGAGAGTGGAGACCGGTACATTGAAGGTGGGGGACACGCTCGTATTTGAACCTACAGGAAAGACCGGAGAGGTGAAATCCATTGAAATGCATCACGAGAGTATTCAGAAGGCAGAACCAGGAGACAATGTAGGATTTAACGTTCGTGGGATTGCGAAGAACGAGTTGAGGAGGGGTGATGTCGCGGGCCTACCGAGTGCCCCACCCACCGTTGCCAGTGAGTTCGTGGCTCGAATAGCCGTGCTGCAGCACCCGACAGCCATAGCAGCTGGATACACTCCGGTGTTCCACGTTCACACCGCTCAAGTCGCATGCCAGATAGTGGAAATCATAAACAAGCTCGACCCGAAAACTGGTGCGGTGGTGGAGGAGAATCCTAGCTACATAAAGAGAGGGGATATGGCCACGATCAGGGTTAGGCCGACCAAACCGTTGGTGATAGAGAAAGTTTCTGATATCCCCCAACTCAGCAGGTTCGCCATACGTGACATGGGAATGACGGTAGCCGCAGGAGTTTGCATAGACGTGGTCAAAGCGAAATGAACCGTTTTTTAATCGTTTAGCGATTTAGGATGGGTGATGGGTTTGCAACGAGCGAGAATACGTCTTTCGAGTACAGACCATAAGAAGCTGGATCAAATATGTTCCCAGATAAAAGAAATAGTCCAGCGCACGGGGATAAGGATGTCTGGTCCCATTCCACTCCCAACTAAGCGAATAGTGATCCCGACTAGGAAGTCACCTGATGGGGAGGGAACAGCCACTTGGGATAAGTGGGAGCTACGAATACACAAGCGACTGATAGACATGGAAGCCGATGAACGTGCCATGCGTCAGTTGATGCGTGTTCAAGTGCCCCAAGAGGTGCATATCGAAATAGAGCTCAAGGGTTAGAGACATCCACCGGAGAAACCGATCTTGAGCGAGCAACGATTGAAATCCGTGAATGGAGGCGCTGTCCAGTATCCACTTCGATCTAGTTAGACCTTTTGAATGGATTTTATTTGGCTCTCGAATATGTCTAGATGCCGGGGTAGCCAAGCCAGGTAAGGCGCACGCCTTGAGAGCGTGTGGCCCTTCGGGCCTCGAGGGTTCAAATCCCTCCCCCGGCGCTTACGGGGTAGAGGCCCCATCTCCACAGGCGTTCGCTCGGGCCGTCCCAGCTCCATGTGTCGATCCAGAGCGCGCTCGGCTGTCTTTGAAGGATACAGGCGGAACCTGTGGCTAAGCACGCCCCTGCCCCACTTCTTTCTTCATCAGCTCCGCTATTGCTTCATTGATGGTCTTGTCCTTCGTTATGGTCCGCTTGAATTCCTCCCCCCAACCTATCTTCAACCGTGATGGTGTATTTCGTCATCACAATATGTTACTACAAACTACTAACAAACTACTATATACAAACTACTCTATATATGCGTTCCACCTCTCATCTCCTCCCTTTCGGAATGGACTTCCCGGCGGTGGAGTTAAAACAGGCAATCAGGCTGTTTCGGGTTCCAAATCTTTAAACCCTGAAACTTCTCCGCTCCCCTCCGCCGGGTTCACCTCATCGCTTATGCTCGAACACCCCGGCCTCACGGGATGCATCGCGGAGCTATCGGGGTAGCCTGGGATCCCCTCATCCTTGGCTCTTCTCAGCAGATTTATGCAGGCGTTCACATCTCGATCCAACCCGCACCTAGGGCACTCCTTCAGGGAACCTATCTCGCCCCCGCATCTGGAGCAAACCTTGGACGTGTTGTGCGGGTTGACATATGCCGGCACCAGCCCGCTGAGCCTGAACTTGTAGTCGAGCAGGGACTGAAGCCTTCTGAAGGGCCAAGAGTTCAGCCTCCGCTTCAAGCGCTTGGATCTTTCCGAAACAGGCTGAACCTTTCCGGTGCGGCTGTTGAAGCGTTTGGACTTCCGGTTGACCGATTTCCTCACGTGCTTCAGGTTTTCGAGCACGGGCTTTAGTTTCTGATCTCCGCAGAGTGAAGCTATTTTCTTACTCGATTTATGGAGCACGTCGTCCACCCTGCGCTTCTCCCTCCTGCCGTACTTCGCCATAAGCCGTTTGAACGATTTCGACTCCCTCGGCAGTTTCGCTTGGATGCGCTCCCTTTTCCGGCGTAGGTCTCCCGTATTCTCCTGATCTCCGAGAGGTCGACTCTGAGGGATCCGCCACTCGTATCCACGCCCGTGACGTTCGTCTCGTTCAGGTCGAGCGCAAGCAGGCCTCTCGGTTCGGCCGGTGAAATTTCCCGCTTGAACGGGATTATCACGCACTCGTCGTTCAGGAGGATTTCCCCCGTCCTCGCCCCTGACTCTAGGAACCTCCGTTGGTAGTCTCCGACGACCAGCTTCAGGGTTGCGAACTCCTTCGGCCTGACCGAGACCCTGAGGGTTCCATCCGGGTTCAGCTTTGTGACCAGCTTCGAGAGCCTGATGATCGGACGCTTGGCCACGGGGATCCCTTTGTGCTTGTGCTTCCTCCACGACCTGACAATGGAGAGAGCTGTTCGATATGCCGTAACCAAAAACTGGGTGTTGTAGTCGTATCGCTTTTTGAGCTTCGCGTAAGTAAGGTGGTGAATTCTGCCCAAGGAAGTTACTCTTGCCTCTACCGCCGCCCGGATGCAGGAGTTCACCATATCCAGGTAATCTTTCAATAACTGCCGAATCTGCTCGTTCGGTTCATATCTGAACTGAACGGATTGGATCACTTCCAATTTTATCCCAAGGTAAATACGCCTTACAGAAAAGCTTATTTGAACTTGAAACAGCCTGACAGGCAATGATAGGTTATCGTGAAGTGATGGCATATCCTGTGACCGGTGAGCACGAATTTTCGGGAAACGGTTGTGGTTCTGGGGTGAGGATGTTTTACCCCGTGTACTCCCCGAGGAAAATCTCTTAGAAGGTTCTGTAGAGGTACCCGGAGGAAAACTCTGGCGTTTCGGAGTTCCAGTCAGTCCGTTTTACAGTTCACGTTTCTTCAAATACTCCGGAGGTGGACAAAAACGTGTTTCAGGGCACTCGTGGACTACCAAGTGATCAGTGCAACATGTTGGACGGGAGCGCGTGAGATGCTCACAGCGGCGTGTTCTCGGTTTTAGGCAAGACAAGTTCTAAGTTCTACTCGTTACCTTCTTTAACCAATTGATTCGCTCGTTAGCGAACCTTGCCGATCCGCAGGAATGGGCGGTTGAGATTCGAGCAAAGTTTAATTAGGGTGTTACATTGTAGAGCATAGTTGGATGTCAGATTTGGAGTACTCTATACCTAGGAGAGAAAGAGGAGACATAGTTTTTAGCATGTGGGCTGCAGGTGATCGCGGTGCTTGCACTTGTATTCAAATCGTGTGAGGCCGGCTGATGAAACCATTCAAGTGGGTTGAGCACCCCAGTGACATAGGGTTTCGGGCATATGGACGCAACCTTGCGGAGGCCTTTGAGAATGCTGCGCTAGCTTTTTTCGAGGTGATGGTGGACACTAGCGGAGTCAGACCGGTGGAGGAAGTCGAGATAGAGCTGGAAGCCGAGGATGAGCAAGCTTTGCTCTATGACTGGCTTGATAGGTTGCTCTATTTCCACGATGCGCATGGTTTGGTGATGTCCAAGTTCGAGGTCAGGATATCGGAGTCCTCACAGGGATTCAGGCTCAAAGCGAAAGCTTGGGGCGAGCATTTCGATCCAGAAAAACATTCTCCTCGAACGGCCATCAAATCTGTGACGTATCACATGATGGAGATAGAGCGGAGAGGTGATCGATGTGAGGTTCAGGCAGTGGTGGACATTTGAGGCCTCAAGAGCGGTGGCCAGCGGTTTCTTTCAATTCGCTCAAGAGTGGCGAAAATCTAACGAACTTCATCTCGACCACTCCAAGGACTCAGGATTATCTCCATCCACAAAAATGGCTAAAAGGGTAAACCGGACCTGAATTTATAGAGCAGTAGCTTACTCAGTTATTCTAGGTGGAAATAATGCCTTGGACCGGTAAGCTGAGACAGATAGATGAGGTGCGGTGGGAGATCCCGAGGGACTATAAGCCAGGCATGCGTGTCCCCGCTCGGATCTATGCAGATACCGAGCTACTGAACGAGATGCGTAGAGACCTAACGCTTGAGCAAGCCGCTAACGTCTCTTTCCTCCGAGGTATCTACAAGTACAGCATCACGTTGCCCGATGGGCATCAAGGTTACGGGTTCCCGATCGGGGGAGTGGCGGCCACCGACGCTGAAACCGGTGTCATCAGCCCAGGGGGCGTTGGCTACGATGTGAATTGTTTGGTCCCCAGCACCCCCGTTCTCACCCGTGATGGGTATCGCCGGCCCATAGGGGATTTGAAGAGTTGTTGGGCTCATTCTAAACTCACGGTTTTCGATCTAAACGACCATAAAGCAGAGAGTGCTCCGGTGTTCAGATTCATAGAAATCCCCCCAAACACAGAACTCTACCGCCTACGCACGGTTAACGGTAGAGAGATAACTGCCACCGGCGACCACCCAATTTTAACATCCGACGGGATGCGCTTGGTGCGTGAAATAGATCAGGGTACCTTAGTAGTTGTTTACCCGTTCGAAGGAGTAGATTATGACCCGCCACCTGATGAAACAGTACTAGAGGAAAAGGATTTTGAACCCCTTGTCGCCAGGGAACTGAAAAAACGCGGTCTTCTGCCTCTCCGCATGAACCATCCGAAAATTGGCGTATTGGCGCGATTGGTTGGTTACATACTCGGAGATGGTTGGTTCGATACTTTGGTGGGAAGGCGTGAAAAGGGGAGAAACCCACGACATAGGGTGGTAATCAGCATATCTGGCGAGATCGATGGTCTAGAGAAAATCAGAGAGGATATTAGAGATCTTGGATTTAGACCCTCTCGTATTTATTCGGAGAATCGGAGGCGCACGGCAAAAACTCTGGATGGCTCATCCGAAACCACTTGCCACTGTATCCGTGCGTCTTCCAGACCATTTGGCCTATTTATAAACAAGTTGGGGGTCCCGCTCGGCGAAAAGATCGTCGCCGATTTCGAGGTTCCTTCTTGGATAAGAAAAGCCCCCCTCTGGGTCAAGAGAAACTTTTTAGCTGGTCTCTTCGGTGCAGAGCTATCCAAACCGTGCACGTCTAGAGAACACCCATATACTTTCAACGCGCCTTCAATAACGGTTCCAAAGAGAAAGGATCTCAAAGATTCGGGCTACAAGTTTTTGAGTCAGATCCGTGAGTTGCTTGGGGAGTTTGGAATAGACACTTTTGACGTTTATGAGATTCCGTTAACCACCAACACCGTGGGTCTCAGGTTATCCATCTCAGGAAACGATGAAAATCTTTTGAAACTCTGGTCGAAAATCGGCTATGAATTTAATGAGGAACATCACTTCCTCGCAGCATTGGCAACCGAATACTTACGTCTGAGGTTAAAATACAAAAGAGGATCAGAAAACAGATCAAAACCGACCACTTTTCCGACTTTCGACGAATACGTCAAGAAAATAAGAACAGAGCTTGGTCGCTCAGGATTGGTGTACGACACCGTTGCGAGAAAGGAAGTTATCCGTGGATTTAGAGGATTTGTGTATGACTTTACAATTGATCACAAGGATCACAACTTCGTTGCAAATAGCTTTGTTGTTTCCAATTGCGGAGTTCGTCTCCTCCGAACAGATCTCGATAAAAATGATGTCACACCCAAGCTCCACCAGCTCATCGAAACCCTCTTCCGAAATGTTCCATCAGGATTGGGAAGCACTGGTCACATCAAGCTCACCCCAGCTCAGCTGGACTTGGTCTTGGAGAACGGTGCGCGGTGGGCGGTCGAGAATGGATTCGGATGGGAAGAAGATCTGGAGCGACTGGAGGAGGGGGGGTGTCTGGTGGGGGCTGACGCGAAGCGGGTAAGTTCCCAGGCCAAGCAACGCGGGTTCCCGCAGCTCGGCAGCCTAGGCTCCGGAAATCACTTCTTGGAGGTCCAAATAGTCGATCGCATCTTCGATCCAGAAGTTGCACGCAAGTTCGGTTTGACCCACCAAGGACAGGTTACGGTAATGATTCACACCGGGTCACGGGGTCTTGGGCATCAAGTTTGTTCCGATTACCTGCGCACGATGGAACGCGTGGTTAGGCGGTACGAGGTATCACTACCGGACAGGGAACTCGTGAACGTTCCTTTCAAGTCTGAGGAAGGACAAGCTTATTTCTCCGCGATGGCATGTGCCGCTAATTACGCTTGGGCAAACCGCCAGATGATAACCCACTGGACGAGGGAGTCCTTCGAGCAAGTTTTCGGGAAGGAAGCTGAGCACTTGGGCCTGCACATAGTTTATGATGTGGCCCACAACATCGCGAAACTTGAGGATCACGAGGTAAACGGTGAGAGGAAGAAAGTTGTGGTACATCGTAAAGGTGCCACTCGGGCATTTGGACCCGGGCATCCAGAAATTCCATCGATTTATCGGGAGGTCGGACAGCCGGTGATCATCCCGGGGGATATGGGGACTGCCTCTTACCTCCTAGTCGGTACCCGCCGAGCTATGGAGGAGACCTTCGGCTCGACGGCACACGGGGCGGGGAGGCACTTGAGCAGAACCGCAGCGCTGAGGCAGTTTAGGGGGGAGGAGGTGAGACGGAATCTCAGCTCTCGCGGGATTTTCGTCCGCGCTGCCAAGCTCTCGGTGATAGCTGAAGAGGCTCCCGATGCCTACAAGGACATAGATAGGATAGTAGAGGTCTCCCACAGGGCCGGGATAGCTCGAAAAGTTGCGAGGCTCGTACCCCTAGGTGTAGCCAAGGGTTAATCGGATGGCTGAGATATCTGTTCTGCTTCCCGTATCGCTCGTGGCCGATGGGCAGGGGCTGTTAGATAAAACGATCAAGGTGGGGGTGGTGGCACGTGCTCTAGCGATATTCAGGGTGAGAGAAGTAGTGGTCTACGACGATAGGGATCCTCACCTTACGGATCCGAGGGAAGAAGCACGGTTGATAACCACGATCCTCCGATACATTGAGACCCCCCAGTATCTCAGGAAGTACCTCTTCCCCAAACGAAAGGAGCTTAGATACGCTGGAATGCTTCCCCCCCTCCGCACCCCCCATCATCCCCTTCGGGGTGAAAAAGAGTCTCCGGGCGACTTCAGAGAGGCGGTGGTCGTGAGAACGGAGGCGAGGCGGAGCATTTTGGAAATGGGGCTGGGTGAGAGGGGGGTGTTGGGTGAAAGGGTGAGGGTGGGGGAGAGGCTAACGGTTAAACTCGGGAGGAAGATCGGTGGAAAACGCATTTTGGTGGAAAGGGTATCCAAAGAAGAGAGTGGGGAGTACTGGGGATACGAAGTGACCTCGGAGGGGAGCTTAGCGGACACCCTAAAGCGTTTTAAGGCTTATTTTAAAATAGGGACATCGAGATACGGTAAAAAATTGGAGGAGCTCATCCGGGAGCTCACGGAGAGGAAGCCCGAACGAGTTGTGGCGGTGTTCGGAGGGCCGCGTCAGGGGCTGTACCGAATATGTGAGAGGGAAGGGAGGAAGGCGGATGAGCTTTTCGATATCGTGGCGAACACGATACCGAACCAAGGCACGGCCACCGTGCGAACGGAGGAAGCCGTGTTCGTAACGCTAGCACTGATCAATGCGGTGATGTGAGATGGGAAAACGTGCGCACAGACCGAGGCGGGGTTCCCTTGCGTACACGCCGAGGGTGAGGGCTCCTCGACCCATCGCCCACGTGCGGGCATGGCCAGCCGATACCAGCCCGCGTTTGCTCGGTTTCGTGGGGTACAAGGCTGGCATGACCCATGTGTTCTATATAGACGATAGGAAAACGAGCCTAACCTCGGGGCGCGAGTTATCCACCCCCGCGACCGTGATCGATGCCCCCCCGATTATGGTGTGCGGCATTCGTCTCTACGCCAAGAATACGCGTGGTCTCAGGACGCTGACCGAAGTCTGGACCACTCCCCCAGAGGACCTGAAGAGGGTTATCTCCTTACCCAAGAGGGTGGACCTTCAATCCCAGATACAAAAAGCTGAAGAGCTCGTGAAATCTGGAAGGGTGGAGGATATGAGGGTGATCGCTTGCACCCAACCTAGGCTCTCCTCGGGCCCGAAGAAGAAGCCAGATCTGGTAGAGATAGGGGTGGGTGGCTCGAGCGTGGCGGAGAAATGGGAGTACTGCAAGGGTTTGCTCGGGAAAGAGGTTCGGGCTCTTGAAGTGTTGAAGGCTGGGGAGTATGTGGATGCGATAGCGATAACGAAGGGTAAAGGGTTTGAGGGCCCCGTCAAACGTTGGGGAGTAAAAATATTGCCCCGCAAGACGGATGAGGGAAGACGGCAAGTCGGCACGCTCGGTCCTTGGACTCCTTCGAGGGTAATGTGGACGGTTCCAGCTGCGGGACAAATGGGATACCATCAGAGGACGGATCTGAACAAGCGGATTTTCAAAGTTGGCACGAGGGGGGAGGAAGTAAGCCCCAAAGAGGGATTCAAGAGGTGGGGCCCGGTAAGAGGTGATTACATCTTGGTCTCCGGTTCCATTCCCGGGCCGACCAAGAGGCTTATTCACTTGCGGTCGGCGATCAGACCTCCGAAGGAGTCAGGCCCCGCCCCAACGATAACCTACATCGCGAGTACGGGGGGAAGTGGATGAAGGTTTCGGTCTTCTCCTTGGATGGGAAGAGAGCGGATGAGATCGAACTCCCCGAGGTTTTTGAGGAGGAGTATCGACCCGACCTCATCAAGCGAGCGGTCATCGCAGCACAAACGGCGAGACTCCAGCCCAAAGCCGTGGATTCCATGGCTGGCAAGCGGACATCCGCGGAGACGTGGGGAAAGGGGTATGGTGTCGCTAGGGTACGTAGGGTAAAGGGAAGCAGGTATCCAGCAGCGGGCAGGGGAGCGTTTTCCCCCCACACGGTTGGGGGGAGGAGAGCTCATCCTCCGAAAGTGGAGAAGGTTTTGAAGGAGAGGATAAACAAAAAGGAGCGCCGTTTGGCGTTGCGCTCGGCGGTGGCAGCTACCGGAGATAGGATGCTTGTGAGTTCGCGTGGCCATAGACTGGAACACGTACCCGAGCTTCCACTCGTGGTTGACGATGCGTTGGAGGAACTCAGAGAAACGAAGCGCGTGAAAGAGGTCCTCCAAAGACTAGGATTGTGGGAAGATGTTGAGAGGGTGATCAACGGTGTGAAAATCCGTGCGGGTCGAGGGAAAATGCGGGGAAGGAAATACAGACGCCGTGTGGGTCCGCTGATCGTAGTTTCAGATGATAGGGGAATATCGTTGGGGGTGAGCAATCTCCCGGGCGCGGAGGTAGTCAAGGTAAGAGATCTGGGCGTGGAGCGACTAGCACCGGGGGGGGTTCCAGCTAGGCTGACGGTGTGGACGAGGTCCGCCGTTCAGAAGTTGGGGGCGATGCTCTCATGAAGGATCCTCACAAAGTGTTGCTGTATCCGGTCACCACGGAGAAGGCCGTCAGACTGATAGAGTCTGAGAATAAATTGACGTTTGTGGTTTCCCCCGATGCTACCCGCAACGATGTGAAGCGCGCGGTAGAGGTGCTCTACGAGGTGGAAGTCGAAAGTGTGAGGACGGAACGAACCCCAGACGGCAAAAAGCGTGCATACGTGAGACTCACACCAAAATTTATTGCGGATGAGGTAGCATCTAAGCTTGGAGTGATCTAAATGGGAAAGATAATCAGAGCTCAGCGGATAGGTAAGGGGTCACCCACCTATCGGGCCAAGAGTTGGCGGAGGGTAGGGGAGGCCAAGCTCCCCCCCCAAGAGGTGAGGAAAGGGGTGGTGGTAGATATTCTCCACGAGCGGGGGGGGAATTCTCCAGTGATGGAGGTGAGACTCGATAACGGTGAGAAAATTGTCATGCTCGCCCCAGAAGGTATAAGGGTGGGCGATGAGATAGAGTGCGGACCCGGGACCCTGCCTAAGCTGGGGAGTGTGATGACGCTGGCGGATATCCCCGAGGGCACGAAAATTTTCAATGTGGAGTCTAGACCCGGAGACGGGGGCAAATTCGCTAGGTCATCCGGCTCCCACGCTGTCTTAGTGGCACGGGAAGCTGGGAGGGCGATGGTTCAGTTACCCTCCGGAGAAATCCGCGCATTGGATCTGAGTTGCCGTGCCGTGGTGGGCACGGTTGCGGGTGGAGGGCGAGTCGAGAAACCGTTCCTCAAAGCTGGAAAGAGATATCATGCGATGCTGGCGAAGGGCAAACCCTATCCACGCGTCAAGGGGGTGGCGATGAACGTGGTCGATCACCCATTCGGTGGGGGAAGGGGAAGACATGCGGGAAGACCCAAGGTGGTCTCCAGACGTGCTCCGCCGGGCCAAAAAGTTGGCCTGATAGGGGCTAGACGAACCGGGAAGAGGTAAGTCCATGCCGAAGAAATTCACCTATCGGGGATACACGCTTGATGAGCTCCGGAAGCTCTCCATGGAAGAATTCTCAAAGCTCCTCCCCTCACGCCAGCGGAGGTCGCTGCACAGCTTAACGCCCGCCCAGAAGACCCTGCTCAGGAAGGTGAGGAAGGTTTTAAAGAGGGGGGATGGGAAGAACGTGATCATCCGCACCCATTGTCGAGAGATGGTCATTCTCCCGGAGATGGTCGGTTTGAAGTTCGGAGTCCATAACGGGAAGGAATTCGTGGTGGTGGAAATAAAGCCGGAAATGATTGGGCACAGACTTGGCGAGTTCAGTCAGACGAGGAAGAGGGTGATCCACGGTACCCCGGGGGTGGGGGCGACTCGGAGTTCCATGTACGTGCCGTTGAAGTGATACGATGCCAAAGATCGGTTATTCAGCCCGAGTTGAGGAACCGTGTAGCAGGGCCATGGGAAGGGAGATGAGGATCTCGCCCAAGGACGCGGTGGAAGTATGCAGGGCCATAAGGGGGATGAGACTTAAGGACGCGAAGTCGTACCTAGAAGAAGTGATGAAGAAGCAGAGACCGGTTCCGTTCAGACGCCACCGCAAAAAACTTGCCCACACGCGAGGCGCGGGAGGGGCAGGCGCATATCCGGTCAAGGCCGCGAGAGCCGTGTTGAAGGTTTTAGAAAACGCGGAAGCGAATGCGAGCTACAAGGGGTTAGAAGTCGATAGACTCCGTATCGTACATGCGAGTGCGAAGCGAGGGTTTACCATTCCAGGGTTTCTCCCCCGGGCCTTTGGCCGCGCCACCCCATACAACAGGCCACTCACAAATGTGGAGATAATTCTCAAGGAGGCATGAGGGAAAATGGAGGTCGAAAAATTCTTCGTCAAAAAAGTGATCGAACTCGCTGAGCTGGACGAGTACTTGGAGGAGGAGCTGGAGCATGCCGGGTATGGGGGGGTGGAGATAGGGAGGATCCCCACGGGGACGAGGGTGACTTTGTACGTGGAGCGTCCCGGGGCGGTCATAGGTAAAAAGGGAAGGACGATTCAGGAGCTCACGGATGAATTGGCGCAGAGGTTTGGGATGGAGAATCCCCAGGTGGAGGTGGTGGGGATCGAAAAGCCGGAGCTTAACGCGCAGATAATGGCGAAACGGATAGCCTTTGCGCTGGAGAGGGGATCACGGGTGAGATCAATCGGTCATGCCTTTCTGCGCAGGATAATGGAGGCGGGAGCAAGGGGGGCCGAGATAGTCATTTCGGGAAAGATAGTCGGTGAAAGAGCTAGGAGGGTGAGGTTCTACCAAGGATACTTGAGCAAAGCCGGTGAACCTGCGGAGAAACTCGTGAGCAGGGGCTACGCCTATGCCAAGCTTCCTCCGGGGGTGGTTGGAGTGAAGGTGCGGATAATGCCACCGGTTCCGACGCCGGATGAGATAAGGATCGGACCGGAGGAGCCAGAGGGGGAGGCACTTCGGGTGACGGAAACGGGTGGAGAACCCGAAGAGAAAGTGGAGGGAAAGGATGGCGGTGCTGAGGGCGGATGAAGTGAGGAGCATGAGTCTAGATGAGCTTAAGGCTAAGCTCCGTGAGTTACGTGCGGAACTCGCTAGAGAGAGGGCGATGGCTAGGGGTGGAACTTCGTCCGACAACCCGATGAAAACGAGGGAACTGCGACGCACGATAGCAAGGATTTTAACCATAATAAGAGAAAAAGAAAAGGTGAAAGTTCACTGATGCAGGAGATTTGCCCGCGGTGTGGTCTTCCCAAAGAGCTTTGTGTCTGCAGGGAGATAGCACGAGAACAGCAGAAGATAACGGTTTATTCAATTAATCGGAAGTTCGGAAAAACGGTGACCATAATAGAGGGGATAGATGAAAAGGGGAAGGATTTGAAGGAATTGACGAAGAAACTCAAGTCGAGGATGGCATGCGGTGGAACCGTCAAGAACGGGGTCATCGAACTCCAAGGTGACCACAAGGACAAGATAAAGGATGTATTGATCGAAATGGGTTTTTTGCCTGATTCCATCGATATCAGAGAGTGAGCATGCCGATAACCAAGCACAACTTCATGCGTCATGAGCTGATAGGGTTGGAGGTGGTGGTCTTGGAAAGCTCGGATCCGAGTCTTAAGTCTCTCAAGGGTATCGTAGTAGATGAGACCAAAAACATGCTCAAGATCGAGGCGGGGGAAAAAGTAAAAAGCGTTCCAAAATCAGTAGTCCATCTGAGGTTCACCTTGCCCAATGGAGAAGATGTGGAGATAGAAGGGATCAGATTGGTTGGAAGGCCGGAAGATAGGGTGAGGAGAGGATGAAGGTGGAAAGGACGGTGCTTGGCGTCAAACCTCCGGGCGAATCGTGCTCCGATCCTAGGTGCCCATTCCACGGTACCCTCTCGGTTAGGGGGAGGGTTCTGGAGGGGACAGTCATCAGCGATAGGAGGGCGAAGACGGTAACGGTTGAAATCCCCCGTGTACACAGGGTGCGAAAATACGAGAGATTCGAGAAGAGGACCTCGAAGTTGCATGCTCACAATCCTCCTTGCATAAACGCACGCGTCGGGGACAGGGTCAGGATAGCCGAATGCAGAAGATTGAGTAAAACCAAATCCTTTGTCGTGATTCAGAGGGAAAAGGGGGCTTGAGATGGGCAAGAGGGCAGTCGCCACAGCTTCGATCGGAGCGAGTCCCGTGACCCCCGTGCGTGCACTTCCGATCGGTGCGAGGCTCGTCTGTGCGGATAACACCGGGGCCAAGGAGGTCCAGATAATTTCGGTCGTCGGGTATAAGGGAAGGAGGAGAAGACTAGCGTCTGCGGGGGTCGGAGATCAAGTGGTGGTATCGGTTAAAAAAGGTACACCCGAATTCCGGAAACAGATAATGCGGGCGGTGGTGGTAAGGCAGAAAAAACCGTACAGGCGTATCGATGGGATGAGGGTGAAGTTCGAGGACAACGCGGCCGTGATCATAACCACGGAGGGAACACCAAAAGGGTCGGAGATCAGAGGGCCGATAGCGAGGGAAGCTGCTGAGCGCTGGCCGAAGATAGCGGGGATAGCATCGATGGTGGTTTAGTGAAGAGCAGACAACCGAGGAGGCAAAGGTTGGAGCTTTACACCCTCCCCCTTCACCGAAGACGTAAGCAGCTTGCGGCTCCCCTGAGTAAAGAGCTGCGGGAGAAGTTTCGTAGACGTTCCCTCCCGGTAAGAAAAGGTGACAGGGTGAGGATCATGCGGGGGGACTTCAAGAAGCTGGAAGGAGAAGTGCTGGAAGTGGATACGAAGAGGAGGGCGATAGTCGTGGAGGGTGTGACGATAAGAAAAATAGACGGATCAGAGGTGCCCCGGAGGCTCCACCCCTCCAACGTGATGATCACCAGACTCGCCACCGACGAACGGAGAGAGAAATCACTCAAGAGGAAAATCTCATGAAGGATGTTGGTGGCGAAATGGCATCGAATCTGAAAGGTTCAGAGTGGGAGGAAAGATGCGTATAGATCTTCATGTTCACTCGTTACTGAGTGACGGCGAGGTTTTACCCAGCGAACTCGCTAAGAGGGCTGAGGAGAAGGGCCATGTGGCCATAGCCATCACCGACCACGTGGACGGTTCGAATCTAGAGACCATCGTTCCTCAAGTGGTGAGGGCTGCTGAAGAGTTGAATCGTTACATGCGGATCAAAGTGATTCCCGGGGTTGAGCTCACCCACCTCCCTCCCCGGAGCATCCGGAGAATGGCCAAGTTAGCACGGGAGCTGGGAGCGGCAGTAGTCGTCGTTCATGGGGAAACTCCGGTTGAACCCGTGGCGAAGGGGACGAATGAGGCAGCCCTGGCATGCGGTGATGTAGACATACTGGCGCACCCGGGTTTTCTGACGCTTCGGCAAGCGGAACGTGCTAGGGATTCTGGGGTCTACCTAGAACTGACTTCGAGGAGGGGGCATTGTCTTGCCAATGGGTGGGTTGCCAAAGTTGCACTCAGTGCAGGAGCAATGCTTCTCGTAAATACGGATGCTCACGCTCCAGAGGAACTCCTCACGTTTGAGGAAGCGATGGATGTGGCGATGGGTGCGGGGTTGGATAGGAACGAATCCAGGAAGGTGGTTGTCAAGAATCCGAAAAATTTTATCAGGGAGCTGGGATGGTGAGAGCACTTTCGATCAGAACGAGAAGACTTTTGAGATCCGGAAAACCGTATCCCTTCGCTGGGGGGTATGGGGAGACGGCTAGGGGGCTCATCAACATGGCCTCCAATGAAAGTCCGTTCGGCCCCTCCCCGTCCGTCTTGAAGGCGATTAGGAGAGCGGTTTCGTTGATAGGATTTTATCCCGATCCAGGAGTCGATGGATTAAAGAAGAAGGTGGCAGGATATTTGGGAATAGGGAGCGACCACCTAGTTTTCGGGAATGGTTCAGATGAGCTCATCGATATCGTTTGTAAATCCTTTCTGGACATGGGAGACAAAGTTTTGATTCCCCTCCCGACCTTCAGTTTCTACGAGATAGCGAGCAGGGTGAACGGAGGGGTCCCGAAGTTCATGAAGCTCCGGGGCTTCCGCTGGGATTCAAGGGAACTCGTTTCTGCTGCTAAGGATGTGAAACTTGTTTTCATCGGGAGACCCAACAATCCAACTGGGAATGGGGTGGACGTGGGGGGTATTGAGGATTTGCTCGATGCGGGCAAGGTAGTGGTTGTGGATGAAGCTTACGCAGAGTTTGCTGGGTACTCGGTCATCGGTCTGGTGAGGAGAAGAGAGAACTTGGTCGTGCTCAGAACTTTTTCGAAAGCTTTTGGTTTGGCCGGTCTGCGCGTAGGGTACGCGGTGGCTCACCCCAACATCGCCGAGGTGTTTGAGAGAATTCGGCAGCCATTCAGCGTCAACGTGCTTGCACAGGTCGCGGCTGAGCGAGCCCTGCTTGACCAAAGATACCTGCGGTGGGTGGTGTCCGAGGTTAGGAGGGGGAGAGAATACTTGTACGAGGAGCTGTCCGGATTAGGGATGCGCGTCCTGCCTTCGGATGCGAATTTCTTGATGGCCAACGTCTCCAACTTTGGAATGGGGGCTCGTGAGTTCTGTGATTTTCTCCTCGAACATGGCATCTTGGTGAGGGATCTTTCAGGTTTCAGAGGTATTGGCCCGGATTGGGTCAGGATAACGGTGGGAACTAGAGAGCAAAACGAAAAACTCATACACGTGCTCAAAAAATTGGAGCAGAGGTGATGGTGTGAAGTTAAAGATAAGCGTACCCAAAGGGCATCTGGAGGAGCCGAGTGTTAGGTTACTTCAGACTTCAGGTATAGGAGTGCTCGGGAGGGATAGCAGGCAACTCTTCGCACGGACCAATGATCCCGATATCGAACTCGTGTTCGTGAGGGCTGAAGATATCCCTGACTTCGTAAGTGGGGGTGCTACCGATTTGGGCATAACGGGTCATGACTTGGTGTGTGAGAACGAAAGGGAGAACGAGGTAGTGGAGCTTCTCGACTTAGGCTATGGGTTCACCCGGATGGTAATCGCAGCAGCTGAGGGGACTGGAATAAATTCTCCAACTGATTACAGGGAAGGAATGAGAGTGGCGACCGAATTCCCGAACCTGACCCGTCGTTACTTCACCAAGAAGGGGGTGAAAGTTGAGGTGGTCGATATCACGGGTGCTGCGGAGATCGCTCCCTTGATCGGGGTGGCCGATCTGATAGTGGATGTCACGAGCACCGGGACCACACTTCGAACCCACCGTCTTAAAGTCGTTGACACGATCTTGGAGAGCACGGCAAGGCTCGTAGCGAATCCCGAGAGCTTGAAAATGAAGCGCGAGAAAATCGAGGAAGTCAAGACGGCGCTTCAAAGCGTGATCGCAGCCGAAGGAAAAAAGCTGATTCTTTTGAACCTCCCGGAGTCAAAGCTGGATGAGATAAAGAGGGTGCTGCCGGGAATGGCGGGGCCAACGGTTTCGAGGGTTGAGTCTGAAGAACCGATGCTGGCGATCCAAGTGGTGGTTGACGGGGCGGAGGTCTACCGCATAGTCAGAGCGGTAAAGCGGATGGGTGCAAGGGACATCCTCGTCGTCCCGATAGAAAGGATCCTCCCGTAGGTGCAGGTCTTGCTCGTCGTGCCCAGCGTAGATATCCGCAGGGGGCGATGTGTTCAGCTAAGAGGAGGGAGACTGGCAGAGGAAAAAATCTATGGAGATCCAATCGAGTGGGCGGAGAGATGGGTGGGAGAGGGAGCACCACTGCTTCATGTGGTAGACTTAGATGCGGCGATGGGCAATGGGGACAATCTCGAAGTCATTCTAAAGCTCTTAGACGAGGTCGACGTTGAAGTGCAGGTTGGTGGTGGGGTGCGTTCGCTGGACCGCGCCGAAGAACTCGTTAAGGGGGGGGCGAGTAGGGTGATCGTTGGAACACTCGCTGTGAAGAATCCGGATCTCGTGCGAGAGTTCGTGGAAGTACTCGGAGGGAAAAGGGTAATGGTCGCGGTAGATGCTAGGTCGGGGAAGGTCGTGATAGAGGGGTGGCGGGAGCAGACGGGTCGAAGTGTTGTTGAGATGGCGAAGGAGTTCGAGGGTGTGGGGGTGGGCTATTTACTCTTTACCGATGTGGATGTGGAGGGTAGTATGGGGGGGCTCGGCAGGGAACGCATTCGCGAACTCGTAGCTTCGGTGCACATCCCCGTTTTCGCGTCCGGGGGGGTCGGCTCACTTAGAGACATACGCGTAGCCAAAGCTACAGGGATAGCAGGGCTCGTGGTGGGCACAGCTCTTTACGAGGGAAAGTTCACGTTAAAACAGGCTATGGAGGTAATTCGATGCGGATGAGAAGATGTGAGATGGGGAGGAAAACCAAGGAAACGTTTGTGAAGGTGAACCTGAACTTGGATGGTTCGGGTAAAGTCGAGGTGAACACAGGGATTAAGTTCCTAGACCACATGCTCGCGAGCTTCGCCAAGCACGGGTGCCTTGACCTCAAGGTGGAGGCGGCAGGAGACATGAAACATCACGTGGCCGAGGACGTGATGATCGTACTCGGAAAGTGTGTCGAGAGGGCGTTGGGGAATAGAGAAGGGATAAGGCGGATTGGGGATGCTATCGTCCCGATGGACGATGCTTTGGTGCTCTTGGCTTTGGACCTTAGTGGTAGAGGATATTCGTGCGTGGAGGTTAAGTTCAGGGGCAAGAGGCTGGAGGATATGGATAGTGAGTTGGTGGAGCATCTGCTCCATACTTTTGCCGTGAACGGCCGTCTCAATCTGCACGTGCGCGTGTTGAGTGGAAGGAACGATCATCATAAGGCAGAGGCGATCTTCAAAGCTCTGGGCTTGGCATTCCAACAAGCTGTCCACAAGTGGGGGATAAAGGGTGTCCCGAGCACGAAGGGAGTGGTGTAGTGTTTCGAACGATTGACCTCGGGAAGAACCCTGGGGTTAGGCAGAGGTTGGTGGATAAGTCCCGACCGAGCTTGAATGTCGTGATTCCAAAAGTGAGACGAATAATAGAAATGGTTCGGAGGGAGGGAGATGCGGCCCTCCTCGAACTCACCAAGAAATACGACCGGGTAATGCTAAAACGAGGAGAAATTCGGGTGAGCAAGGATGAAATAGAATCCTCTTACGACGAGATCGATCCGGGGGTCTTGTCGGCCATCCGGGAGGCCGCCGAGATAATCAGACACTATCACTCTAAGCAACTTCCCAAGGAATGGAACACCGAAGTTGTCCCAGGGGTCAGGGCTGGGCAGATACTTCGTCCCTTGGATAGGGTTGGGATATACATACCCGGTGGGTTGGCGAGGTATCCCTCTACCGCCCTTCACACGATCGTTCCAGCCAAGGTCGCAGGAGTGGAGCACATCGTGGTATGTACTCCCCCTAGCCGAGATGGGAGGATAGACCCAGTTACATTGGTGGCTATAGATATAGCGGGAGGTGGAGAGGTTTACAGGGTAGGCGGGCCCCAAGCGATAGCCGCCATGGCGTGGGGAACGGAGACGATTCCTAGGGTGGACAAGATTGTCGGACCGGGGAATGTGTATGTGACGGTAGCCAAACTCTTGGTTTCGGTGAGAGTGGGAATAGATTTCCCCGCGGGACCCACCGAACTCGTGATCCTGGCGGACTCTTCTGCTGATCCCGCATGGGTGGCATGGGATATGGTGGCACAAGCTGAGCATGACCCCAACGCGACGGTCATCCTCCTGACACCGTCCAGAAAGCTCGCGTTCCGGGTGCTCGAGAGGATAAATGGAATTTTGAAGGAACTCCCGAAGGCGAAGGCGGTGCGAACAGCCATTCACAGGCATGGGGGGTTCGTGGTCACGAAGAGTCTAGCGGATGCGATAAAGTTCGTGAACGAGTATGCCCCAGAGCACCTCCAGTTGATGATCCGGAACCCCCGAGAGGTTTTGAGGTATGTGAGGAGCGCTGGAACGATCTTGTTGGGACGATGGTCCCCACCAGCCGCTGGAGATTTCGCCGTCGGTCCGAGTCACGTTCTTCCCACCGGAGGGGTAGCCCGGTGGAGGGGGGGTTTGACGGTGCTCGATTTTCTCAAGTTCTTGAGTATCCAAGAGTTGAGTCGAAATGGTTTGAGGAGGATAGCACCGATTGCGGAGAAGATAGCAGAGGCGGAAGGATTACATGCGCATGCATGGAGCGTGCGGAGGGAAGTGTTATCAGCCACCCCAGTGAAAGGGACTCGTAGGGGCCCATGATGTTCGGGAGTCGATTCTCCTCTCAACCTTTTTTCAGAGGAGGTCCTCGAGGTGGTTGAGATGAGGCTGACACCAGCCGAAGCCAAAGCTATCGTTAAACGGATAAAGCTTTCTGAAGGGTTCGTGACGGCGGTTGTCCAAGACTGGAGAACAGGGGAAGTACTGATGGTGGGCCACCAAAACGAGGAGGCGGTCATCAAAACCCTCACGAGTGGTTTGATGCACTACTGGAGCCGCTCTCGGAATAAGCTTTGGTTGAAGGGAGAGGTCTCCGGTCATCACCAAGAACTCAAGGCGGTGAGGGTCGATTGTGATGGAGATGCCCTTCTGTACAGGGTCGAGCAGATCGGAGGGGCTTGTCATGAAGGGTACAGGTCGTGTTTCTATCGCGAGCTCAGGGGGGGCAAACTCGTGCACGTGCTTAAACGAGTCTTCAGGCCGGAGGATGTGTACGGGGATAAACCGAGTCGGAGGAAATCGTCGAGGTCCCGGCGGGATCCCCCCTTCGTTTAACCGATGCGGGCGGGAAGTTCGAAAGGGAGGGGATGAGAGCCCGCAATTCATATATACACTTTTGGTGACATATTTTGTCGGGGACGCCTCTGGGACAGAGGTCTCCGTAAAGGGTCCCGTGCTGGAGTTCCCCAAGCCGTGAAGGCACGGTCGGAGAAGCTCCTTCCGTGAGGAGGGGTAGTTCACTAAAGACCGCTCACCAAATGGTAAAGATATGAACGTGCTTCCCTATGGGCTTCCGATGGGGCTTGTTGAAAACCACCCCCCAAAGATCCTAAGGTTTGAGATGAGGTTCTCCGCGAGCGGAATCGTCAACGTTCGGGCTCCGTCTCCCCGGGGTAAGGGGCGGCTCAGGAGGGTTTGAGAAGTTGGGTAGCAGGGGCTTGAAGTACATCGTAGTGCTCGGGGACGGGATGGCCGATCACCCGGTCAGGAAGTTGGGCGGTAAGACTCCATTGGAAGTGGCGCATAAACCAAACATGGATTCGATAGCGAGGGAGGGAAGGATGGGTGTCTTGAAAACCGTTCCGAATGGCATGCCTCCGGGTTCGGATGTGGCCAATCTCTCAATACTCGGTTATAAACCGGAATGCTGTTACACCGGTAGAGGTCCACTCGAAGCAGCTGACATGGGGATAAAGCTGGGTGCCAAAGATGTAGCCTTTAGGTGTAATCTGATCACTGAAAGAGAAGGGAGGATGCACGACTACTCAGCGGGCCACATAACCACCGAGGAGGCGAGGGAACTCATAAAGGAGCTCGGCCGTAGGTTCAGGATAGGAGAGTTCTATCCGGGCATCACCTACAGGCACATATTCGTACTTAGAAATTGTAATCCGGAAATACAAACAGATCCGCCCCACGAGATCCCTGGTGAACCCATCTCAGAGCATATGATCAGACCCCGAATGAACGAGGTGGCCAAAAAGCTGAATAAGTTGATGTTGGATTCTAGGAAAGTTCTTTCGAGCCACATCGTGAACTTGGTGAGGGAAAAACAGGGAAAGAATCCCGCGAACATGATATGGCTTTGGAGCCATGGAAAAAGACCCAAACTCGAAAGCTTCAAGAAAAAATACGGGCTGAGGGCGGCAATGATCTCGGCAGTTCCCCTCATAAGGGGGATAGGGGTGTACACAAAGATGAGCATAATAAACGTTCCCGGAGCGACCGGATACTTCGACACGAACTACGAGGGAAAAGCCGTTTACGCCTTAAAAGCACTGGAGGATCACGATTTCGTGTACTTGCACGTCGAAGCCCCCGATGAGGCAGGACACGAAGGTGATCTAGAGATGAAAATAAAGACGATAGAAGACTTGGATCGGCGGTTGATCGGGCACCTGCTCGACGGACTCCCGGAGAACTCTAGGATAGCCGTCCTTCCTGATCATCCTACTCCGATTGAGGTTAAAACCCATGTGGCAGAGCCCGTTCCCTTCGCGGTGTACGGTCCGGGTCTGAAGGGGGACGGGTTGAGTTTCACGGAGAAAAATGGCAGGCGGGGTTCGGTGGGGTTCTTGGTCGGCGATCAGTTCATGCGGTTTCTCTTCCAAAAAGTTAAAACTCCTGCATAGCCTCGATCACAGCATCGGCCATCTGGCTCGTGCCCACCGCTGAGGGGTCATTGGGATCCTTTTTGAGGTCATAGGTTACATCTTTGCCCTCGGCTATCACCCGGGCCACAGCATTTTCCAGCTTTGTAGCGGCTTTCTCCTCCCCCAAGTGTTCGAGCATGAGTGCCCCGCAGAGGATGGCGGCGGTAGGGTTCGCCTTGTTCATTCCAGCGTACTTCGGGGCACTCCCGTGAACTGGCTCGAAAACGGCTATCCCCTCTCCAACGTTCATGCTCGGTGTTATCCCGAGTCCGCCAACGAGTCCAGCACAGAGATCGGAGAGAATATCCCCATACAAGTTAGGACATACCAGCACGTCGTAGACTTCGGGTTTCTGCACCAACTGCATACACATGTTATCCACTATGCGATCCTCGAACTCTATGTCCGGGTACTCTCTTGCTACTTCCTTTGCCGCTTCGAGAAAAACACCGTCCGAAAATTTCATGATGTTGGCTTTGTGGACGGCCGTGACTTTTTTCCTTCCCCTTTTCCTAGCGTACTCAAACGCGAACCGAACTATACGCTTGGAGGCGGTTCGAGATATGAGCTTGAGGCTTATCCCCGAATCACTTCTGAGGTTTCCGCCTTTTTTTCTGAGGATCTCGATGAGTTCCTGCGTGTCACTCGCTCCCAACCGGAACTCTATCCCAGCATACAGGTCTTCAGTATTCTCTCTGATGACAACGAGATCCACTTCTGAGTATCTCGTCTTGGCTCCGGGATACAATTTGCACGGCCTCACGTTAGCGTAAAGGTCAAGAGACTTCCTGAGGGCGACGTTCACGCTCCTGAAGCCCCCTCCAACGGGCGTCGTTATCGGACCTTTGAGTGCGACCCGGTTCCTCCGGATCGAGTTCAGAACCTCCTCCGGAAGGGGATCTCCGACACGCTCGAACACTTTTTCCCCAGCTTCCACGATTTCCCAGCGGATCGAGACCCCTGTGGCCTCTACACACCTGCGTGCAGCTTCAATTACTTCAGGCCCAATCCCGTCTCCGGGTATGAGGGTTACGGTATGCAAATGTCTCCCTCGAATCATCAAATCTCGAATCCGACTTTACGAGCGTATTGTTTGAACTCTTCGTTCTTGAGGGGAGATCTGCGGTTCCCGTTCACGAACTTCGTCTTTATGAGGTCGACGAGTTGAACTAATCTCGGGTCATTCTCATCCACGTGTTTGCCCAACAGCTCTTGGAGCTTGAGCTTGACTCCGTGCTTGCCAGATCTTTTCCCAATCACTATCGTCCTCCTCTGCCCGACGAGCTCGGGGGGGAAAGGTTCATACATCAGGGGGAGGGTTGAGACCCCATGCACGTGAATGCCTGATTCATGTGCGAATGCCGCATCACCTACTATGGCCTTGTTTAAGGGGAGCGTGTACCCGGTGCTTGAGGCCAGCAGAACCGCCAGCTCCCTGAAAAGACTTAGGTTCCACTTGTTGATATCGTGGTGAATGTAGCAGTTCAGGATGATTTTTTCCGTTTCAGCGTTTCCGGCCCGATCCCCTATCCCCAGAAACGTCGTGCTGGCGTAAACTTTATCGTAAAGACCAGAGGCAGCCCTGATCGTAGCCATCGTGTTTTCCACCGCATTCCCGAAATCATCGTGAGCGTGAATTTCTACATAGGGTATCTTGGTTTCCCTCCTTATGTGTCGGACCTTCGCAGGTATCCCGTTGGGGAGAGTCGCGAGGGGGTCAGAGAGTCCACACCCCACCGTGTCACAGATTCTGTACACCTTCGCCCCAGCCTCCGCCACCGCATTTATAAAGCTACGTTCGAATTCCCAATCCGCCCGGGTGCTGTCCTCCCCATGAACGAAGACGGTGAGGCCATGGTCCACTGCGTAGGACACGACCCCCGCCACGAGTTCGGTGAGTTGCTGGGGAGATTTGTCAGGCCATTTCTCGAAGTGAATGTAGGAGACAGGGTGAGATATCCCGACTTGATTGAAATCAAGTTTTATCGCCATGTCTACGTCCGCCTTGGAGGCCCTGCACCACGCTGCGAGCATCTCCCCCAGCCCCTCATCCCGCATGAGTCTAATCGCCTCTTGATCGGTTTTGGTGTAGGTCAAGACCTCAAGTCGCTCTATCCCTATATCCCGAAGTAAACATGCTATGCGACATGTGTTTTCAGGTTTTGGGGTCGTGAGTCCGGCCATTTGCAGACCTTCTCGGAGGGTGGTGTCATCTATCACCACATCCACGTTGAGGGGGGTTGGTCGATAAACCAGTTTGCGGAGTTTTTCCCACTTCTCTCGATCGAAGTACGGAGCCGAAAGCTCTCTTATCGAGGAGAGTTCTCTTTGCCTGTGTTTTTCCGCCGTACTGAGATCCTCCACCTTTTATCCCCACACATTCCGTCTTTTCGATGGTTATATAGGTTGGTGCTTTGTTTTAATCGAAGTTCGATCCGCGAGTGAGGCCCCTCCCCTCTACCGATATTCTTCCAGGCTCTCCTAGTTTTCCATCGATTTCGAACTTCACCCCTAGGATCTTCTCTACGAGTTCCACATTCGTTAGGGTATGGGTTGTCAACTCGGTACTCCAGATCTCCGACCTCCCCTCCGCTAGTGCGATGTACGGGATGAGCTGGTCGGTGAGGTATCTGTCAACTGCAAAACCGGTTTTCAACTGAGCCACAAGGGAAGAGGCGGCCTCACGTCCAACTCGTTCCGCCGGTTTCCCCGGTTTCCCTAAGGAGCTACTACCAAGTATCGCACCGCTCTCGGTTTCAGCCCAAATGGTAATCCCGCTTCCCGGTCCTAGGTGTGGATCGCTGGAGGGATCATAGGTTTCGATGCTTATCTTCGCATTATACCCAGCCTTCAGCAAGGTCAGCTTCGCCGCACGCGCTTGTCTCGTACCCACATGAGGGGGGAGTTTAACACAGTGGGATATCCCAGCTATCCTCAGAACTTTTCCAGCCTCGGTGAGGTGGATCGCTTGAAGTTTTTCAACCGGAAACGTTCGGGCCCTTATTCTTCCACCTCCTCTCGGGTAATGCCCACGCTGGAGACATTCTACCTCGACTCTGTAACCGAGCTTGAAGATGATGGGCAGAGTGACATGCTTTAAAAAATCTACGGGTGGAGCGAAGGGGTTATCGGTTCCTCCTCTTATCTCTACCTCCGCGGGTTCGGACGCGAAGGCTAGTGCCGGCATGAGGATTTGTAAAATCAAAGTGGTGCTTCCCGCTGTTCCTATGTCGAACTTATATTTCCCACCCCTAGTTTCGGAGGGTTCGAAGAAGAGCTCTGTGGAGTTCAGCTCCATCCCCCGAACCCTCGCCCCGGTGACCGTGGCTAGGGCCTCGACCCCCTTCAAGTGTTGAGGTTGCAGGCCAGGCTTTTTGCGCTTCGCTCGAATGTGGTGGATCCACACCGGCATTCGGTTGACAGCTCCCAGTGCCAGCGCGGTCCGCAGGACGGCGCCTCCACCTTCCCCCATCGAACCATCTATCTCGATGAATCTTTCAGGCATGTTCTCCTCAATAATCGAGATCCTTAAGGACTAATACGAATAGGGTGAGTTTTGATGATGGGGTTCAAGCTTAGGGTTCTGGAACTCGTCCGATTGGTTCCTAGGGGGAAGGTAACCACCTATAAGGAGCTCGCGAGAGCGGTTGGAAAACCGCTGGCTTGGAGGGCTGTGGCACGGGCCTTGGCCCAAAACCCACATCCGGTGGAGATCCCTTGCCATCGAGTGGTGAGATCCGATGGGGGGGTGGGTGGATACAGCTTGGGGGTCGGAAGGAAAATCCGACTCCTCAGGGCGGAGGGCGTGGTGGTGGAGCGGGGAAGAATCGACTTGGGGAAACTCTTCTTCAGATTTGACGTTTCCTCTTCGGTTTCAGGAGATAATCGGTCTTCGAGAGGTCCCGCATCCGGTCGACGGCGTCTATCTCCAGCATTATCTTGAGTACGGGTTTCGGCACCAAGTGTTCCCATCGTTTTCCTTCGATCATGTGCTTCCTTATCTTGGTTCCATGGTACTCTTGTCGATTATACAAGGGGGGAGCTCGCACGTCAAAGCCGGCTTCCTTAAACAGTCTTTGAACGAGCGGGTTACCCGAGTACACGATGGAGAATGGAGGTGAGAAAGAAATCACGTGGGAGACCCAGAGGGAATTATTGTTGACATCAGGAATAGGGACTATATGCACCCGAGATGTGTCGATCCCCGTCTCAGCCAGTGCCTTGCTCAGCATCAACATCCTCTCTCCGGCGGTGAAAGGATTTTCGATGGTGTGACTCTCTTGGGCACTTCCTATCCCTATTATGAGTTCGTCCACTTCTTCCAGTATCTTCTTGAATACCTCTAAATGGCCTTTGTGGGGGGGTTGGAATCGACCTATAAAAATAGCCCTCTTGAGCATTGGTACACGTTGTAGTTAGCCCCTCCCTAGTTTTAACTTTACCGCCTGGAAGTTCTCTTCCGTAAGGGAGGGGATGAAAAGGCGGGGCACACATACAGACGCGCTGAAGAAACACGTAGAGGCAGGGGCCATGCTTAGCCACAGGTTCCGCCTGTATCCTTCAAAGACAGCCGAGCGGAAGCTGAACCGTCAGATGGTACTTTGCAGGAGGGGAAGGGGCTGGTTCAAGACGCTGAACTACAACCAGTCGGGCTTCAAGCTTGAGAGCGGAAAGCTCGTGCTCTCGAAAATCGGTGAGATCCCCATCAAGCTTCACCGAAAGATTAAGGAAAAAGTGAAGGGGGTTATCGTCAAGCGGGAAGGAGAGGTACTTCGCAGAACGTCCCTGAGGGATTCGATAGGGAGCTGGAACGGCCCGAGCGAACGCCTGTGGAGATGGGGCCTCCACCCCGCGTTCCGGCGCAAGCCGTGGTCGCTGGGCATGTTCCGGCGCTGAGGCAGGAGCCATGCACAAGTGCGGTATTCCATTCGTGGATTTTTCGTCGGATTCGTATTCGTCAGATTGTCGATCGCGTTCATCTCTTTTCATCGACTGTTCCGACTTAGAACCTCAGGCGGGTGTGAATCTAGGTTGGGCCATTGTCCTTGCCTCTACGAAAGCTCATGCGGTTGTCATGCTTTGAGTTACACATCGCTGGCTCGAGGGGGTGGACATTTTGTCTCGGGAGGAGAACTCTCAAAACTTTATTTCCACCTTCTTCACAAGGGAGTAAGAAGACGATGCAAGTGGAGGAGGCTAGGAAAGGAAGGGCGACCCCAGAAATGGAGGCTGTGGCGAGAGATGAGGGTCTTCCTCTGAAGTTCGTGCTCCGGGGTGTGGCACGGGGGAGGATAGTGATCCTCAGCAACCCTAAGCGCAAATCACGCGTGTTCAAGGGGATAGGTGAGGGGCTGAGGGTCAAAATCAACGCGAACGTAGGATCGTCACCGGATTACGTTAGGGTGAGGGAGGAAGTTAGGAAAGCCAGGATCGCAGAGGAGTACGGGGCCGATACGGTCATGGATCTGAGCATAGGGGGGGACTTGAACAGGATAAGGAGGAGAATCATCGATGCCACGAGGATCCCGATAGGTACCGTGCCAATTTATCAAGCTGGCATAGAAGCGGCGAAGAAACGGGGAAGCATAGTGGATATGGATTCGGATGACATCTTTAACACGATTCGGAGACATGCTGAGGACGGGGTGGATTTCGTCACGGTGCACTGCGGTGTGACAAGAGGAGTCGTTGAGGAGCTGAGAGGGGTGAAAAGGTTGCTGGGGGTCGTGAGCAGGGGCGGAGCTTTTCTTGCAGCGTGGATAATCAAGACGGGTAGAGAGAATCCCCTCTACGAGGAGTTCGACTACTTACTGGAAATCGCGCGGGAATACGACCTGACATTGAGTCTTGGGGATGGCATGCGTCCAGGGGCGATAGGGGATGCGTCTGACATCCTCCAGTTTCGAGAGCTCTTCGAACTAGGGAAGTTGGTGAAGAGGGCGAGGGAGAAGGCAGTACAGGTTATGGTTGAGGGTCCGGGGCACCTACCGCTGGATCAAGTTGAGTGGAATGTTAAGATCGAAAAGACCGTGTGTGATGGAGCACCCTTCTACGTGCTAGGTCCGATCGTCACCGATATCGCCCCAGGTTACGACCACATAGTTGGTGCGATAGGGGGAGCGGTGGCAGCGTTGGCGGGTGCGGATTTCCTCTGCTATGTCACCCCCTCGGAGCATCTCTGCCTTCCCTCCCCAGATGATGTGAGGGAGGGTGTGATCGCGGCAAGGATAGCAGCTCACGTGGCGGATTTGGCTAAGGGTGTGGATAGGAAGAGGGACATCGAGATGGGCGAAGCACGTGGGAATCTCAACTGGAATAAACAGTTCGAGCTCGCTTTGTACCCCAAAAGGGCCAGAGAGCTCAGGAGGAAGAGACCGCCTTCTATAGATTTGAGGACTTGCAGTATGTGCTCCAAACTTTGCGCGATAAAATTCCTAGCCGAATTTTTGAGGGGGGAAACTTAGATCCCGAGTACCTCTCCGAGACTTTCGAGCATCGAATCTATGTCCTCCAGCGTGATGTACCCCATATTCCCTATCCTGAAGGTTTTCTCTTTCAGCCTTCCGTATCCTCTAGCCAGCTCGAATCCTCTTTCCCTCATCCGCTCATAAATCTCGATCCCGCTGATACCGGGCGGGGCGTTTATGCAGAAGATGGTTGGACTCTCATACCCCTCTTCAGTGAAAAGCGTTAGACCGAGCTTTCGGATCCCGTCTGCTATTCTCTTACCGCGACGTGAGTAAAATCTGAAATATTCTCTCTTTCCCCTCTCCTCTATCATCCGCAGGACTCGATTAAGGGCTAGGATGAGTGGTATGGGAGGGGTCGTGGGGGTCTCGTTTTTCATCTGGGATCTCTCGAATCTCTTGAAATCGAAATACCATCCCTTGTTCTTCACCAACTCGGCTTTCTCCATAGCTTTTGAACTCACGACGGCTATGGCCAGACCCGGTGGGAGGCCTAAACACTTCTGAGATCCGGCGAAGCAAACGTCTACACCCAGCTCGTCCGGATGAATTTCGATTCCGCCCATGGCACTGACGGCATCTACGAACAGGAGCTTCTCGTGTTCTTTCACAACTTTTGCGAGTTCTGGGAGAGGATTCAAGAGTCCGACACTGGTTTCACAATAAGTGACAGTAACAGCCTCGACGTCGGGGTGTTTGGAGAGTTTCTCGTCGAGGAGTTCGGGGGTAATAGGCTTCCCTGGTTCGGTTTGAAGGATCACCACCTTCCTCCCGTTGGCTTCTCCGACTTTAGCGTATCTTTCCCCGAATTCTCCGCTCACCGTGCACAGCATACACCTCTCCACACAATTGCGGACAGAAGCTTCCATCAGTCCGGTGCTTGAACTCGGGAAGAGGAAAACTCGACAATCTTCGATTTCAAGAAACCATCTAAGTCTTTCCACGGTGTCCCTGTGTAATCTGTGGTACTCCTCGCTGCGATGGCTGAACATCTGGTGTCTCATCTCCTCTAGAACCTCTGGGTAGCAAGCTACAGGACCTGCGGTGAAGAGTTTCATCTCAATCCCTGCAGCGAGATTTCGTTTGTGAGGGGGGAGAAAGGGGGAGTTACGGGTGGGATGATACCCAACACATCAAGTTGAGCGGTCAGGAAACTTGAGCACCGCTTGGATGTCAAATTCACAGTTCTCAGCGCGATGTGGGCATGTTCACGTGCTCGGAATCGGTGGGGGAGTTTGTCACTGTTTATGGATGGTTGGGCGCGTGGAGTCTCGAGCATCTTGATTTCTGAGACCCTCATTCGGTGGAGCTGGATGGTTAGCATTTCCATCGTCCCGGATATCAACTTAAAGGGAGGAAAGAGGTATAAAAAGATGGGGGCCGTGGGGTAGCTTGGTCTAGCCTTCCAGCTTGGGGTGCTGGCGACTCGAGTTCAAATCTCGACGGCCCCACCACTCGGATTACTAAATAGTCCACCGATCCGCAAGCCCATATTTTGGAGCGGTTAGTTAACATCTATGGAAGTCGTTGAGCATTTCAGATAGCGGCGGCCTATCAAGATTGTTCGTGAAGACCGCGGGTCACTCAGCAGCGGTTAAGGTTCCACTCGGTTGACCTATGGAAGTTTCGGTAGGGTTTTTCAAGGGAGTTGGCATCCTCCCGGGCGTGGCTAGCTTTGATTCATAAATAGTTTTAACTGTTGCGACGAGAAGTCTCCCAGCACGAGCGAGGGGATGAGATGTTAATAGACCGATTTGAGCTCCCAAGGGGTTACAGATACATCCTGTGGAACGAGTCTGGGAGCGTGGTGATAGGTAGCGCGGTGATCGAGCGCTCGGAGGATTCAGTTTTGTTGAGGGATATAAACCTTGGCCGGGAGTTCAGGGGAGAGGGAGTGGGGACTCGCCTTCTGGAGTACATCTTAGAGGATCTCGGGGAGTTTGAAATAAGGGTTAGGACATTCAGGGGAAGAGTAGGTTGGTACGAGAGGCACGGATTCCAAAGGATACGTGAGATCGGGGAACTCGTAGAGATGAGGAGGCCCCCGAGACGAGTTTCGATGAGAGGTATGTGCACCTTTTGGTATGAATTGTCTCACGACCGTGCCCCCCGATGAAGGTGATTTTTCCACATAGCTCTAAAGCCCCGAATCCAGAAGTAAAACGATGGATGTTCTGAGGGAGTTCGACCCATGGAGAGATCCCCTCTGCACTTGTCCGCCCAAGTTATCCCTAAATCCTTACACGGGATGCGATCACGCATGCGTGTACTGCTATATCACTTCATACATTCCCCGTGCCTTCGAGTGTAGACCGAAGACGGATTTGATCTCAAGGTTGAGGCGAGACATCGAAAAGGTTAGGGAGGGTACACTCGTGAGCATGTCCAACAGTAGTGATCCGTATCCACACATCGAAAGGAACTTAGGTTTGACGCGGGAGTGCCTAAAGCTCCTCTCTCAAAAGGATCTCAGAGTTCAAATAATAACGAAGTCAGATCTAGTCGTGCGAGACTTAGATTTGCTCTCAAAAATGCGATCGGTCGTGAGCTTCACCCTGACTACCTTAGACCCACTCGTGAGCAAGAGGCTTGAGCCGGGAGCACCCCCTCCCGAACGCAGGTTGAAAGCGCTCAGAAAACTTACCGAGGCGGGTTTGCCCGTAACCGTGCGTTTGGATCCGGTTATCCTGGGGCTGAACGATGATGAGATCGAGAGGATAGTGAGATCCGTCGCAGGGGTCGGCGCAAAACACGTGACCTCCTCCACCTTCAAACCACGGCCTGATAGTTGGCACAGGATAAAGCTAAAGTTTCCAAAAGTAGCACGCGAGCTGGAGCCTCTCTATTTTGAGTTTGGCACCAAGCACCGGAGCAGCTTCTACCTCCCAAGCCATCTCAGGGAAGAGCTAATGAAGAGGGTGAGAGACGCCTGCATAGCAAATGGCCTGACGTTCAGTTCTTGTAGAGAAGGTTTAAAGAAGATCAGCACGGGGGATAGTTGTGATGGAACACATTTGATCGAGTGATGGTTTTTCTGGGTGGAAATCGGAGATGATTCGGTGACGAAGCAGGAAATAGGGCGAGGAAAAGGGATAGTTGGATTGAGCAGATGCTTCAAGCGGGTTCTCTTCGATATCGGGGGCAGACAGAAGCGAGTGGTCTTCGTGGGCTCTGAATCCACATGTTTGCCGATAGCGGAACTCCTAGCGTACGCTGGTAGGGAGATGGATCATTCATGGTATTTTATCCCGAACGGTCGGAAACGGGATGCTCGGAGGTTGGAATTCAAGCCCGGATACGGGTTTCAGTTGGGGGATGAAAAATTTTCTGGTAAAGCGGGGATCGTCGTGCTGCTGGGTGGGCTCGCCATGCCCAGCTCCCGGGTTAACTCCGTGGAGATCGGCCGACTCGTTTCAGAAATTTTGGATCGCGATGGAAAGGTAGTGGGGGTGGGGTTCATGGGGATATTCGAGAGATCCGGTTGGGTTGGAAAAGTCAGATTCGATTACCTCATGGACGTGTTGATAGAATCGGTGAAAGTGGATAAATTCGCTAGCACTCAGTAGGTAGCTCAACAAACCTCTTCGAACCCGAAATGGAGATATTCGGCCGGTAAAGTTAAATTTGATTGTCTATTGAGTTTGATAGGTGAGAAATTGGCAAAGAAAAAGGCGAAAGCTAAGAAATCGAAAGCGAAGAAGAAAAAGCGCTGATCTATTCTCGGATGACTTTTTGAGTCCGGTGGGCGCCACCAAATGTTTTTCTTTTTTGGATTCTGGGTAGTGGAAAGCATGTTTTTGCTTCACCGACCCGACTACTTCAGGGTGGAACCGAACTCCTAGCACATGTCAGGATGAGCACTCCCACCATGAGCGCGAGTGTACCCATCACCCCATACGCGTAGGCCCTTCTGGACAATCCCTTGAACTCCCCGTAGTAGAAAATCCCCCAAAACATCGCCGTGATCGTGCTCAGCAATCCGATAGGGAAGGCGGTCGCCACGCCTAAGGTGGGGGCGGATGCAAAGTTCAATAGGTTTCCACCCATCCAGAGCATCCCAGCACATATCCCCAAAAAGTGCTCGTGCTTTCCCCCGCCGATCCACCTCCTGAACCTCTTGGGATCCGATCCCGAATAGAAAAAATAGAGGAATGTGGCTCCCGTGGCCGCGAGCGCGCAATAGGTGGTGGGGCTCAGGCCCAGCCTTAGGGACGCTGCTATGCATCCCCCACCGAAGGTGCCGAAGCACAGGGCAGCGACCACCGCGTGGAGAGTTCCTCTTCTCGTTTTCCCACTTCTCGAGGATTCAAGCGATCTCGAAGCCATAAAAGCACCGAGGGTCATCACAGCCACACCCGACCCTGCCAGCAGCCATACCCACTCCCCCGCCCCCGCGGTTCGCATCTCCCCGAATGCTCCGACCCCCCAGAAGAAAGCGACTATCCCACAGAGGTTTATTATCGGATAACTGCGTGCGAGACCGAGTTCCCGCACGGCTACAAGACTTCCGTAGTTTCCCACTCCCCACGTTATTCCCCCTATCAACGCAACGAGCGTCCCGAGTCCCCAGTTTGGAATTTCCTTCTCCACAACGAGTGAAACGAACCAAGCCAAGCAAAGGGCACCTATCAGGAGACTGTTGGAGAACTCGATTTCCCCGAACTTTTTGACGTGCTTGATGAAATTACAGTAGGTTCCCCACATCACCGCTGAGCCCAAGCACAGGACGATCGCCACGGAAAACGAAAGTTCAGTCATAAAGCAGTTTCATCCTCTCTAACCAAAAGAGTTGGATGGATGTACCGGTTCACAATTTGTGAACTTTCATAGGTTTGGGGAGGAGTACCGTAACTTCTGGCAGTTCACTTCTGACTCTTCGTTTGAACTCTGATGCTTCATCTTCCGTACAGTGGATTGGCACCACCCTTTTACATTGCGTAGCTTTCACCATGTTCAGGGCATCGTCCACCGAAGCCGTTGGGGATGGGGTTCCGACCGGGACGAACGCAACGTCTGCGTAGCGGTTTTCAATCGCCGGGGTATAAGAGGAGTCCGATCCATGGAATATTCTAATGTCCCCACTCTTCACCAAGAACATGAGGGGTTCATCCGCCGGGTGATTGGCTTCAAGTCCTGTGACTTCCAAACCGTCTATTTCGATGGATTCTCCTCCTTTCAAGGTCCTGAGTTTTTCCCCGCTTATCACTCCTTCCAAGGAGGAGCGACTCCCAGGGTTGCACACTACCCACGCATCGGTGTCTCGGTGTATCTCGGCAATAGTAGGCACATCTAGATGGTCGAAATGCTCATGGGTTATCAGGATCGCGTTTATCCGCCGTCCCGCCAGGCTCTTCCCCTTGAGAAAATCCGCGGGATCAACCACGAGGCAGTGGCTCTTCGTCTTCATGGCGAGAGCGGAAAACCCCATGAAGATGAATCCTATCTCGCCTTCCGCTATCGGGATTTCGATGAGTTCGTCTATAGCTTTTAGAACACTCATCTTTTAAGTTCGATTTCTGGTTATAAAGGGGTTCCCTTAAATCGGCTCCGGACAAGTTGGAAGGGGGAGGCGTGATGTCTCCGATCACTCAAGCACAGGTCGAGAGGGCTTGTTTCGAGCTGTTGAAGAGTGCCAGTACGAGATTGCCTCCGGATGTTGAGAGGGCTCTTCGAAGGGCCTTCGAGGAAGAAACGAGTGAAACGGGTAAGATGAATCTGCAAGCTATACTGGAAAACGTGAGGCTGGCAAAAAGACAGTGCATACCCTTGTGTCAGGACACAGGAACACCGATATTTTACTTCCGGATCGGAACGAAAGCTGATTTGAGGGCCGATCTCGAGAGGGCGGCGAGAAAGGCGGTTCGAGACGCGACGAGACTGGGTTTTTTGCGCCCGAGTATCGTTCACCCCATTACTCGTGAAAACCCGGGAACGAATCTGGGAAGGGGAGTTCCTTGGGTAAGCTATGTGCCCCTCAGGGAGAAAGATTGGGTCGAGGTGGTCCTTTTGCTCAAGGGCTCAGGCTCGGAAAACATGAGTAGGTTTACAGTGTTGGATCCCGCTCTGGGTGTGGAGGGGGTAAAGAAATTCGTACTCGAGACGGTAATAGCTGCGGGGGGGAAACCGTGTCCGCCGATCATCGTGGGAATTGGGATAGGTGGAACATCGGATGGTGCGATGAACTTGGCGAAGCTCGCGCTCCTGAGACCACTCGGTGAGTCCCATCCCGACGGATCCATCGCGAGGCTCGAGAGGGAACTCATGGAGGCGATAAACGAAACGGGCATAGGTCCGATGGGTTTGGGTGGCAAAGTTACGTGTATCGGGGTGAAAGTGGAGTACGCGTATACCCACACAGCGAGCCTTCCAGTGGGTGTGAATATCCAGTGCTGGGCCGCTAGGAAGGCTTCGGTCCGTCTCAGGAGTGAGGGGAGGAGGTGAGACATTGGGAGAATTTACGCTCTCCCTACCGATATCGGGAAAGGATGTGCGGAAGCTCAAGGTTGGCGATGTCGTGTACCTAACCGGAGTGCTCGTGACCGCGAGGGATCGTGCCCACCACCGGATCCTGAGATTTCTCTCGGAGGGAAAGAAGCTACCGGTCAGGATGGAGGAAGGGGTGATTTACCATTGTGGTCCTCTCGCTAGGAAAGAGGGCAGCGGGTGGAAGATCGTTTCAGCCGGTCCAACCACGAGCGAGAGGGTCGATGCCTTCCTCCCTCAGATCATAAGGGCTCTCAGAGTTAGAGCAGTCGTTGGGAAGGGTGGGGTGAGGAGAAAGACGGCCGAAGCCATGAGGGAGATGAGATGTGTGTACTTAGCTTTCCCGGGAGGATGTGGCGCACTGGCGGCCCAAAGGGTGAAGGGGGTAAAGAGAATATACTGGAGTGACCTGGGTTTGCCAGAGGCCCTCTGGGTTTTGGAGGTTGAGGACTTTGGCCCCCTCTTCGTTGGAATAGATACAAAGGGAAAAAACCGTTACGAAGAAGTCAAGCGGGAAGCGGTGAGGAGGCTTAGGTCCCGGTGAGGTGATCACGGATGGTCAAAGGATACGTAGGGGAGATCTTCAATTCCATCCAGGGAGAGGGGATCCTCGTTGGGAGGAGACAGATTTTCATCAGATTTGCGGGGTGCTCTCTCAGGTGTTTCTACTGCGACAGCAAGGAGTACAGGAACTTCAAGCCCTCCTCGTGTAAAGTTGAGAGATCTCCTGGGGGGGAGGTCAGCTTCGTTTCAAATCCCATCTCCCACGAGGAGGTTTTAGAGCATGTCGAGAGGCTTAGAACTCCAGATCTACACAGCGTTTCACTAACTGGGGGAGAACCATTGGAGTCTAGAGGGTTTCTGGTGGAGGTGGCGGCGGCTTGTAAGAATGCAGGTCTTAGAATATATCTTGAGACGAATGGGGGGAGCTGCATGTGGATGCGCAGGGTATTGCCCTATCTGGATTTCGTTTCCTTGGATATCAAGTTGCCAGATCATCGTGCGGTTCCAAGACACGAGTGGCCGAAGCTCTTCGGAGAAGAAATAGAGTGTGCGAGGATAGCATCGTCTGGGGGGGTGGAGGTTTTCGTGAAGGTGGTGGTGACGAGGGCATCAAGCTTGCCCGATTTCGAAAGAGTTTGTGACGTGGTGGCCGAGCTCGATCTCCCCCTCGTGCTCCAGCCCGTTGACTCGAGAAAAAAAAGCCCGCTCTGGAGAAAGATCTTCACATTCTCCGGTAAAGCTGCCGAGCGAGGGGTAAAGGAGATAGCGATTATACCTCAGGTACATAAGTTGGTGGGGATGAAGTGAAAATAGAACTTAAAGAGAAGTGTTTTTCAGCGGTTCACTTCATAGTGGAGCACAAGAAATGTGAGCGTTTGCACGGCCACAACTGGTGTGTTAGGGTCGTAGTCGAAGGAGAGCTCGACGAGAGGGGGATGGTGGTAGACTTCATCGAGCTGAGGCAGATCTTGGAGGAGATATGTATGAAGTACGACCATCGGGTTCTGCTACCTGAGAACAGTCCAGTAGTGAAGTGCTCGGTGAAGGGGAGGAGCGTGCGCGTGAGGGCAGGGGGGAGGGAATTCGAGTTTCCACGCAGTGATGTCGTTTGGCTTCCCGTCGTTAATGTGACGGTGGAGGAGCTGGCCAGGCTGATAGCGGGAGAACTCGCTGTGAAGTTACGTCATCCGAACCTGAGGAAGCTCGTGGTTTTTGTCTCCGAGGCCCCTGGACAAAGCGCAGTGTTTGAGCACGAGTTCTAGAAGTAGCCTATTCCGGGTGCCTCTTGGCATCAATAAATCTAAATTCGTTCCAGAGGAAACTTTTCGGGGTCGTAGGGTAGCTTGGTCTATCCTTCTGGCTTAAGATCTTCAGATCTGCCGAATGGGACGGGCCAAGCGAAAAAGCCAGAGACCTGGGTTCAAATCCCGGCGACCCCACCACTCGATTTTAATCCTCCTCGCCTACCTAGGAAATGATATGACCGCGCTCGTGTTGCTGGTTTTGGGTTTGGGTGCAGGAGTGCTGAGTGGAATGTTAGGAATAGGAGGTGGATCTGTGCTAGTTCCGGTGTTGGTCGCTTTGGGTTATAAGGCCCATGTGAGCATCGGAACTTCGCTGGCCGTGATAATCCCGGTAACCCTAGTGGGGACACTGGTGTACCATGCGCATGGAAATGTGGACTTTGAAGTCTTCGCCATGGTGGTGTCTGGGGCGATCGTGGGTGCGTTGGTGGGGGCAGAACTCGCTCAGAGCATTCCCTCCGCCGTGCTCGTTCGTGTCTTCGGTGTGGCTCTGACGCTCATTGGTCTAAAGATGGCGCTCTTCGGGTAGGCCTAAGGGTAATCGGGTTTTGGCTCGTTCACCCAAGAACCCTCGGCGAGATGTTCTAGTTTAGTTTCACCACCGGGTCCCCCGACGGAAGCGAGAGCTAGGAAGAGAGGTTTTTGGCTAGAACGGTTCGAGTCCATGTGAATCCTCGGATCCTTTATGACTTCTTCGGCGGGGTCGAATCCGGTGGGATGGGAAAACCTGTGAAATCCGAATTTATGATCTTTTCCCAAGTGATTCACGTTTTGCAGGTTTCGTGCGGAGTTTTCTCAGCTCCGCGTCGATCGTTTTCGCTATTTCTACCGATCCGACAAGCACACATGGTACCCCCCTCAAACGGGCAAGATCCGCGACTTTTTGCTCTTGAGTAACCAGCACGAATCCATTGTTTTTCGCGCACTCAACGACTTCTTCATCTTCGGCTCCCTTCAGCCCGATTTCATCTACGGTGTGGATTTCCCAACCGAGGGCCTTCAGGAAAGGTTTAAGCCCGGTATACATCTCGTCTAGGAGGATCTTCATCCGCCCCCTTTACACTTCTGGTGTGGATGTTATAGTTTTTTGGAAGGTAACGATGGGGTGATGTAGCTGCTACCTAAAACAATACTGCAATGCGCGAGGAAAAACTGTACTCAACCGGCAAAGCCGTCAGACTGCTGGGTATTCATTTCAACACGATGAAGAAGTGGATCTACGCTTGTAAGGTCGATGCGATAAAGACACTCGGAGGGCAATACCGCATCCCCGAAAGCGAGATCAAGCGTTTGCTCGGCCAGCCGGCGCCGAAAAATCAGGCGATAATCTATGCGAGGGTATCGTCCGCAGACCGGAAAGACGATCTGAAGCGCCAGCGGGAAATGCTTCGGGAGTACGCAAAAGAAAGAGGGTACAAAGTGGTCGCGGTCTTCGAGGACGTGGCGAGCGGGCTGGAGGACGATAGGCAGGGGCTGAAAAAAGTGTTTGATGTGCTTCGAGCGGGCGGAGCGGATGTTGTACTCGTGGCTTGGAAGGATCGCCTTACGCGGTTCGGTTTCGGTTATCTGAAAAATCACGCCGAGGAACTCGGCGCTAGGGTGGAGGTCGTGAACGAACGGGAGGAACACACACCCCATGAGGAGCTGGTTGAGGATCTTCTAGCTATCGTCACCAGCTTCGCAAGTAAACTCTACGGTATGCGCTCGAACAAAACAAAAAAAAGTGGTGGAGAGCGTTAAACGTGCGATCCGTTAGTTCGGCCCGATTTGTTACCCCGCCCTTGACACGGCGGAAACAAGAGGTGCTAAAACAATTGCTCGACCGGTTCGCGGCCTCGGTGAACTTTTGCATTTGGAAGTGCCTTGAGCACAAGGTCACCTCTCGCGCCTCGCTGCACCGCGTTGCCTACGAGGAGTGGAAGTCGAAGTTCAACCTGGCGACTCACTGGTTCCACTCGGCCGGGCAGGCCGCCACACAGATGCTCCGCTCTTGGCGAAAGCTCTGCCGCCAGGGCCAGGCCGATCCGAACCCGCTGGCAGAGGCGCAAAAAATCCCGTGTCAGACTGGTGTACAGTTTGATACGGAATTTTAGGACGGTCCAGCTTTGAAACTCGGGGCAGCGAAAAATCTTCAAGGTTTTATTCAGGATCCGTTGGGGGTGAAGATGAACACCAGAAAGGTCCCAGGCTGGGAGAACGCACCAGTCCCGATATGTAAGGGGGGCGATCCGAGAGCACTCACTTTCTGCTGCAAGCCAGGATATACACTCACCTTCTCCGATGTGTGTAGGAGAGATGCGGTCTTGAAGGAGCTCGGTGTGGCCCCATCTGAGTTCGTGAGGATAAAGGATGAGTTCTCTAAACGCAACGGTTGGGACGACCCGAGGGTTTGTTTTGGCTCTCTCTCCTATTGTTGTATGAGGCGGAGCGGATGCCCGTTCAGGGACGAAGTACTTCTGGAGATATATCCCGGAAAAAGTTATGAAGGGGCGTTGGAGAAATACTTCAAAAAGAAGAGAGAGCTGGCGGAGCTCATCCTCAGATTCGCGGAAGAAAAAAGATCTAGAAATTGCTCGCTGGCGGACGGTAATGAGTAAATAGAGTGGGGAAGAGGTTCTTGGGGGGAATTTGCCTTTCGCAGACGTGAAGGGGTTAAGGATTTACTACGAGTCCGAGGGAAACGGACTTCCCCTTTGCCTCATTCACGGTGCGGCGTCAACCCACTCGATATGGAAAAATCAGATCAAAGTTTTTTCCGCAGGATACAGAGTGATAGCCCCGGACCTTCCAGGGCATGGGAGATCGGGCCCCTTCGACGATTCCTCACGTATATCAATCAGGCAGTATGCGGGTCATGTTCGAGAATTTCTGGAGACTTTAGGCGTGGAAGAAGCGGTAATGGTGGGACACTCGATGGGTGGAGCTGTGTGCATCCAGCTCGTTCTGGACTCCCCTTGGGTGGTTCGGGGCTTGGGCTTGATAAACACCGGGGCAAAACTTAGAGTCTCCCCCCACCTTCTCTCCGCACTCCGGGAAGACTTCCGCGGGACGATGGAGAAGGGTTGGGAGAGCATGTTTGGCGAGAAGGGAAAGAGGATACTGCATTGCCTTGAAGGATTGAAAGAGGAGATGGTGGGGATAGACCCTGTGGTCGGAGTTGCGGACTTCGAGGCTTGTGATGAGTTTGACTGTAGAGAGAGACTTGGAGAAATCGAGAAACCCACCCTAATCATTGGAGGGACCGAGGATATCCTCACTCCTCCTTGGTACCAGGACTACTTGCATAAGCGTATAAAAAACTCAGTGCTGGTGATCATGGGAGGGGTGGGGCACCTCTCGATGGTGGAAGATCCGGAGGAATTCAACGGAGCCCTATTGAGCTTCCTGCAGCATTCAGTCCGGTGAAGCACTTGTATCCTGCTAAGGATCGTTCCTCGGGCGATCCTCCAAAACCTCTTGAGGTGACCTAGCAGGATACATGATCGCGACCGGTGTTTTGATCACCCGACGTATCTCCTCCAACGGATGACTTCATCAGGAGGTTCGATATCTCCCCCAATTTTTCGGGAGGTAATTCAACGACTCGCGCTTCCGCGAGTTCTTTTGGCAAGTGGCTCAGGATAGTTTTACGTTCTCCCTTTTGGATGGACGTGTCTGGAAATATCTCGGTGAAGGAATGGTAGAGGGCGTTTCGTACTTTTTGCTTTCGATGTTGGAAAAGGGCCCTGACTACTCTGAAGAACATCTCTTCGTTTTCGACTTCGAATGGGGGTTTTGCTCGGGGCACGATCTTCACGATGGCAGACCTGATTCGCGGTCTGGGGTAGAATGCCATGGGGGAGACCTCTTCGAGTAGCTCGATATGTGCACGGTAAAAGGCATTCACCGTTAGTCGGCTGTATTCTTCAGATCCCACCCTCGCAAAGAGCCTCTTGGCGAACTCTAATTGATACATCATTACTCCAAGATCGAAATCGTATTTCAGGAGTCTAAACGTGATGTCAGAGGAGATCGAGTAAGGAAGATTCGAAACCACTTTGTTAAAGAATGGGAACTCCATACACAGCGCATCCGAACAGAAAATTTCTACGTTGTTGAATCTCCGCAAGTTCTCCCTCAGGAGTTCTACCATCTTCGGATCTCTCTCCACAGCGATCACTCGCTTCGCCCTCCGGGCGAGCAAGCGCGTGAGTCCTCCGAGCCCCGCACCTATTTCCAATACTACATCTCTCTTCGAGACCTCTCCGTACTCCACCATCCTTTGAAGGATTCGTTCGTCAACCAGTAGGTGCTGTCCATATCTCTTTCCGAGCTTGATCCCCCGCTCCCTTAGGAAGGCGATCTTCCCGCAGTTCATATACACACTTTTGGTGACATTTCTTTGTCGGGGACGCCTCTGGGACAGAGGTCTCCGTAAAGGGTCCCGTGCTGGAGTTCCCCAAGCCGTGAAGGCACGGTCGGA
>JAPDJF010000037.1 GCA_029259185.1 Hadesarchaea archaeon
ACTCCCTCTCCCTTGAAAGCTGTTCCATCGGAATCCACGGCGAGGTTGACTATGCCCAAGTCGACACCGAGAACGCCAACTGGGTCGTATGGCGATGGCTCGGGAGCATCTACGACAACGGCGAGGTAGAACACGCCGTTTCTGAGGATGAGGTCCGCCTGACCGCGAATTCTGTCCATCCGTGCCTTCTGGTATTCTCCGATTCGGATCGGAACTTTTATCCTTCCCTTGAGGGTCAGGATGGATGCCTGCTCAAGTCCTTTCCAAGAGAGAATACGCTGGTCGTAAACCATCGCTCCGTAGGGTTTGAACTTCGGCATCTTGGATTTGTCCCGCTTGTATGCCTCGCAGACCTTGGCGATTGCGCGGATTGCCATCTGGGCGGAGAGGCCGAAGCGCTCCCTGAGCCTCAGGTAGACGAGTTGCTGGAGCCTCATCTTGTTCGCCGTGCGGTGCTTGAAGGCGATGGAGGCGACGAAGTTGCAGGCTTGGTTGAACCGGCGCATGGTTTCCTTGAGCGCATCGAACTGCTCTCTCGTGGGGTTCAGCCTGACCAAGAGCGTCTGCTTCACGGTAGGGATTATTTCCTTCAATACATAAAAAGTTTTCACCAATTCCTCCCCGCCCTCTCGGACGGGGCCTCCTTGGTGGTGGTAAGGTGAAACGAGTTCTGGTGTGGTTCCTCCCTGTGGTGGATGTCTTAGCCCTTCCGAGGGTCGTGAGGTACTACAGCTCCCTAGGAGTAAAGGTTCCGCGTGCCCACGTGAGGCTCGCGATGCTTGAGAGATGGGCGGGATACATCCCAGTGGGTTTCTTCGCTTGCAGGGTACTTGGTTTTTCCATTTCCCTTCTGATCTTCTTCGGGGTTCTCTCGATCTTCGGTCCCATCGAACTCTTTGTCATGATGAAGGGATTCGGTCCGTGGCGGTTCATGTCGAAGAAACCACCAAGGACGGTGGTAAAGGTGTTCGCGCTGGAGAGCTACAACACCCTCGGTTACTTCCTTCTCGGTTCCACCTTGGCCCTGTTCTGGTAACTAAGCTTCCGTCTCGACATCCTTCAAGCCTATCTCCACTATAGCTCTTCCTTCTCGTGTCTTCGGAGCCAGGTAATCGATCACCAAGTCCGGGCTCCGGGTTTCTATCGTCACTTTTATAGGCCCCAGGGGTGTTTCCCCCTCCGTAAAGCTAACCTTTCCCACGAACGCCACCTGTTTGTTCAGCATGAAGTGGATGGAGTTCTCTCTTTTTCCTTTGAGCATAGCACTCCTTGCAGAATCCCTGATAGCTTGGATGCGGAGGAGCTGTCGGAGATGCGTTAGAGCCCTCGGCTCCTCAGACTCCCCCACGATCGAGTTTTCTGAGACCTTAAACGTGAGATCAGGAAAGATGTTTTCCACTGCGGCCTTGACTTTGGAACAGTCCTCACTCGGCTTCACTTCAGCTTCGACCAGCAACCTCATTTCCCGCTATCCTCCTCAGAATTCTCGCGGCTTTCTCCCTCAGTTCCTCGAGCGTGCCATCGTTTATTATCATGTGATCTGCCAGTGAGAGGGCTTCGCCCGCCCCCCACTTCAGTTCACGCATGTCTTTCTCCCTGAACCGTTTGTAGTCCTCAGCGTCATCGACCCTCTTCCTCGACGAGACACGGGAGTATCGCTGGGAGGGATTTGCCCACACACCCACTAGGCAGAAATCCGAGCCGAACACTTTTTTCAGCTCTTCAACTTCCGCCATTCCCCTTATGCCGTCAACGACAACTATTCCTTTCATCTTCAGCTCGTTTTCGATAATCGGAATACAGCGTTTCGCTATCGCTCCTGCTCCTTCTCTCTCCCTCAGCTCGGTAGCTATCCTTCCCACGTTCTGCTCATTGACCTCAAGACCCAAGGCTTTGACCTCCCCCACAACGATGTCCCCCATCCGCACGCACGGGATACCCAGCGCTGTCGCGACTTTGGCAATCTCGGTTTTTCCCGCACCTTGAAGCCCGGTCAGTCCTATGATCCTCAAACCTCTATCACTATCAGAGTGGTCGTGCTGGTAACACCTTTGGTAGTCCTGACTTTGCCGAATACTATCTTGCTCAGCTCCTCCAGGGAATCGACTTCGGCCCTCACCACGAGATCGTAGGGTCCAGCAACAGCTTCAACACTTTTTATACCTGGAGTGGACTTCAGCGTTTTAACCACCTCAGAAGTCTTTCCAGGCTCGACGAGCACCAAGCAGTACGCTTTTATCATCCAAAACCCTTCCAATCACCCTTATTTAACTCTACCGGCGGTTAGTTCTATCAAGCAGCTCGGTAATTCTATGGTTCATTTCCCACGGGTGGGGCAATGGTTATTTCGTCCTTATGTTTCAGCTTTGTGTGGATCCCCTGCAGGCGTCGGATGGGCCTACTGTTCAGGAGTATCTGGTACCTCTCGCTTAGTTCTCCCGTGGTGGGGTCGAGGACACGTTCAACGACGTTTGGATGGCGTCTTCCAAGTTTCATCAGGAGCGAGTCCAGCGTTTCGTCTTTGTCTATAGGCATCCTTACGGTCTCCGTTCCAGCTTTTCTGCTCAACTCTCCCTCAAGCATCACCACTACGTACATTCGGTCTCCACTCGGTCTGAAGCGTTTCTTCGTCGAGATTCCCTCTCCCGTTTTTTTAAACCGTTTTTATGGTATTCAGCCCACAATAAAAGCTTTCACCTAGTGTGGTGCACGGAGTTTTCGGCTTTGCACAAAAATTAGCCCCCGAGGCCAATTTCCGTGCTTGGGGGCTCGGGGTCCCCTAAGGGCCGAAAGCCCTACGGCTTGAACCGGTGAGGCCGTAGAGTTCAGCCCTTATCGTCCTGGAGGCCAACATCGAACGTGGTCTGTCGGAACCATTTTAAGTTTTCCAGTATGCAAAGCGGGAGTTTTCAAAGGATATATTTGGTAAAAGGATTTAGAATGGTTTGTTCGGGATGAGAGTTGTGTTGGGTTTCAGCGGCGGGTTGGACACATGCGTTAGTCTCAAGCTTCTTCAAGAGAGATACGATGCGGACGTGATCACGGTTACCGTCGATGTGGGACAGAGATCCAAGTTGTTCAAATCGGCCGAGCGGAGGGCGAGACAGCTCGGTGCAGTGAAACACGTTTATGTCAACGCTAAGCAGGAGTTCGTCCGGGAGTACGTATTCAGGAGCATCAAGGCCAACGGGTGTTACGAAGGATATCCCCTATCCATAGCTCTTGCGAGATATCCCACCGCTAGCTGGCTCGTGAAGGTGGCCTTGCGAGAGAGAGCGGATGCAATAGCCCACGGGTGCACGGGTAAGGGCAACGATCAATTCAGGTTCGACATGACAATTTCCACCCTAGCCCCTCATTTACGTTTGATCGCTCCCGTGAGGGAGTTCGACTTGACGCGCGAGTGGGAGGTCACCTATGCTAAGAAGTATGGTATTGAAATCGAGAGGAGACCTTACAGCATAGATGAGAATCTGTGGGGAAGATCGATCGAGGGGAGCGTATTGGAGGACCCATCCAGACCTCCCCCTGAGGATGTCTTTGAGCTGACGCGCGATCCGAGCAAATCTCCTCGAAAGCCCCTCCTCATCTCTCTAAAGTTTGAGAGGGGGATTCCGGTGGCGTTGGACGGAAAACGGATGGATGGGGTGACGTTGATCGAAAAACTGAATGAGATGGCGGGGAAGTATGGGATCGGGCGCATAGACATAATAGAGGACAGGATACTCGGTCTCAAAGCGAGGGAAGTCTATGAGGCCCCAGCGGCCACCGTTCTTCTTGAGGCGCACGAAGCGCTCGAGGCACTGGTCCTCACGAAGGAGGAACTCGGGCTCAAGTCCAGAGTTGACCGGAAATGGTCTGAACTCGTTTACCACGGGCGCTGGTTCGATCCGCTACGGGATAATCTGGAAGCGTTTATCGACTCGACCCAAAAAAGGGTTAACGGGGAGGTGGAGATGAGGTTCATCCCGGGCAAGGCTGAGGTGATAGGCAGGAAATCTCCCAGTTCCCTCTACGATGAAAAAATAGTTTCCTTCCACCGTAAGAGTTTCGATCAGAAGGCAGTGGCCTCGGTGACGAAATTTCATGGGATGAACGGAAAAATCTTCAGGCTGAGGGGCGATGTAGTTTGATACCGGATTTTAGGACGGTGGGATGAAGTGATAAGCGCATCGGTTGTGGGTGCTGCGGGCTATACGGGTGGGGAGCTGCTGAGGCTGCTGCTCAGGCATCCGGAGGTGAGGGTGGGGGGAATTTATGGTGCGGAGCACGCTGGGTGGTCTCTCGAGGAGCTCCATCCCAACCTCAGGGGATCGGGAAACTTCGTGGTAGAGAAACCGGATTACTCGAAGATAGGTAAGGAATCCGATGTGGTGTTCACGGCGACCCCCCACGGGGTGGCGATGAAGTTCGTTCCCGAGGTGCTGAAGGGGGGGGCCAGAGTGGTGGACTTGAGCGCCGATTACCGTTTCGACGATGTGGGGGTGTACGAGAGGTACTATGTCAAGCACGAGAGTCCGGGGTTAAAAGCGGTTTATGGCATGCCCGAACTCTACAGGGAGGAGATCAGGCATGCGAAGCTCGTGGCCAACCCAGGATGTTACCCCACCGCGGTCATTTTGGCGCTCGCCCCCCTCTTGCGAATGAGGATGATCGATCCCCGGCGAGTAGTGGTGAACGCGATCAGCGGAACATCTGGAGCTGGCAGGAAGCCGAGTGAAAACCTTCACCATCCCGTTTGCGATTCGAACGTGAGTGCATATTCTGCTACGGATCATCGTCACCTGCCTGAGATAAAGCAGGAGCTGGACAAACTCGCCGGAGAAGAGGTAAGACTGTGTTTTACCCCCCATCTCGCCCCCTTGGTGAGAGGAATACTGGTCTCCGCCCACGTGTTTTTGAGGGAGAAGGGGTCGAAAGAAAAGGTGCTGGAGGTGTACAGGGAGTTCTACTCTGGAGAACCGTTTGTGAGAGTGGTCGAGAACTTGCCCCATACCAATCACGTGGTGGGATCCAACTGCTGTGACATAGGGGTAGAGGTGCACGCGGGGGGAGAATGGGTCGTGGTGGTTTCGGTGATCGATAACTTGATCAAAGGTGCATCCGGACAGGCGATCCAAAATATGAACTTGATGTTCGGTATCGAGGAGACGAAAGGGCTTGATGCCTTACCCATGCGTCCGTAAGGTGGGAGCATGAGGATCGAGAGGCTGGATGGAGGAATAACCTCCGTCCCCGGTTTTCGGGCTTCAGGTGTCAGGAGTGGGGTGAAATCTAGAGGACTCGATCTGGCTTTGATCGTCAGCGACGTTGGGCCGGTTCCAGCGGCCGGAGCTTTCACGACCAACTCGGTGAGAGCAGCCCCCGTGCAGGTAACGATGAAACACCTGAGACGCGGGAGGAAGTTCGGAGCGGTGGTGATTAACTCCGGGTGCGCCAATTCCTTCACCGGTGAGAAGGGTCTCAGGGACGCCCGCAGGATGGCCGAGCTGGTGGCACAGGTGCTGGGACTGAGACCCCACGAGGTTGCGGTGGCGTCGACGGGGATGATCGGTACATATTTGCCGATGACCAAGATCGAGTCTGGGATCAGGAAGGCGGCGGAGGAGTTATCTCCTTCCCGGGAAGCAGCGGCGAAGGCTTCCAAGGCGATAATGACCACGGATCAAGTTCCGAAGGAGGTCGTGGCGCGCGTGAAGTGTGGGGATGGCACCTCCATCACCATAGCCGGGATGGCGAAAGGTGCGGGGATGATCCGCCCTAGGCTCAGAGCCGCGACGATGCTGGCCTTCGTAACCACCGACGCCAGAGTGGATCCGACCGTGCTTCGCACTTCCCTTCAGTCAGCCGTGGACAAGAGCTTCAACATGATCACGGTAGATAACGAGACGAGCACGAATGACACCGTGCTCGTGCTCGCGAATGGGATGGCGAGAAATGAACCGATCACCCACGAGAACCCGGATGTGAACTTTCAGATGGGTTTGGACTTCGTACTCACCGAACTGGCGCGGATGATTGTCAAGGATGCAGAGGGGGCGACACGTATGATAGAAGTAAGGGTAACGCGGGCGCGGAAGGGGGATGCGCGGAAGGCAGCTCTTGCCGTTGCGGGTTCCAATCTCCTCAAAGCGGCAGTGTCGGGAGGAGATCCGAACTGGGGGAGGGTGATCGCTGCGTTGGGATATTCCGGTGCACGCTTCAATCCCCAAAGGGTGAACCTGAAGCTAGAAAGCGAGAATGGGAGGGTCGAATTGGTTAGGAGGGGAAAGCCCGTGCTTGGTGGGCTCTCCACCGCGGAGGGAATAATGAGGGCGAGAGAGGTACGTTTTGAGATCGACTTAGCCGCTGGAAGCGATTCTGCAACCGCATGGGGGTGTGACCTAACGTGCGAGTACGTTAGGTTAAACTCCCGTTACAGGAGTTCCTAGAAAAACGTTGACTCTGCTAACATCGCCAACGCTTCCTAGTTTGACCCCTTCGCAAGGGGGAGGGTTAACTCCATGCCCTCTAGCTCGCGGCTCATCTCCGCGACATCCACTCCTCGCGCGAGCTATTACATTTGACAACTCCTCGAGCAGCCTGCGGGAGCCGAACACCGCACGAGGCACGGTTCCTGCGGCGATGTGCTGTTCCACCTCGGCTTTCTTCCGTTCGAGCTCGGCGATGCGCGCCCGATAGCCAGCTTTCTTGAGCGGGTCTGCGACCGATCCATCTTCCTTTTGACCTCTGCGATCTTTTCATCGTGCACCTCGACGTAGAGTGGTAGGAGTTCGTGCTGCGATTTGACGATTCCGCGAGCCTGAGCGATCGCCCACTGGCACCATCGCCAGTTCTCGGCACCGTAGCGGGTTTGGAGCTGCCTCACGATATTTTACATCGGCTCAAAGTACACCGAAACTTTATGGGCGGGGCTGTACCTGAGCAAAAACGGATAAATTTAGCCGGCTTGGGGTTACCGAAGAGCCATGGACAGAGGTCGCCGGTGCCGTGATGAAAGGTATAATCCTGGGCCTGGTTTGCGGTCCTAGATGAAAAAGCCGATCGCTGTGGGGAAGGAAGAGCTGATGGGCAAAATAGGTTCCGCCGTTACGGAGCTGGTCCCGGAGGCTCAGAGACGGGCTAGCTCATCGATCTCACTTAACCCTCTTCTCATCATCGCCCACTCGAACCCAACCCACCATCGGTTAACTTCCTCTCTTCATCAGGGCCTCGACCACCACCGGGGCGACCGAAACCGTGCTCCATGGGGTTTCGATTGTATCCGTCCCCACTACCCGCTCCACCCCCACCGAGGCCATCCGACCAAACGCGTTTTCCGCGAGTACGGCGTGGGTACACGCGGCGAAGATCCTCCCAACCCCCTTGTTCTTCAATATCTTCGCGGCTTCTACTATCGTCCCCCCAGTGCTTATTATGTCGTCAATTATTACCACATCCCGTCTCTCGACATCGAGACTCTTCTCGGAGGTAACCACTTGGTTTGGGGTAAGACGCTCCTTCTTCAGACAATCGAAAGAGGCCTCGAGTTCCTTGGCTGCCGAACTCGCCTGTTTCACCGCTTTTTCGTCGGGGCCCAAAAATAAGGGATTCGTTAGCCCCAACCCTTTGAAATACCGACCCAACAGAGGGGCGGCTGTGACGTTCCGAACGGGAATCGAGAAGTAAGAAACGGATTCCTCTTCGTGGATATCGACGACGACCACATCCTGTGCCCCCGCCTCCTCTATAAACTTCGACACGAGCTTGAGGCTGACGGCTTCTCCCCGCTTGAAGAGCTTGTCCTGCCTCGCGTAGGCCAAGTAAGGTATCACCGCCGTCAGGTGCTTCACATCTTGTTCCTTGGCAGCCTCGAGCAGGAGAAAGAGTTCCATCAAGCGATCGTTCTGGGGATGGTGGGTAGACTGAACCACCACCACATCCTCTCCTCTCAGATCCTCTTGAATGCGTATGTAAAGCTCCCCATCGGGAAAGCGCTTTACCTCAGGATGGACGAGTTTACATCCCAGCGACTTGGCAACACCCTCTGCGAGCCTTTGGGAAGCTGAACCCCCAACCACGATCATCCAGACCCTCGATGTTGCTCATCTGCCGATTAAAATTTTACCCTCCAAAGAACTGAAGAATAGGATGTGGAGAGTTCTCAGACCCGACGCCCTATCGGCCCTCAGAGATAAGAGAGCGAGAAAGTCACTCAAGAGGTATTTCGCAGTGATGGAAGGGAGGCTCCCGGCCAGGTTCCTAGTCTGCAGGAGGATACCCGTGAACTCCAGTCTTTCCGAAAGTGACGAGGAACTCTGGAGAGCCCACGACCTAGCCCACCGGGAGTTCAAAAGCGTCCTCGAAAGGATCGACAGGGGAAAATTAAAGCTAGCGGATCTTGAGGAGCCAGAGGTCTCGCTCTTGGACCTAAAAATTGAACTGGCGAAGCGCATACTGAAATCGTGCCATTTCTGTGAACACAGGTGCGGAGTAGACAGGACCTCGGGTGAGAGGGGGTTCTGCGGAGTAGGGGCTCATCCGAGGGTAGCATCGGAATTCATGCACTACGGCGAAGAGGGTGTACTCGTGCCCTCTTACACGATATTTTTCAGCGGGTGCACCTTCAAGTGCTGTTTCTGCCAAAACTGGGACATCTCCCAAGACCCGGAAGCTGGTGTGGAAATCAAACCCACCGAACTGGCCAAGCTGATCGCGGATGCCAAGAAAAACGGGGCGAGAAACGTGAACTTCGTGGGAGGGAACCCCGATCCCAACCTCTGCACGATTTTAGAAACGCTACGGGAGTGTGAAGTGAACTTGAGCTCGGTATGGAACTCGAACATGTACTACAGCATCGAAACCGCTAAGCTCCTTTCGGGGACCCAAGATGTATACCTCACAGATTTCAAGTGGGGGAACAATGGATGTGCCCTGAAGTACTCGAAGGTGCAGAGATATCTCGAAGTGGTCAAGCGCAACCACAAGCTAGCGTTCTCCGATTCGGAACTTATCATACGCCATCTGGTCATGCCAGGACATCTTGACTGTTGCACGAAGCCCATTCTAGAGTGGATAGCCGACGAACTCGATCCCATGGTGAGGGTAAACGTGATGGCCCAGTACAGACCGTGTTACAGGGCAGGAGAATACGAGGAGATAAACAGAGGAATAACCGCTGGCGAGTTCGCGAGAGCATTAGAGATCGCGAAAGAAGCCGGGTTAGAAAATCTCGAACCGTAAGTAGCTCTTGAACTCCCTCGGTTTTATACCGATCTCGCCCGATTTTTTTCGGTGGAGCTGTGAGCAGGAGGTCGAGATCCCATAGCAACGTGACCCAAGGGCTTATGGTGCTCCTACCCTGTATGCTCATCGAGCTATCGGCAGGGTCTATCTTTGGAAGGATGGAGGAATACTTGAAGATCCTGCCTGGTGTACTCGTGATGATCCCTCCCCTGCTAGCCCTGCGTGGAAACATCAACGGAGCCATGGCCTCCCGCATCGGAACTGCCTTGCACACGGGCGTGATCGATCCCGGGCTGAGATGGACACGTGAACTCAAAGTAAACGTGCTCTCTTCCATCGTGCTCACTTTGATCGCATCCGCCACCATAGGGATCCTAGCTTTCTTATCGTGCACGTTAACGGGTGTGAGGACGATCGGGTTCCTGAAATTCTTGGAAATCGCTACCCTCGGTGCCGTCTTGTCGGGGGTCATCCTCTCCCTCGTGACCGTGCTCGTGGCGGTGGAGAGCTATGTGAGGGGCTTAGATCCCGACAACGTGACCGCCCCTTTGATGGCCACGGTCGGTGACCTCGTGACGATAGGCTGTATATTCTTCGTAGTGGTGCTGGTGGTGTGAGTGAACTCGGATTTGAAGCGGATCGTCCTGGAAAGCTATCCCGTGCTCGTATCATGTACCCTCCTATCCTTGATGGGAGGATATCTCATAAACGCCTATGTCGAAAAAATAGTGGAGGCATCTATCATCCTGATGATGATTCCCCCCGTCAATGGGCTTGGGGGAAACATAGGGAGCATTTTGGGCTCAAGATTGACCACCATGCTCCACTTGGGTGTCGTGGAGCCAAAGTTCGGCAAACAGGGAGAGATAACCGGGTGCCTGAAAGACTCCCTCCTCACCAGCCTCGGTACTTTCGCGTTCGGTGGCTTGATCTTCTTCGGGATAGCTAGGGCCCTGAGTGTGGGTGTGCTCGACTCGGTCAAGATGTCGACCGGGTTTCTTGTGGCCGGGATGTTGTCAAGCACTTTCGTCATGCTGACCACGATCCTAACCGCGTTCGCTTCATACAGAGGGGGGATGGATCCGGATAACGTCGTGATCCCCCTCATAACTTCCATCGGAGATATGTCAGGGGTGATAAGTTTAATTTTGGCCATGAGAATGTTAGGTGTATAGGAAATGAGCGAAGAGGGTCATGAACCGCATAGCGTGCGTGAACTCCTGACTGAAATGAAAAACACCTCCGACTGGATGATAGATCTCGCCAGAGCCGCATTACTCTTCGAAAGCGAGGAAATCGCGGGACACGTCAGGAACTTCGAACGACGGATGGATGAGCTGATGTATCAGATAAGGACCATAGCCGCTGTGGCCGCACGCAACGTGGAGGAAGCGAGGAGTATAACGAGTATCCTTCAAGTAGCGAGTGCCGCAGAAGCTATCTCGAACTCAGCGGGAGACATGGTGGATCTCGTCCTCAGGAGGATGGAGATCCATCCAACGATCAGGGAAGCCGCTCTGCTCACGGATGAGAAGCTGGCCAACCTAAGGGTCGAAGAGGGCTCGGCCCTCGCCAACAGAACCCTGCTCGACCTCGAGCTACCCTCCAGAATAGGCGTTCGGATCCTGGCCGTGAAGAGGGGAAAAGAATGGATCGTTCCACCCATCGCCAGCACCGAACTGAGAGCTGGCGATGAACTCGTAGTTAAAGGACCGAAGGATGGACTGGGAGTCCTATGCAAGATGACCGGGTGTCCGAAACTCGAATTCAGGGGCAAGGGACACCTGCCCAAGATAGGAAGGAAGTTATCGGAGATGTACGACTTCAGCGGCATGATGGTAGACATGGCATACTCGTCCATCCTTCTCCGCTCCAAGGAAATAGCCGAGGAGGTCAGGAAACTCGAGGAGAAATTCGATAAGTTGAACTACAGCCTCTGGCTTGAGACCCTCAAAGCAGCCAAAGTGGAGAGAAACGTTAGGAGGCTCAACAGCTTGCTCCAAGTGATCAAATGCTTGGAGAGGATATCCGATGCCGCCGACTCGATGGCGGATGTGGTCTTGAGGGGAATGGAACTCCACCCCGTTTTCGCGGAGGCGATAGCCGAAGCGGATGAACAGGTAGCTAGGGTCAAAGTCTCAGAGAGATCAAGGCTCGTCGGGAAAACCCTAAGAGAGCTGAACTTGGAAATGAGCATAGGGGTTGATGTGATAATGATCGAGAGGGGAAAACGGTACATATTCAACCCAAGCGGGATGAAAAAGCTGAGGGCTGGGGACTCCCTCGTGGTGCGGGGGACATACTTTGGGATCCAGAGGCTGAGAGAAGCGTGTGGAAACGGAGGAGGGAAGAGCTGAGCAATAGACTTCACCTCTTCAAGGCTAGAAGCGCCACCCTCTCGAGCACGAGTTTCTTGACGCCGAACATTTCAACCATCGTTCGTGGAAGGCCAAAGACTTTCGCGATGTGAAGGGTTTTGGAAGGGGTGAGGTCAAGTACTTCCTCATCCACTCCAATCACCAGTTCGTGGAGAATCGCGCGGATGGCTGCACTCACCTCAGCGGCCCCGTGTCCTATCGAAACGACGGCCACCTCCTCGGAATCTCGCCTTATACCCACTTTGTCGAAAGCCTTCCTTATCTGCCTCTCCGCTGCCGCCCAGCATAGGAGCTCTATGCTCAGAGATTCTGCGAAGTTGAATCCACCCGAGTGGGCCAAGATGGCCAATCTCGAAGCATGGGCTAGATGCTCCTTGCCAGCTATACCTCTGGCGTCGAATACTTGACTCACCGTCCCCATTTTCCTATCGATCTCCCTTACCCTCTCCAGTTTCTCATCCACGGGGCCGGCGGGGGCCCTCCCCGCGGTCATCCCCACGACCCGACGAACTGGGGAGCTGATCTCAAACAGCCAGAACTTCTCCACAAGCATATTTTAACTAAGGGTCAAAATTAAGAAGATGTTTGCCTGCAAACTGAAAGTGGAGGACCTCCTAGACGGGGAGTATGTCCCCCCCTCCGAGGAGGAACCCGCTCACTTGATCACGCCTTGGGGACAAAAGGTCTTCCGAGGGAGGGTGATGGGGACGGTGGTCGAAAAATGGATCAGGGACGACCAGAGCTATGGAATCATCTACCTGGATGATGGGAGCGGGGTGATAAGCGTTCGGAACTGGAGAGAGGGTGTTCCTAAGCTCGCTGAATTCGAGGTCGGAGCTCTGGTGGACGTTATCGGAAGGATTCGGCAGTACTCTGGGGAGATATACTTGGTGCCGGATCTCATCGTGAGAGTAGAAGATCCGAACTGGGAGCTCGTTCGAGAACTGGAGATACTGATCGCCAGACGAGAGGCCCTGAGGGGAGGGGTGAAACCGAAGAAAAAGGCACTGGAGATGCGGGAGATAAAAATCGAGGCACCGGGTCCGAGAGAAGAAGGCGTGGAAGAGGAGATCGAAGTGGGGGTGGAAGACCTCCTCCCAGAAGTGCCCGAAGAGATGAAGAAGAAAGCTTTGCTCGTGTTCGAAAAATTGGATAGGGAAGAGGGAATAGGTCAAGAAGAGCTGGAGATGGAGCTGAAGGTTTCAGGATCAGAAGCCGAGGACATCTTAACCGTTTTGCTGGCCGAGGGGGAGATATTCGAAGTCATGACAGGAAGGTACAGGAAGGTGAAATGATTGAACTACGAAGAGCTACTCGACAGGGCGCTAAGCCAAGTTCCGAAGGTAGAGTTCGACCGAAGCAGGTTCAAGATACCAGACCCAGAAATCGTGATGATCGGAAACAGGACCGTGCTCAAAAACCTAAAGGGGATAGCCTCCGCCCTCAACCGCGACCCCGAACACTTGATGAAGTATCTCCTCCGGGAACTCGGGGCCGCGGGGAGCGTGGATGGCTCTCAAGCGATATTCCAGGGCAAATTCAATTCCTCCCTCATGAAAGGAAGGATAGAGCGCTACGCCGACGAGTTCGTTTTCTGTAGAGAGTGTAATAGACCAGACACGAAGCTCGTTAAACAAGGTAGGATCCTCATGATGAGGTGCGAAGCATGCGGTGCTAGGGTAGCCGTGAGGAGCATCTGATGTTGGAATTGAACATCCGAAGGATTGGAGAGGAGATACTGGTCACCGTGTGTGATAAGGAACTGCTCGGGAAGGAATTCAGAGAGGGGGAGTTGAAGTTGAAGGTGAGTGAGAGCTTCTACAAGGGCAGGAGTGCAAACGTTTCGGATTGCCTGAAGGCGATGAGGGAAGCCACGATAGGAAATCTCGTTGGTTCTATCGTTGAGGAGGCGATCAAAGCGGGATTTGTGGACCCTAGGAACGTTCTGAAGATTCAAGGGGTAGCCCACGCACAGTTCGTCAGGATTTGAGGAGGAGTAAAACCTTTTTTATAGACTCGGTAAAAGGTGAAAATATGGGCGAACTGACTGGTGCGGAAGCACTGATCGAATCCCTCAAGGCCGAGGGTGCGAAACACATCTTCGGGATCCCCGGAGGGGCTATAATCCCTGTGTACGATGTGCTCCACCGAGAATCCGCCATTCGCCACATCCTCGTAAGACACGAACAAGCTGCTGCCCACGCGGCTGATGGATATGCGCGCGTGCTCGGAAGATGTGGGGTATGCATGGCCACCTCCGGCCCTGGGGCTTGTAACCTGACCACGGGTATACTCAACGCTTACATGGACAGCTCCCCCGTGATAGCGATAACCGGACAAGTTCCAACTCCAGCTCTCGGCACCGATGCTTTTCAGGAAGCAGATCTCCTGAGCATAATGATGCCCATAACCAAACACAATTTCTTAGTCAAGAGCGTCGATGAGCTGGCCAAGGTGGTGAGACTAGCGTTCAAAATAGCGATCTCCGGCAGACCCGGTCCGGTGCACATCGATTTGCCCAAAGACGTGCAGGTATCCAGGGCTGAGGTCAAGATCCCCCCCGACGTCTTCCATCGGGAGAAGGTGAAACCAGACCCGGACCCCAAACGCATCGCGGAGGCTACGAGCCTCATCGAAAGAGCTGAGCGTCCGGTCATCCTGAGCGGGGGGGGAGTCATTTGGTCGGGTGCGTCCCCCGAGCTCGTAGAGCTTGCCGAGCTCATAGGGGCACCGGTGGTGACGTCGTTGATGGGGAAGGGGAGCATTCCAGAGGATCACCCCCTAGCGCTAGGAATGTTGGGGATGCATGGGAGGAAGGCTGCGAACATCGCGGTCACCGAGTGTGATCTGTTGCTCGCGATAGGAACGAGGTTCAGCGATAGGTCAACAGGGGATGTCCGATACTTCGCGCCCAAAGCTAAAATCATTCACATAGATGTTGACCCCGTGGAGATAGAGAAGCTCGTAAAGGCGGATGTGTTCATAATCGCCGACGCGAAGCGCGCGCTGAGGGCTCTGCTGGAAGCTCTCAAATCAAAAATCAAACGTGGAGTTGAAAGTGAGTGGCTAAAGCGCGTCGCCCAAATGCGGAAAGATTTTGCCCCCCAGATGGACTACGACAGCGTTCCGATCAAACCTCAGCGCCTCATGAAAGAACTCACGGGGGTTCTAGACGAAAACTCGATAGTGGTGACCGAAGTTGGACAGTGTCAGATGTGGGCTGCTCACTTCTACACCGTCCGGAAGCCAAGACACTTCATCTCCTCCGGTGGACTGGGAACGATGGGATTCGGCTTCCCCGCGTCCATAGGAGCCAAAGTCGCGGCGCCCGAACAAAAGGTCGTGGACGTGGCGGGAGATGGGAGCTTCTTGATGAACTCCCAAGAACTGGCAACGGCGGTTGAAAACAAGATAAATGTGGTGGTCTGTATACTCAACAATTCTTATTTGGGGATGGTGAAACAATGGCAGGACCTCTTCTACGAAAAGCGGAGATCCCAGACCTACCTCGGGAAGACGCCCAACTTCGTCAAGCTGGCGGAGGCATACGGGGCGTGGGGGGATCAAGTAACCAGACCCGGTGAGATAGCCTCCAAACTACGTGATGCGCTGGAGTGTGGCAAACCGGCGGTTTTGGACGTGGTGATAGATCCTGATGAACACGTGTTGCCTATGGTGCCCGCTGGGGGGAGATTGGATCGCATGATCACGGAGGCATAACGATGAAAACTAGGGTTTTCTCCGTGCTTTGTGAAAACGTCGCTGGGGTGATGATGAGGGTCTCGCGCTGCTTCACCCGGAGACAGATAAACATGGATTCGGTCACCGTGGGTATCGAGCCGTCCGGCTTGGCCCGAATGATAATCCTATTCAAAGCCGATGACCAAATGACTGAATTCATGCGCAGGATCATCTCCCGACTTGAGCCCATAATCGATGTCCAAATCCTAGAGCCGAAAGAGAGCATTGTGAGGGAGGTAAGTCTGCTCAAAACCCGAAGACTGACCGAAGTCGAGATGTCAAACGTGATAAAGCGGGTCCAATCGGCGGGAGGAAGGATCCTAGAACTCAAAGACGGAGCGATCATAGCGGAGGTCAGTGGGGACCACGAGGAGGTGGAGCAGCTCATCTCCTCGCTTGGAAACGATATACTGAAGGAAGTGGCCCGCTCTGGACAGGTGTACATATCGAAGGAGATCTGAAAGGAGGAATACTGTGGGAAAGGTCTACCGGGATGAGGATGCTGATCTGAGCTGGGTTCGGGATAAGACCATAGCGGTGATAGGTTACGGTAACCAAGGCCACGCCCAAGCCAATAATCTGCGCGACTCCGGATGTAACGTCGTGATAGGTGCTAGGGAGGGGCCCAGCTACGAGAGGGCTAGGGCCGATGGTTTTGAGGTCCTCAGCGTGCCGGAGGCTTCGAAGAAAGGTGATGTGATCCAAGTGCTGATACCCGACGAATATCAAGCTGAGGTCTACCGGGGCTCGATAGAGCCTCAACTCAGGAAAGGGAAAACCCTCTGCTTCAGCCACGGATTCAACATTCACTTCAAGCAAATAATCCCACCCCCAGAGGTTGACGTGATCATGGTGGCTCCGAAAGCACCCGGGGCGATGCTCCGTAAGATGTACCAGCGGGGTTCTGGCACCCCTGGACTCGTGGCCGTGGCCCAAGATGCCAGCGGTGACGCGTTGAAGACCGCGCTGGCGCTGGCGAAGGGGATGGGACTGACTCGAATAGGGGTACTCCAGACAACTTTTAAGGAAGAAACCGAAACGGATCTCTTCGGTGAACAAGCGGTGCTCGTGGGGGGAGTATCTGAACTCATAAAAGCTGGATTCGAGACACTCATCGAGGCCGGCTACCAGCCCGAAAACGCTTATTTCGAATGTCTTCACGAGCTCAAACTCATAGTGGACCTCATTTATGAGGGGGGAATCGAGGGGATGATGGCAGCCGTGAGCAACACGGCCGAGTACGGGGGAAGGACCAGGGGGCCGAAGCTGATAGGGGATCGAGAGAAAAAAATCATGAAAGAGTTGCTGGCCGATATCCAGAGCGGGAAATTCGCTGAGGAATGGATTTCGGAGACCAAAAAAGGATTGCCGAACCTCAAGCGGATGAGGAAAGAAGCGAAAGAACATACCATCGAAAGGATCGGGCGCGAGTTGCGAAAGTGGGCGGGAATAGAGGGGTAATTCAGGATTTCCGAACTTCATCCCTTCACCTAGGGACAAGCCCTTCCTTTAGGGTGGTCGACACTCAGGTTTGGGTTCGGATGTATGTCTATCTCCCGCTGGTGCGGCCCCCAGATGTGTCACCAAGGTCTCCCTCCCCGACACGAACTCCTGGATCCCGCTTTCCAGCGGTGAAGTTAAAAATAAAGAGGAGAAATTTTCCAGACCCCATGAAGCTGAGAAGCAAAGAGGTGGTGGAAGGAATAGAGGGAATGCCCAAGCGAGCACTGCTGAAGGCCTCCGGATACACGGATGCCGAGCTGAGGCGCCCTCTTGTGGCGATAGCCTCCTCGTGGAACCAGATAGTGCCGGGCCACGTGCACTTAAAGATGCTCGCCCGGGATGTCGCGGAGGGAATAAGGAACGCCGGAGGAACCCCGGTGGAGTTCAACACCATCGCGATATGCGATGGGGTGGCGATGGGAACCAAAGGGATGCACTACTCCCTCCCCTCAAGGGAAGTCATAGCAGATAGTGTTGAGTTGATGCTCGAAGCCCACAGATTTGATGCGGTGGTGGGAATCGCCAGCTGTGACAAGATAGAACCGGGGATGCTCATGGCGATAGCTCGGGTTGATATCCCCGCCATAATGCTTACAGGCGGGCCCATGCTCCCCGGGGAGTGGAGGGGAAAAAGGATAGATGTGATAAGTGCGTTCGAGGCCATCGGTGCCCTCAAATCGGGGAGGTTGAAAAAACACGAAGCCCTGGAGATCGAGGAGAGATGTTGTCCGACTCCCGGATCGTGCGCAGGGATGTTCACCGCCAACACCATGGCGTGCATCATAGAAGCCCTCGGAATGTCCCTCCCCGGTGTGGCCACCGCCCCAGCGGTGAGTTCGAAGAAGAGGAGGCTAGCCAGGAAAACCGGCGAACAAGTGATGGAACTCCTGAAACGGGGGATAACTCCCAGCAAAATAATGACGAGGAGCGCCTTCGAGAATGCCGTGGTGGTGGACATGGCCCTAGGAGGATCAACGAACACCGTACTCCATCTCCCAGCCATAGCTCGCGAGTTGGGGATAAATCTCACCCTTGACACGTTTGACAGATTGAGCAAGCGAACGCCTCAACTATGTAACCTCAGACCGGGAGGTGAACACATGATGACCGATCTCGATGAAGCGGGGGGTATCCCAGCTCTCATGAAGAGACTCGGGAAAATGATAAAGGGCACGCCGCTCACGGTCACCGGAAGAACTGTCGCATCCAACCTGAAGATGGTGAAAGTCACTGAAAACGATATCATAAGACCTCCCACGAGACCGTACAGACGAGGCGGGGGAATAGCTGTCCTCTATGGAACACTGGCGCCAAAGGGGGCCGTGCTGAAGACCGCGGGTATCCCCCAAAAGTCCCTCCGATTCATCGGAAAGGCGAGGGTCTTCGATCGTGAGGAAGATGCCGTGACGGCGATCCAAGATAGAACCGTGAAAGGGGGGGATGTGGTGGTCATAAGGTATGAGGGGCCGAAGGGAGGGCCCGGAATGAGGGAAATGCTCACGGCCACGGCTCTGTTGGCCGGCATGGGTATGACGGCCTCGGTAGCCCTCATCACCGATGGAAGGTTTTCGGGGGGAACGCGGGGGATATGTGTGGGACACGTTTCACCCGAAGCTGCCGAGGGTGGGCCGATAGGGGTGGTCAAAGACGGGGACGGAATCCTCATCGACGTGAGGCGAGGGAGACTGGATTTACTGGTGAAAGAGACTGAACTCAAAGAAAGGCTAGCAAGGTTCAAACCCAAAAAGAGCCGTGTTGAGAAAGGATACCTGAAAACGTATGCTGAGCATGCCAGCTCAGCGGCGGAAGGCGCTGTGAGGAGGTAAGTGGATGGGGATGACGCTGGTCCAGAAGATCTTGGCCAGGAAAGCTGGTAGGAGAAGAGTCGAGGCTGGGGAAATCGTGGAGGCGAAAGTAGATGTGGTGATGATGCATGACCTCACGGCCCCCATGGCTATCGAGAGTTTCAAACACATCTCCGATAGGGTGTGGGATCCCAAGCGGATCGTGATGATCCTCGACCACCAGATGCCGGCGGACTCGATAGACATCGCAAAAGATCACGCGATGATGCGCGAGTTCGCGACCGAGCAAGGGATAGAGAATTTTTTTTCAGAAGGGGTCTGCCACCAAGTGTTACCTGAAAAAGGATTCGCACTACCGGGATTCCTCATCGCCGGCGCGGATTCCCACACGTGCACCTACGGGGCCCTGGGGTGTTTTGCCACAGGGGTTGGCTCCACCGACATGGCAGCAGTTCTGGCATCGGGGAAACTGTGGTTCAGGGTACCCGAGACGATCAAAGTCGAACTGAGAGGAAAATTGAAACGGAGGGTCACCCCCAAGGATGTGATCCTCCACATCATCGGAGACATAGGTGTGGACGGAGCCACATACGATGCCGTGGAATTCGTCGGAAAAGGTGTTCGCGACATGAGTGTTGGGGGAAGGATGACCATGTGCAACATGGGGGTCGAGATGGGGGCGAAGACCGCCGTGGTACCTCCCGATGTCAAAACCAGGAGATACTTGAGGGGGAGGGCGAGGATGCCATTCGAGGAGGTTCGAAGCGACCCGGATGCAGAGTACAAGGAAGAAAGGGTTTACGACCTCTCAGGACTTGAGCCCCAAGTCGCTTGCCCTCATAGTGTGGGAAACGTGCGACCCGTCCGTGAAATCCAGAACGTGGAGATCGACCAAGCATTCCTGGGAAGTTGTACGAATGGCAGGGTGGAGGACCTCGCGGAAGCGGTGAGGATCTTGAAGGGAAAAAAAATTCATCCCGATGTCCGGATGATCGTTGTCCCAGCGTCCCGCGAGACCTACCTCCAAGCCCTCAAGCTGGGAATAATCGAGAGACTCGTCGATGCGGGAGCGATCGTAGGGGCACCGAACTGTGGGGCATGCATGGGGAGTTACATCGGAGTACTCGGTCCCGGGGAGGTATGCGTCTCGTCCTCTAATCGGAACTTCAAAGGTAGGATGGGGAGCCCGGAGGCCGAGATATACCTGGCCTCCCCCGCAACCGTGGCAGCATCGGCCCTGAGGGGGGAGTTGACCGACCCGAGGGATGTGTGATGGCGAGGGTGTGGATCTTCGGAGACGATGTTTCCACGGACGACATCATAGCGGGAAGGTATTTGGTGAGTAGGACCCCTGAGGAACTGGGAAAACACGTGATGGAGAACTTGGATCCAGAATTCGCCTCCAAGGTGGGGAAAGGAGATGTCATCGTGGCCGGGAAGAACTTCGGGTGCGGGTCGAGTCGGGAACAAGCACCGGTAGCGCTGAAGGGGGCTGGAATCGGTGCGATCATAGCCGAGTCATTCGCCAGGATATTTTACAGGAACTCCGTCAATCAAGGGCTACCCGTGTTGATCTGCAAGGGGGTGAGATCTAGATTCAGAGAAGGCGACGAGGTGGAGTACGACCTGGAGAGGGGGATCGTCAAGAACCTCACGAGCGGGGAAGAAATTCAGGCCGAACCCCTTCCCGCTTTCATCATTTCCATCCTGCGGGCTGGAGGGCTCATCCCCTACTTGAAATCCAAGTCGGGTCAACGTCTTTAGCCTCCCCGCTGAATGATTTTGGGGATGTGATGAGGCACAAAGTAGCGGTGATCCCGGGGGACGGAGTCGGTCCCGAGGTAGTGCGTGAGGGGATGAAAGTACTCAAGGCCACCATGGAGACCACTAATGGACTCGATCTCGTGTTCGAAGAGTTCCCATATGGGGGGGAGTACTACCTGAAAACGGGTAGACTGATATCGGAAGACGAACTGGAGGAACTCTCGGAATTCGATGCGATATACTTGGGGGCGGTAGGGGACCCGAGGGTCCCACCCGGGATTTTGGAGAAAGGGGTCCTGCTGGCGATAAGATTTCACTTCGACCAATACGTGAACCTACGCCCAGTCAAGCTTTACCCGGGAGTTCCCTGCCCCCTCAAGGGGAAAAAACCCGAAGACATCGATTTCTACGTGGTGAGGGAGAACACGGAGGATTTCTATATAGATATGGGGGGAAGGGCTGGCAAACGTGTGGAGGCCGAGCACCAGCTCAAGCGTGAGCTATATCGAACGAAGTTCGGTCTGGACATCGAGGTGAGTGGGGATGAGATAGCATACCAGATAGGAGTTATGAGCAGGAAGGGGGCAGAGCGCGTGATAAAATACGCCTTCGAACTCGCCCGTGCAGAAAATAGAAAGCGTGTAACGGCTGTGGACAAGGCGAACGTGTTGACCCACATCTACGGCCTTTGGCGTGAAGCCTTTGAGGAAGTGGCAAGAGGATACCCTGACATCGAAACCGAGTTCGCTTTCATCGACGCGATCACGATGTGGATCGTGAAGAATCCGGAGTGGTATGAAGTCGTGGTCACCCCTAACATGTTCGGAGACATAATAACCGATTTGGGTGCAATGATCCAAGGCGGGATGGGCTTGGCCCCGGGAGGCAATATTAATCCCGGGGGAGTCAGTATGTTTGAGCCTATCCATGGCTCTGCTCCAAAACACGCGGGGAAAAACGTGGCGAACCCCATAGCGTCGATCTTGGCTGGGAAGATGATGCTCGAGGAACTCGGAGAGCGTGAAGCGGCGGCCAAGATCGAAAAAGCTGTGAAGGAGATCCTGAGAGAGGGGAAGTTGCGGACCTACGACTTGGGGGGAAAATCGAAGACCTCCGAAGTAGGCGATGCCATAGCGAATAAGATAAGGAGGATGGAATGACCGGAACCGCTGAAGGAATCTACAGGGGCAGGGTGTCGAAGGGGCTGAGCGAGAGGGCTAAGAAGTTCGTCTCTTCAATCAATGTGGATGGGGGGATCTTAGAAGATGACCTTGACGGGACGGAAGCTCACGAGTTGATGCTGTATGAGCAAGGCATTCTCTCGAGGGAGGAACTAAGCAAGATCCTCACAGCCCTGGAGAAAATCAGGGAGGAGCACAAGAAAGGGAAAATCAAGCTCGATCCCAAGTTCGAGGATGTGCACGAGTTCGTGGAGTCAAAAGTGATAAGCGAGGTGGGGGTGGAAATCGGTGGAAAGATCCACACCGGAAGATCGAGAAACGATCAAGTCGCACTTGACATAAGGATGAGACTACGGAGGGAGTTGAACGAGCTGTCCTCTTCCCTCCTGAGACTGATCGAGACCATCTTGAAACTAGCCGAGCGCAACATCGAAACTCCCATGCCGCTGTTCACCCACATCCAGCACGCCCAGATCGGAACTTTCGGGCACTACCTCCTCGCCCAAGTGGATATCCTGATGAGAGACTTCGATAGGTTAGATGAATGCTACTGCAGGGTAAACTTGAGCCCGCTTGGAGGATGTGCGATAGGCGGGTCGAGCTTCGAGCTCGACAGGAAGAGGACGGCTGATATCCTCGGGTTCGATGGTGTGGTCGAGAACTCACTCGACGCCGTGAGTTCCAGGGATGTGGTACTCGAAGCTGCCGCGATCATCAGCATCCTCATGGCGGATCTTAGCAGGATGGCAGAAGACCTTATCCTCTGGTCCACTCCGGAGTTCGGATACATCGAGCTCTCTGACGAGTACTCCTCCACTTCCAGTGCCATGCCCCAGAAGAAAAACCCCTGTACCCTCGAGCTGATCAGGGGAAAGACGGGGGGGGTCTACGGGAGTTTGTTCTCCTTACTGACCACGATGAAAGGACTCGCAAGCGGGTACAACCGCGACTTACAAGAAACCAAACCCCCCATTTGGAGGTGTGTGGATGAAGCCAAGGGTTGTGTGGATGTCCTGGAGGGGGTAATAGGAACAATGCTGGTACGGCGTGAGAGAATGCTCGGCGTGTCCTCGGAGAGTTATGCCCTCGCATGGGATCTCGCCGAGGGTCTTGTGAAGGAAACGGGGCTCTCGTTCAGAGAATCCCACGCGGTTGTGGGGGAGGTCGTGAAGGACGCCCTGTCGTCCGGACTCACCGTGAGAGAGATCACGGGTGAACTCATCGAAGCGGCGGCGGAAAAGGTGTTGGGGAAGAAGATAAAAGTGGACCAGCGGGTGGTCAACACGTACCTAGATCCCATCTCATCCCTCAAGCAGAGGAAAACCCTAGGTAGCCCCTCCCCCGAAGAAGTCTCAAGGATGCTCAAGCGGAGGAGAGGTGAGCTGAAAGAGCGTGAGGGGAAACTCAACAAGCGGGTGAAGAAGGTGGAGAAAGCTAGGGGAGAACTTGAGAAGAAGGTAAAAGGTTATATATCGGGGCGGGGAAGGTGAGGAAAATGGCTGGGAAAAAAGTGGCGTTGGCGTACTCAGGCGGTTTGGACTCAACCCTCATCATCGCCCTCCTCCGAGAGCGGTACGGGTATGATGAGGTTATCCCAGTCCTGGTCGATGTGGGACAAGGGGAGGAAGAAATAAGAATAGCCGAGGAGAGGGCCGCAAAACTCGGGGCAGACATTGAGTTCGTGGATGCGAAGCGGGAGTTCGTCACCGAATACATTCACCGATGTATAAAAGCCAACGGGAGCTACGAAGGATACCCGGTCGGGACTTCGATGTCGCGCGTGCTGGTAGCCACCAAAGTGGCAGAGGTGGCGAGCAGGGTGGGCGCCGAGGCTGTGGCTCACGGATGCACGGGTAAGGGTAACGACCAGTTCAGGGTGGAGTCCGTCTTCAGGTACTATCTGAGGGGAATACGGATAATCGCCCCAGTTAGGGAACTCAATCTCTCCCGTGCCGAGGAGGAAGAAATGCTGAAGAAGTACGGGATAGAGCCGAAGAGACCCAGAGGCAAGCTCGGGGGGGATGTAAACATGTGGTCCCATTCGATAGGGAGCGGACAGGTGGAGGATCTCGTCTCCCAATTTCCCGAAGATTATATCTGGGTCGTGCCCCCCGAGCGTGCTCCCGACAAACCCAAAGTCATTTCGATAACCTATGAAAGGGGTGTTCCGGTGGAGGTCGATGGGATCAAGGATCCTGTCGAGATGATATTCTACCTGAACGAAATCGGAGGGGAGAACGGGGTGGGGATGATCGATATACTGGAAGACGGCATGCTCGGACTGAAGTCTAGAGAGCTATACGAGGCCCCGGCTGCGACCATCCTTTTAAATACCCACGCCGATTTGGAACACCTGACGCTGACCAAAGAGCAACTCCGCCTGAAGAGAGAGGTCGATAGATTATGGGCTGACTTGGTGTACCACGCAAGCTGGCTCCATCCGCTCAGGAGAGATCTCGATGCGCTCATTGACTCCACCCAAATGGTGGTCAACGGGAGGGTGGAAGTGGAGCTGTACAAGGGAAACATTCGGATTCTCAAGAGGGAGTCTCCGAATTCACTCTTCCTCCCTGAACTCAGGTCCGTCAAGCAAAAAGGTTTGGACCAGCGAGAGGCGGAGGGGATGGTCAAGATATTCTCGTTGCCGTTCCAGATATTCGGAGAGCGTAAGGTCTAAATCTAACATGGTAGGAAAAAAGCTGTATTCATGATTAAAATACTGGTCACGGATCCGGTTTCAGATGAGTCCATTCAGATGCTGCAGGAGATAGGAGAAGTGGTGCTCAAACCCGGTCTCTCCGAAAAAGCACTTTGTGAAGAAATAAGGGATTGTGATGTATTGGTGGTCAGGAGCTCCACCAAGGTAACGAGGAACGTCATAAACTCCGGGAAAAAGCTGAAACTCATAGCGAGAACCGGAGTTGGGCTGGACAACATCGACGTGAAGGCTGCAGAAGAGCGGGGAATAAAGGTGGTGAACTCTCCAGAGGCATCGAGTGCTTCGGTGGCCGAATTCGTTCTAGGTCTGATGCTCTGCTGGGTTAGACATATCCCAGAGGCTCACTTCAGCCTAAGGGAAGGGAGGTGGGAGAAGACGAAATTCATGGGGAAAGAGTTGAAGGGAAAAACCCTAGGGATAATAGGGGTTGGGAGGATTGGAGGGGAAGTGGCCGTCAGGGGTATAGCGTTAGGCATGAGGGTGCTAGGCTACGACATCGTGGAAAGAAAAGAGATGGAAGAGAAGGGGGTGAGATACGTGGATTTTCCGACCCTCTTACGCGAGTCTGACTTCGTTACCCTCCATGTCCCACTCACCCCCGAGACGAAGCACATGATAAGCAAGCGGGAGATAGAGATGATGAAACCCACCGCCGTGATAATAAACGCTTCAAGGGGAAAGGTGGTGGACGAACGAGCCTTGATCGATGCCCTCCAGCAGAAAAGGATAGCCGGAGCCTGTCTGGATGTCTTTGAGAGCGAACCCCCAAGGGAAAGTCCGCTACTGAAGCTCGACAACGTGATCCTGACCCCCCACATCGGGGCATCCACCGTGGAGGCCCAGAGGAATGCCACAATTATAATAGTCCAGAAGATAAAGGAGATGCTCCAACGATGAAGATGAAGGGGGCGAAAATGTTCCGATCTGAGGTCGCCAAGATCACGCGCTCTAGGATGAGGGGATGGGGGAGAGGACCGGCGATCGTTCGTGTCCCCAAGCCCACGAAACCGAGCAGAGCGAGGGCACTCGGGTACAAGGCTAAACAAGGAGTAGTCGTGGTCCGGGTCAGGGTGAGGAAGGGTGGACGGAGGAAGCCACGTCCGGTGAGGGGCCGAAAACCCAAGCGAATGGGCGTCACCAAATTCACTCCGGCCAAGAGCCTCCAATGGATAGCCGAGGAGAGAGCAGCCAGAAAATATCCGAATCTGGAAGTGTTGAATTCCTACCGACTGGGATCCGATGGAAAGCATGAGTATTTTGAAGTCATAATGGTGGACCCCCACCATCCGGTGGTGGGAAGTGACCCAGAGCTCTCAAGGATCGGGCTCTGTGGGAGGGGGAGGGTGTATCGGGGGCTCACGATGGCGGGAAAGAAATCTAGGGGATTGCTCCGCAAGAGAAAAGGCCACCCCTGAGCCCCTAAGGCTTCTCTCACCCACCGAGCGTGACCCCACCCGGCGGTAGAGTTAAACGCTCAGCATCCATCGTTGGTGGGTCAGCCCCCCCAAAGGAAGGGGCTTGCATGGTGATCATCATGTCCGAAGACGCTCAGACCCGCACGAAACTGCCTCTTAGGGAGATCGAGGTGAGAACGTTCATTCACGCCACTGAAGATGAAGGAAAAATAAGCAGAGCGTTGGAGCTGATCTTGCCGGCTGGAATCGGGGTACGGAGGATGAAGCTCCAGGGACACTATGGAAATCCAATAGTCCTCCTAGAGGCTAAAATCAGGCAAAAGAAGAAGGTTGAGGAAACCGTCTCAAAATTGCTTTCCAATCTAGAGGGGGGTGTGAACGCATTCCTCTCGGGGCTTCACCGTAGGATTGACGAGAGGGGCTGGGTATACCTCAGGCTCGACAAACAAGAAGCGTGCCGGGGGAGGCTCGTGCCTGGGGAGTGGGACGATGTGATCCACTTAAAATTTAGAACCAACGTGTTTCCTCCAGACCTCAAACTCATAACCGAGCGGATTGTAGAATCCCTTTCACGAGTCCGGTGATACGATGGTGCTGAAGCGGAAGTTCCGGAGAAGATACATAGCTTTTGAACTCAAGAGGAAAGTGGAGCGAAAACCCCTGCTGGAGGAGCTGAGGGGGTTTCTGGCCTCCACCCACCCGAACTTCGATCAGTCCACCCTCAAACTCATCCACGCTAGCGATGGATCGAACCGAGGGTTGATACGGTGTGGACATTTACAGGTTGGAGTGTTGAAAGACTCTCTCCAAAGAGCTTGGCGGAAGCATGGGGTGAAAATCCTAGGGGTCTCGGGAACTATAAAGAAGGCTAAGAAAAAGTTTTGCAGAACGTCTGAGGCTCGGACATCAGCGCAAAGTTAAATATACGTAATCACCACGGTAGTTAGGACCGACATGGTTTTCGCACCACCGGGAGCGGGATATGACAGGGCGATAACCGTCTTCAGTCCAGATGGGAAGCTATTCCAAGTTCAGTACGCACAGGAGGCCGTCAAGAAAGGACTGACCGCTCTCGGAATCAAAGCCAAAGACGGGATCGTTCTAGCCGCTGAAAAGAGATTGAAAAACAAGCTCGCCGAGGAGTATTCGATAGAGAAGATATTCCAAATCGACGACCACATAGGGGCCGCCGCTTCTGGACTCATAGCTGATGCTCGCGTGCTGATCGATAATGCTAGGATCGAAGCACAAGTCAATCGATTGAGATACGATGAACCTATAAGCGTCCGGTCGATCGCGAAACACATAGGAGATCTCAAGCAACTCTACACCCAGCATGGTGGCGTCAGACCATTCGGAGCTAGGCTTCTCATAGGGGGGGTCGACACTGACGGACCACATCTCTTTGAAACCGATCCGAGTGGAGTGGTAGCCGCATACAAAGCCCAAACCATAGGGGGAGGAGCTCCAACCGTAGCTGAGTTTTTGGAAAAGGAATACGACGAAAAAATAGACCTCGAGGAGGCGATCCTCCTCGCACTCAGGGCCGTAAACGTAGTTATGGAGGGAGAACTGGAGCCGGCAAGGCTGGAAATGGCGATCGTCCCCGTCAAGACCAAGAGGTTCGAAAAATTAGATCATGGGAGGATAGCGAGTTACATCGCCAAACTGGGATCCGGCAAATCCTCGGCTAAATCCGAGGAGTGAGGTATGGTAAAGCTCGAAGACGCCGTGATAGCGAGGTTCTCCAGCCAAGGGATGGACTTCGAGGTGCTAGTGGACCCAGAACTCGTGATGGCGCTAAAAGAAGGTCGTGAGGTGGATCTGAGGAGTCTCCTGGCGGTGGAGAAGATCTTCAAGGACGCCCGTAAAGGAGAAACGGCTTCCGGGGAATCTCTGCTCAAAGTCTTTGGAACCGAAGACACTCTGAAAATAGCCGAAACGATCGTGAAGAGGGGGAAAGTCCAGCTGACGATCGAGCAAAGGAGAAAGATGCGAGAGGAGCGACTGAAGCAAATCGTCGCGCTGATTTCGAGGAGGGCGATAAACCCCCAAACGGGCTTACCCCATCCTCCCGCTCGGGTGGAAGAGGCCATCAAAAACGCGAAAGTTGGGATAGATGAGTTCAAAAAACCGGAGGAACAGCTTCCCACCGTAGTAAAAGCCATCCAGCCCATCCTTCCATTGAAGTTTGAAATGAGAAGGATAGCCATCAAGGTTCCCGCGGCGTACACGGGCAAAGTCTCACACGTGGTGAGAAACATGGCCGAGCTCAAAAAGGAGGAGTGGCTGGACGATGGTTCGTGGATAGCCCTAGTTGAGATTCCGGCCGGTTTTCAGCCGGAGTTCTTCGAAAAACTTAACGACTTGACCAAGGGAGAGGCCCAGACGAAGGTGCTCTAATGCTACACGTTAAAAACAGGGAGCTCGTGGTGCCCGGGAGATTGCTGGCAGAAGGGAAATATTTGCTCGGGGAGGGAACGTTTAGGGAAGGAAATGGGATCTTCTCCTCCGTAGTGGGGCTGGCCGAGGTGCGGGAGAAGAGAGTGAGCGTGATATCGTTACAAGGGAGATACATCCCCCGAGAAAAGGATTTCGTGATCGGAATAGTAACGGATACCCACCCTTTCGGATGGATAGTTGATTTGAATTCCCCCTACACCGGAAACCTCATGGTATCCGATTTGGTCGGGAGAAAGATCGATGTGTTCAAAGAAGACATAAGCAAGTTTTTGAGGATAGGAGACGCGATCGCCGCTGAAGTGAAGATGGTGGACGAAAGACACAGAGTCCAGCTGTTGGCACGCGGTCGGGGGCTGGGAAGGATCGAGAGAGGAAGACTGATAGAGATAAGCCCAGCGAAGGTGCCGAGGGTGATAGGCAAACGCGGATCCATGCTAAAGGTCCTCCAAGATTCGAGTGGATGCAGGTTGCAGGTTGGGCTGAACGGTAGGATAGTGATAAAGGGAGGGGATCCCAAGATGATAAACTCCGTGGTGGAGGCGATATTGTTAATAGAACGTGAAGCACATTTATCTGGACTCACGGACAGAATTAAAGCAAAACTCGAAGGTATGAGGTGACGAGATGGAGAGACCCGAGAGGTTGATAGTAGACGGGAGAAGATTGGACGGGAGAAGGCCCGACGAGCTCAGACCCCTGCAGATAAAAGCGGGGGTACTGAAACGTGCTGACGGATCAGCCTACGTGGAACTCGGGAAGAACAAAGTTCTCGTCGCGGTTTATGGACCGAAGGAGATGCACCCCCGACACCTCCAGCAGTCGGATGTGGCCGTCCTGCGGTGCAGGTACAACATGGCCCCCTTCTCCGTGGAAGAGCGAAAGAGACCCGGGCCCGACAGGAGATCGATAGAGATATCAAAAGTCGTGAGAGAAGCCCTGGAGCCCGTGCTCTTCCTCCACCTGTACCCGAGAGCGGCGATAGACGTTTTCATAGAGATCCTCCAAGCCGACGCTGGAACTCGGACGACCGGAATAACGGCGGCGGCGGTAGCGTTGGCAGACGCAGGTATTCCCATGAGAGACCTCGTGGCCGGTATTTCGGTGGGGAAGGCCGACGGAACGGTGTTGCTCGATCTGATGAAGGAAGAAGATCAGTGGGGCGAAGCCGATATGCCGATCGCCGTGATGCCTAGACGGAAACTCGTCACGCTTCTCCAAATGGATGGCAATTTCACCCCCGACGAATTCAGGCAGGCGTTGGATCTCGCTTTCAAGGGAATCGAACGAGTGTACGAGGCCCAGAAACGTGCCCTGAGGGAGAAGTACGTTCCCGCTTCGGAGGAAGAGAGATGAAAGAGATGGTCTCGAGTGTGAAAAGAGATTATATCGTGAACCTCGCGAGTCAGGGAAAGAGGTTGGACGGGAGGACTCTGGACCAGCTTAGAGAGATCGAGGTCCGAAGAGGGGTAATAGGAACCGCCCAGGGTTCTGCCCTCGTGAAGCTAGGAAACACCCAGGTTATGGTGGGGGTCAAAATCGAACATGGAGAACCTTTCCCCGATACGCCCACCTCCGGCATACTCGTGGTGAATGCTGAACTCCTCCCATTGGCGTCACCCCTGTTCGAACCAGGACCTCCGAACGAAGATGCTATCGAACTCGCACGGGTGGTGGATCGGACCATAAGGGAATCCCAGGCCATAGACCTTGAAAAGCTGTGTATCAAAGAGGGTGAGGATGTCTGGGCAGTTTTCATCGACATTTACGTGCTTGACCACGATGGAAACCTCATAGACTCCTCCGTGATGGCTTCCGTAGCGGCTCTCCACGACATCAAGCCCCCCAAAGATCCGGAGTGGACGCTTCCCACGTTTCCGATAAGGAGGAAACCTGTAGCCGTGACCGTAGCCAAGGTGAACGGGGTATTGATGGTGGATGCTGGACTCGAAGAGGAGAATGTAATGGACGCTAGGCTGACCATCTCGACCCTGGAGGATGGGACGATATGTGCCATGCAAAAGGGGGGGAGTGGATTCCTCGAACGCAGGGAGATAGAGGAGGCCTACGAGCTGGCGAGAAAATGCGGTGAAGAGATCAGGAAAAAACTGTGAAGACCTATGGGAAGAACTAAGAAAGTCGGGGCGGCTGGAAAGTACGGACCGCGGTACGGAACCAAGGATCGGAAGCTTGTCGCGAAGATAGAAGCCGAAAAGTCCGGGCGAAAACCTTGCCCGAGTTGCGGGGCGGAAAAACTTAAGCGGACGAGTACGGGAATATGGGAGTGCCGGAGGTGCGGAGCCAAATTCGCAGGACAGGCCTACTCCCCACCGTCCAAGGAGTACTCGGAGAGGTGAAGATGTACAAGTGTTACAAGTGTGGAGAAGTGATAAAGGATACCCAAAAGCTTGAGGGACTCGTGAGGTGCCCGCGATGTGGTTTCAGGATCATGTATAAGCTACGCCAACCCGCAGTCAGAAGGATTAAAGCCTTGTAGTCGGGAGGGATTAATAATGTCAAACCACGCCACGGCGAACGTCGAATTCGTGTTTTCCAGTCGGAGTGAGGCGAGGTCGGTGTATGAAGCGTTGAAACCCGAGGAGGAACTACCCGAAAACAGCAGGTGTACAGCCCGGATCGAACTGAGGGAAAAAGCTCTTCGCTTAGAGATAGATGCTAAGGATACTGCAGCGCTCCGGGCTGCGGTGAACTCATTTCTCCGGTTAGTCATCGTGGCTCGAGATATGACCGAACTCGGGAGGGAAACATGATGGAAGAACTTCCACCTCAGTTGAAGCACATGGTGGCCCAATATCAGCAAACCCAACAACAGGCCCAGGCCCTAGCCACCCAGAGACAGCATTTGGAACTCACCATGCTCGAAACCAAGAAAGCGATCGAAGAACTCGAAAAAACATCACCCGAAACCCCCGTGTATCGGAGCGTCGGGTCGATTTTGGTGAGAGCGAACAGGGATGAACTGAAAAAGGAGCTGGAGGAACAGAGAGAGACACTTGAGCTGAGGGTCAAGACAATCCAGCGACAGGAGGAGAGGGTGGTGGAGAGACTCAAGGAACTCCAGCAAAAATTGAGCGAAGCACTCAGAACGAGACAATCTGACTTCCAAAGCTGAGAGCTCATGAAAGAAATAGCGGACCTGCTCACCCGATACGCCAGCGAGGGGAAGAGGATCCTCGTTCTCTCCCACTTCCAAGCTGACCCGGACGGGGTTGGAAGTTCCGTCGTTCTCTCCGAAGTCCTGCGAAAGCTTGGAGCGAAGGCAGAGGCCGGCGCTCCGGAGGGAATAAGCAAGCTTACCCAGCTCTTGCTCGAAGGGGTTAAGAAAGAGGTGAACACCTCACCCTCCTTGAATGCCGATCTCGTGGTGATGGTAGACACCTCGAGTTTCGGTCATTTGGGAAAGCTGGGAGAAGAATTAGAAAGGCGTAAGAGCGAAGTGGTTCTTTTGGACCACCACAAGGAGGTGGAAGGGATGAGGAACAAAGTCCGGCTCTTCTACGTGGACGAAAACACGACCTCGTCTGCCGAGCTCGTACTCAGGTTGACGCGGGAGATGGGGGTGGAACTCACCCCGGACCAGGCATTCCTCCTCCTCGCCGGAATAGTCACGGACACAGGGGGGTTAAAATTCGCACGGAACTCCACATTCGAAGCCATCTACGAGTTGATCAAAGCCGGTGCAGACTATCCAAGAGTTGTGGAAGCCACAAAGCTTCCGGAAGATCGGCCCAAACGGATCGCGATGATCAAGGCCGCCCAGCGAGCGGAGCTCCGCATCGTTCACGACCATATCGTGGTCTTCTCTGATCTAAGTTCGTTCGAAGGGGACGCTGCTGCCATGTTCGTTAAAATGGGGGCTGACGTGGCCCTCGTGGGCTCGGAGGAAAAGGGCACGTTCAGGATCTCGGGGAGGGCCAGACCCGAGGTATGTGAGAATACGAGACTCCACCTAGGGGCCCTGATGCAGGAAGTAGCGAAGCGATTCGGGGGCACGGGGGGAGGGCACCCGGGAGCTGCAAGCGCCACCGGCAGGGGAGACCTGGGCAGGGTGAAGAAATTCGTGGCTCTTGAACTCAAGAAAACGCTGGAACCCTAAAAAAATACTCCTTCTCACGAAAAGGACGAGATCGAGAGGAGTTCCTAGAAAACGTCTCGCCGAGGAGGTGAGTAACAGTTGCCGGTTTCGGTAACCAGGACGAGACTTACACGTAATCCAACCATTCCTCGTATCCCCTCTCCTCCCCCCTGACGATCCGAAAGTACATCGCTTGAAGTTCAGCCGTGATTTTTCCCTTCTTTCCATTCCCTATCGGATGCCCATCCACCTCCCTTATGGGAGTCACCTCCGCCGCTGTCCCCGTGAAAAATGCCTCATCCGCTGCATAGAGTTTTTCTTTCGAGATGTAGTCCTCTTTGAAAGGAATGCCCCTGTCCTCGGCTATTCGAATAATGGAATCTCTCGTTATGCCGGCGAGGGCTCCCGCGGATATCGGGGGTGTGACCAACGTTCCGCTCTCCACTATGAAGATATTTTCGCCTGGACCTTCCGAAACACTCCCCTCAAGGTTGAGGAGGATGGCCTCATCGTATCCAGAATCAAGAGCATCGAGCTTAGCCAGGATGGAATTCGCATAGTTCGCCACGAGCTTCGCCGTGGGGGGGAGGATACTCGAGTGAACCCTCCTCCAAGGTGATATTTTGACCCTGACCCCATGCTCCAACCCTTCTTCACCGAGATACGTTCCCCAAGGCCAGACAGCGATCGCTACGCTCAACGGAGACCCCCGGGGATTGAGACCCATCGCCCCGTATCCATAATATGCGATAGGACGGATGTAGCACTCTTCCACCCCATTTGCCCTGATGGTTTGCTTCGTCGCTTCAATCAACTCTTCAACGGAGTAAGGAAGCTTCATTCCCACCGTCTCTGCCGAGCGTTGAAGTCTGAGTATGTGGTCCCTCAGTCTAAAAACCGCTGCCCCCCTGGGGGTTCGATAACACCTTATTCCCTCGAAAACACCGTATCCGTAGTGGAGGGTGTGGGTGAGCACGTGCACCTTGGCTTCGCCCCAAGGAACGAGTTTTCCGTCCATCCAGATGAATCTTGTTGGGTTTAGATTCATTCAGTCCAAGATAATCTTTTGGCTTAAAATGAGTTTTGTGCAGTCCACCTTTGCAAGTCATACGTACTCCTCCTCTATTTCGGCTGACCTGTCGAGCAGCAAAAAACTAGTAGGTCTGTGCTTCACGACCACCCGGTACCACTTTCCGCTGCTTATCTCCGAACCATCAGAAGTATAGGTGATCCTCACCGACTCCCCCCTAACAAAAAAGTTGTCCCCGTCATCCGCGGCTAAACTTCCACTGGGGCTCAAGGGATGATCCGGAGACGTTGGATCGACGAAAACGGGGGGAGAGCTTTTACCCTCGGTGACCGAAATTTCTAACTCACTCCAACGGAGATCAGATCCTCCGCGGTGGGATAGAACCAAAGTCGTGTCCTCCACCTTTAACCGGAGGTCGACCCTCGGTCTGACGGCGTAAACGAAAACGCTCATGACCACAAAAGTCACTAGAAAGGCCGTCACCAAGGCTACCAGACTTCGGTTCCCCCCTAACACAGCTTTCACCTTATTCCCCAGATTTCAAATCGCGACGATCGGTCTTATGAAATTCTCTACAACGAGTTCTCCAACGACACCCGCCCAGAGGAGAAGGACAGCATGGGCATAAACTCCTCTCGCATCGCAAGAGCTTACCGTCCTTATGTAAAACGCTATCAAGAGGGCATTCAGCAGGACCAAGCCCACCAACATGAAGTGAACGCCAGGGGGATCGTAAATCCTCACCCAGAACACCTGCTCGATGGTTTTGAATCCCGTTTGTCCTACTTCCTCTATCATCTCACTGGCGAAGCTGAATCCCATGAAGAAAGTCACGGCCGCTATGACCGTTATACCGTAGAGCACCCCCCTCAAGCTACTTGCGAAATCGTACCGCCTCTCTCTGATCCTGAGGATCCGCTTGAAGTTCTCGGTGATCACGTCTGCCACCGTTTTCGGATCTCCACCCTTGGTGACTCCCTCTGAATACATCTCGCCGAACCTCTGAACGAGGTTACTCCCACTCTCCGCGAAAAAGTAATCCCACGCCAATTTTTCGTCTATCCTCATCTTCAACCTCTTGTGTAGGTTCTGGATGTCCAGAGTCAAGGCACCGAATTCTTTTTCCTTCAAAGTTTCCAACACGTTAGCAGCCGCTGCACGCTTGGCGGATGCTGAGGCGGCAAGTGTGCGGAGGAAGCTCGGAAAGTTTTCATCTTTATTCCTTATCTTCACCTCCTCCCTCCAGACCATAAGACCGGGGATGATCAAGGGGGTCAGGGGGAGAGCTAGATAAATGGAAATCGGGAGAAAGGGGGTGGAAAAAACTCCGAAAAACAAGTGAGCACTCAGAAGTCCGAGAGTGAGTCCGAAAAGGAGGAGGGAAAAAATCTCCGCCCTCCCTATCCTAGCTTCCCTCGAGGTGAATAATTTTGGTCTAAACCAAATGGGATCGTCGGGCAGAATAAATTCCGTCCCCAAGATAAAACCGATCTCACTCACCACGAACACCAAGATGGCTATACCTATCATCAGGAATGGGGAAAATCCCGTAAGGAATGGCATTATGATGCTGAAGACCACGAGGAAGACCGTAGCGAGGATCATCGACAAGAAAAGATCCCGGAGGTCTCTGGCTCGATGGATGGAATCTTCGTACATCGACTCATAATCCGAGATGACTACCTCCTGCTCGTCGATCAGGAACCTCCTCACATCCTCCCCGGCCTCCGTGGTGTGGGACAACCTCTCAAGAAAATCCGAAAGGATATCACTAGGGGTCCTCTCAGAAACGTAGCGGCATGCCTCCTCCAAACTCAGGCGCCAAGTATCGACGAGGGTGACAACTTTTTCGATTTCATCCGCGAGTGGACCGTATAACTCCTTTTCCCCAGCCAGAGATCTGAATATCTCCATCCTTTCCACGTTCGCAGCCGCGAGTACTCCGGCATTCGTGATGAACTGATGAATGTTCTGCTCGATCTCCCTTCTCCTTCGGTCCACCCATATCTTCGGATAGAAAACTCCGACGAGGGGAAAGAAGACCGCCATCACGTACATCATGAACCTCATGGGACCGAAGAGATCCGCAAAAATCACGGAGAGCGAAAAGGTCAAAACACCAAGTGCTGTGAAGGGAAGCACCAAACGAAGGAAGTACCTAGAAAAGGTATATCCCATCAAGTAGTAAGCTCGATGCCAGCTCCTGCGATCTTTCTTAGCCATGATCTCCCTAGAAGGCCCACTCCACCCTAGGTGCGTGGATCTTGAAAGGCAGGCCCTCCACTCCCTTCTGCCGATAAGCCTTTATTATCTCAAATGTCTCGAAGAATCCTGTCCTCCCCTCCGCAACCGCTCTCTCGATTATCTTAGCCCTCAGCTTCAGCTCATCATAGATATCGGTGGGGTCTTTAAACCCCAGCGTGGAGGCACATTTCTCCTCGAGTATGTACGAATTGCCCATTCCCGTAAAGATGAGCTTGTCCACCACCGGATTCCTGACAAAAACTTGGCGGGTGACTATTCCACCCATCTCCTTCGAATACCCCTCTATCTCGTGGACCTCCGTAACCCTCCTCAACTGCTTTTTCCCGGCTTGAATGAAGTTCAGGAACACGCACACGTTGAGGTTCCCGAAGAAAGCCTCTGGAACGTTTAGTGGCTCTCCCGTGAAGCGGTGGACGAGCGACACGATATTACCCGCGTGGAAGGTGAAGAGGGTGGGGTGACCCGTCTGCATCGCTTGGAAGACGCTGAACGCCTCTTCACCCCTTATCTCCCCCACCACTATGTAATCCGGCCTGGACCTAAGAGAGGTCCTCACGAGGTCGAAGAGGTTTATGCTGCCCCTGCTACTTCCACCCCTAGTCAGGAGCCTTTGCCACCTCCGGTGGGGAACCCGGAGTTCCGGGGTCTCTTCGGCAGTGTATATCTTTGCTTCGCTATCGATGAAGGCCGTTGAAGCGTTTAGAGCCGTGGTCTTTCCCGCTGCAGTTTCACCACAGAAGACTATGGATAGGTTACTCTCCAAACAAAGCCAGAGATAGGCAGCGAACTCCGAGCTGAAGGTCCCCAACTCGACCAGTTTGAAGACCGAGATCGGGGTTTCCTCGAACTGTCGGATGGTAATCGAGGGGCCACCTATCGAGACATCATCGGGGAACACCACGTTGCACCTCGAACCGTCCGGAAGGTGGATGTCTGAAATCGGATTCAAGTCGCTCACGCGCCCTCCGAGCCGATCACTCACCTGCCTCACCCACTCCTCGTACTCCTTTTCGGAGCCAAAGTTGACATTCGTCTTCATCAATCGGAAGAGTTTATGGAAGATGTAAACTCGGTCGTGACCCAGTATGTGAATATCCTCATTCGATTTGTCCTTGAGGAGTGGATCGATGGGTCCCATCCCAGCCATGTCCCGCTTGAGGTGGTACAGGATTCGATCTCTCGCGGATTCGGAGAGGACGAACTTCCTGTTCTTCCGGAAGAGCCCCCCACGCTCCTCCCCGACCGAGACGAGCTGATTGAATAACTCCTCCAACCTGCCCCTATATTCTTCTTCCGAACTCACGGGCGGAAGATCCGCCGACACTCGAAGCATCTCATAGCGAATTTGCTTGTAGAGCTCCCTCTCCCCCTCGCTGAGAAAAGGCTCCACGACGAAATACATGTTTGTGGTTCTGGGCCTTGCGTACGCATGGGCAAAAACCAGATCATCTACTCGATAAATCACGTTCGCATCTTCTATGCCCGCGATTGTATACACCTTCGGCTTTGGGATCAGGCGTGGAAAGAATCCCGTTCTGCGGTGAAAATCCTCCAGGTGGAGCCGGAGGTGCTCGTACCTATCCGCGAGCTCCTTGAGCTCTCTCGATAGTTTCTTCGTCCCCTTGAACTGCAGTTCTTCCTCGATTTTCTCGGAGACCGCCATATGCGCCACCTCCAATTTAATCTATTTCAAAACTTTCTTTAACTCGTTGTCAAGGTGGTCTTTCCCACGCTTTTTTATTTCTTTTATGAGTTCCCTCACAGGAGCGTCCAAGGGAACACCGTATGAAGCCAGTATGCTCACGATCTTCGATGGGTCGAGATAGGGTAAGCTCGAAACCTCTGCCCTCGATTCCTCGGCTTGCGATCCCGGCTCGTTCCCCTCAGCTCTAACCTCTTCCCTTTTCACATCTTTGCCCCTCTTGTGCTCGGGCTCCTTCGGAGGAATATCTGGCTCTGATTTTGGCTCGAACAAAACAACCATCCGATTGCCGCCCAGCCTTTTGATGTACCTCTCCTGCTCCGGAGTTATCCTAGCCTCCTCGCTTAGCTCACAGTAGTACTCCGATCCCGTTTCACTATCCTCCCCCATTTTTTTCACCTCCCTTTTTCAATCTAACAATTTGAATGGTAACCCCCTCAACCCCTCCCGCTGGTATCTCCTTATTATGTTGAGGGTATCCGCATAGCTCACCATATCTTTCCTAACGGCCGTCCTGATGACCGAGGCCCTTCTCCCCAACTCCTCGTAGATCTCCCTAGGATCCGAGTATCCCATGGAGGGTGCGACCTTTTCCTCTAGGATGTAGGAGTTATACTTTCCCAGAAATCTTATCACATCGTTTATCGGATCGAAGTCAAAGACCAGTCGAGTCACTATCCCCTGGAAGTGCTTTGAGTATCCTTCTATCTCGTGGACCGAGGTAACCCTTCTCATCTCCCTCCCCCGCATCTTGACGAAATTCTGAAACACGCACACGTTGAGGTTCCCGAAGAAAGCCTCTGGAACGTTCAATGGTTTACCCGTGAAGCGGTGGACGAGCGACACGATATTACCCGCGTGGAAGGTGAAGAGGGTGGGGTGACCCGTCTGCATCGCTTGGAAGACGTTGAATCCCTCTCTCCCCCTCACCTCACCTACTATTATGTTGTCCGGGCGACACCTCAGCGATGCCACTATTAGATCGAAGAGCGCGACGCTTCCCTCCCCTCCCCTGTCCCGGGTGAGGAGCCTCTGCCATGCCTCGTGGGGTGGTCTTATTTCCAGCGTGTCCTCGACCGTAACGATCTTGTGATACTCAGGGATGAAAGCCGTTATCGCGTTCAGGGTCGAAGTCTTCCCGGCCGCCGTCTCACCGCACACCGCGATCGACTGGTTATTCTCCACGCACAGCCAGAGATAAGCCGCCAGCTCCGGACTCATCGTCCCGAACTTCACGAGTTGAAAGGCTGAGAGGGGAATTTTTTCGAACTGTCGGATGGTGATCGAGGGGCCACCTATCGAGACATCGTCTGAATAAACCACGTTTAGCCTAGAACCATCTGGAAGAGTGGTATCCACGATCGGTGAAGCATCGCTCGCCGGTTTCCCCATGCGCTCGGTTATCGATCTCAGCCACCGCTTGTACTCGTCTTCCGATTCGAAGCCAACGTTAGTGCTCATCATCCCATAGATCTTGTTGTCCACATGAACGTCATGCGGACCGAACACGTGGATGTCCTCGTTCGTCTTGTCTTTCAAGAGGGGGTCGAGGGGTCCCATTCCCACTATGTCCCTCTTGAGGTGATAGAGGAATCTGTGATAGGTCTCCTCGGAGAGGACGAACTTCCTGTTCTTCCGGAAGAGGCCCCCACGCTCCTCCCCGACCGAGACGACTTGGCTGAACAGCTCCTCCAGATCCGACTCTAACTTTTTCTTCACCGAGGTGGAAAATGCTCGCTCGAATATCTCGTCCCTTATCGCCCGATAGAGTTCCAAATCTTCGGCTCGCAGTCTGGGCTCTATGACGTAGTAGGTTGAATCTATTCCCCTCCCCTCCTTATGGAGGTGGGAAAACACCATTCCCTCCGTTCGATAGATTATGTCTGTTTTTTCGGATCTGTATCGCTTAAACTCCTCCTGCGTTTCAGGCTTCTTCACCAGTTCAGGATAAACTCCAGTCTTCCGATGGAACTCCTCTAGGTGGAGCCGGAGGTGCTCGTACCTATCCGCGAGCTCCTTGAGCTCTCTCGAGAGTCCCCTCATCTCCCCCAGTTCCATCGATCCACGGATCCCCCTCACGAACATTCAACCACCTAGATGACCGCCCTGGCTTCAATTATGATGCCCACATCCGCCCTCACGGAGTACCCGATGGAATCCCCGACTTGCTTGCCCATACCCGAGAATCTCCTCACTTCCATCATCCTCCGGATCTCCCCACCCACGTCGAACATCTTCAGTTGGAGGTACACGTCGGCCACAGATCTGAATGGCGAGAGCGCATCCTCACTCAAGTTTGTGGGATCTATCGTCATGACCACGGTTTTCTCTTTACGGATCAAATTCCTCAAGAAACTCACTATCTGAATCGAGATATCCTCCTCCTTGTCTTGCCTGAAGAGAGTTTCGAACTTCTCATCGTTCCGCAAGATCTGGTCGAACGCATCTATGATCGTCACGTCTCCGTTCCACATCCTATCTGCATTCAAGAGTTTCTCTACGTAGCTTCCCCCGGGTTGGGGGACGAACGTTATGAACGCGAACCTGTGAGCAAGGATGTGGTCAGTCATGTCGTAATTCAGAGATTTCATCTGTCTCAGGAAGCTCATCAAATCAAGCTCTGGAGTCACATAACACACGTAGTTGCCCATCTCACACAGCCCGTAGGCGAACCTCTGGCAGAGGACACTTTTCCCGGCGCCGTATTTCCCCTCGATCAAAACTATGCTTCCCTGGGGCAATCCACCGCCGAGCTTCCTATTCAGACCGTCCCTTTCTTCCAACCCGAGTGAGAAGAGTTTCTTTCCACCCCTCATTTCACCCTCTCCCTTACAATCTAAATTTTATCGAGTCTTCCGTATTAAACGTCACAACCTTGGCCTTGTGATCTCCCGCTCCGAGATAATCCTGGCTATAACTCGTCACTATTCTTAAGACGCTGTGAGGCACCCAGCGGTTCTCCCCAATAACCTCCATCGACCATATGTTCTCTTCCGCAACATACTCCCCGTCCAGGAACACGTCCACGTACTTCTTTTCGTTCTCAAGGGTGATTGACCCGATGTTCTTCACGTAAAGTACGACAACGTTCTCCCCATTGACATTTTCGATCATGTACTCGGGATCGTTTATGATCGAGATATCGGCATCGAGCTGGGTGGATAACCGGTAGCCTTTATCCCTGATCGAATTTGAAATCATGTCCGCACTTTGGAGGACCACTCCCCCGATACCAACGGCTATGCCCAGCGACACTATGAGCACTATCAAATTCGTTATAGAAGTTTCGGCCATTTCCTCACCCCAGCGTGATTTCAGTGGTTGAATCCGAGATCCCGTACTCGGTCACTACTTTGACCGCGTTCGGCGGGGTCGGAAAGATGTTTTCGGTGGTGATGGTCAGATTCTCGTCGGGGAGCCAAACGCTCGTCTGGAGCCCGTCCACCGTCCTGCTCCTCAGGTTCTCCTCCACTATCAGCTTCCCATCCACAAGCAGATCCGTTTTGGATGCGTCCAACTCCACGGACCCCGTGTTTCTGACCACTACTACCAAGTTGTTCTCGACCGAACTGTGAACCACGTTCTCGATCTCGATATCCGTTTGAATCCTGTTCACCACCCTCTCGTCCCGCTTCTCTTGGGCCACCGCGAGCTGATCGTAAACCCTATCCAACACGTCGACTAGGATGGTGACGGAAGCCAGTAGCGCCAGCACCACTATCCCAAGCGCGATCGGCGCACCGTAACCCCTTTCCTCCATATTCCCACCTTGTAAACTCTATTTTACTATAAGTAAATTCAACTTAATAAAACTGAGGGTAAGCTTGCTTGTGGTATGGGGGGTATGGCTAGGCCCTCTTCAAGCCAGCTTTCTTCATCACTTCCTCTTTTACCCCTTCGCCTATCCGTTCCGAAAGCTCTAAGATGTAGCTGAGGGAACGGAGGTGATCCTCCACGTCGAGCCTCCGAACCCCCACTTCCTGCGCCGCTTGGGGCTCACCCACCTTGTATTCTCTGTCCCCCACCCTTATCTCAGCCGAAAACTTCTTCCGGCCCATGAAGAAACTCTTCCCGTAGGTGAGCAGGCGATCCCTGACAGCTTGGTCTATCCAACCCAGCTCCACGTAACTGGAAAGGGCGTCCAGAACCCCGTCTAAGTTCGTCCTTGAGAACATGAAATCCATCCACTCGATGATCACCACTTCCTTCCTCGGGTCACCCTCGATGTCGGAGAGACGCAGGTAGGGCTTTTCCACACGGCCTTCCACGGGTCGACTCTCTTCCTCCCCCAAAGGTGAAAGTTGTCCTTCCAAATACTCGGGCATCATGACCCCTCCTCTACGAATTTACAATTATACCTCCACTGCTTATGGGTAGGATCCCACTTCCTCTCCAATATCTCCACCACCTTCCCTTCGGGCGACAGGGCCCTTTCTCCCACCCCCCACTTGGGTTCTGGTCTCTCTTCAATTTTTTCACCCTCCTCGACTTTTTCGCCCTCATGGAAAGCCTTCATGTACTCCTCCACTATTTCCTCTTCCATCCTTTTTTCCTCAGGTTTTCCAGCGACTGGCACCCCTGTCCTCACCAGTCTCTCCAGCTCGGCTATCTTGTTCTCCAGTTCTTCGATTTTCTTGTAAGGTACCCCCTCCCCGCCAACGAACTCCTTGAAGATCTCAAACACATCCTCCCCGAGCAAATCTTTGTCTATCTCCTTGATACCCTCATCGAACGGATTGATCCCCCGAAAAACTATTTCATACACCTTGAACAGTTTTTGCATCCTTTCCCCGAACTTGGAAACCTCATCTCGCAACTCCCGGTTCTCGGTCTCGAGCATCGACACGCTAGAAGTCAGCCTCTCGATCCGCTCGCTCAGCTCTCTTATCTCCCCCTTCCAACTCGGTTCTGGGCCTTCTTCTGTTTCTCCCCTCCCCCCCTCAGCCACCGAGACCTCTGGCTCCTCCTCAAGCTCGAGCAACCCCGTTTCCGACTCATCCTCCACCGTTTCCTCAAGCAACCCGGATTCTTCCTCGGTGGGACCTATCTCCGGACCTTTGCTCACTTTCTTCAGAATTTTGTCTAGCAGGGGGGCCATGGGTCTTCCGTTTCAAGTTTTGCCTTCATCCTTTATAAATGTTAGGTATAATTCACAAAAATGATATTTTTTTTTAATAGAAATTTATAAACCATTAGTAAAATATAATTTAGTGAAACCTGATGGACATTCGCGGGGTAGTGGGCATTGGCACCCTCATCATCTTCATAGCGATGATCTTGGTAGCCAGTACTGCGGCTGGAGTAATAATAAGAATAAGCGGGAGTCTGCAAGCCCAGGCCAGAGCCACGGGGAGGGAGGCCATCCAACAAGTTTCCACCGGAATAAGGATTTTGAGCGCGGTGGGGAGGGTATCGACCGATTACGAAAACATTGATAACATCGAGTTCATAGCCAAACTTTGGGTAGGGAGTCCCCCCATCGATCTCACCGAGATGACCATAAGCTACCTCTCCGAGACAACCCAGATCTACCTCACCATTGGGAAGTACGACAACACCCTCATGGTATTTGAAAACCTCGAGGCACTAGAAAACCACTGGAACGATCTAGATGCCAACGAGTTCGCGATAGTTAAAATCCAGAACATCAGCGGGACGGATCCCGGGATATTGGGAAAAGGGGATGTGGTGGGGATATGGATCAACGTTCAAAAGATCGAAGAGCCCCAAGCCCTTCAATCCCAAGACTCGGCAGTTTTAACTTTTGTGCCCGAAATCGGGTTTGAAACGAGAATAAGGGTGAGCGTTCCTACCCTGATCCCTGGAGATAAGGTGGTGTCATTGTACTGAAAACCATTTCTGATTCTAAATAAACAGATTATCTCACTTCAGGTTTATAAATTTTTCTTAACTAAATTTGAAATGACTAAAGTTTAAATACTTTTAGTTAATTGATATTTACTTAGAGAATATGAACAAGACAAAAAACGTATTTGAGCACTGGACTGAAAAGAAAAACGGTGGCGAAAACAAAGAATTCACTGAGGAGATTTCGGTGCTCGAACCCCCCCAGAGTGTAGAACTGGGGAGCCTCATAAAGAAGACACTCGGGCCGCTGGCTGATGACTATTCGATTCGTATCCTATCGGCTACCCAGGGCAAGGGCAAGACCATCCGCGAACTCAGCAGGGAACTGGACATTCCCATAGCCACGTGTTACAGGAGGATAACCGAACTGCTGGAGGCATCCCTCCTCACGACGGTGGGGAGAAAGCTAACCCAAGAGGGTAAGCGGGCTAGCGTCCTCAAATCGAACATCGCAAATATCGAAGTTTCATTCAGTGCTGAGGACGGGAAGTTGAAAGTGGTCATCAAACACTCCCGGACGTAAACATTGATAGACTTCGAGGACAATAGGCGAACTGGGGGGTTCGATGAAGCGAGTTCTTAAGCCAGGCTCAGGTGGAGCTAGCCGAGAGAAAGTGAAGGATGCTATAACCGCTATAATAGTGGGATTGAGTCAAGACGGTAAAATCGTGTTCATCAATCGGAGGTGCGAGGAACTCCTAGGTTACAGGGAAGAAGAGATACTCGGGCGCTTCTTCTGGGATTTCTCTCCGGAGCACAGCAAGAAAAGGGTGGAGGAGGACTTCTCGAACATCGGAGGTGCTGTCGCTTCTTATGAGACCCCCTGGAACACGTGTGGGGGTGAGGAGCACCTCATCAGGTGGGAATTCATTCAATTCAAGGGATCTGAGGGACACGTACGGATGATCATCGCAGTGGGAAATGACCTCACCGCGAGCGAGATGATCGAGAGGAAACTTGGAGAGCTCGAACTCCTCTACCATGGCCTGACCAGCGAATCATGGATGGGGATTTGTGCCGTCCACCAGACCTCGGAGGGGACAGTTCTGAGATCCGTCAACCCGAGGATGGAAGAGATATTCGGCTACGGGAGGGGGGAGCTGGAAGGGAAAAAGTTGGAGGACCTAATTCACCCCCAAGACATCTCCCTGGTGGAGTCACAGATCCAAGACGCTTGGCGTGGGGTCGGGAAAACCGTCCAAACGAGGGGCAGGAAGAAAAATGGTGAAATCGTGTGGATCGAAAACCGGATGATCCAAGTCCCCCAGGGGGAGCAGCGTGCGCTCATTTGGATGGTTCAAGATGTACATTCCCTTAAAGTGGCTGAAGAGCAGCTGAAAGAGAAGAAAATTTACGAAAACATCGTTGCCCGCGCCAAAATCGGGATCGGCGTGCTTCAGAACGGGAAAGTCCTCTACATGAACGAAGGGTTGGCTGAAATCTTCGAGTGCTCGAAACGAGAACTCGAGAAACTCGGTTTCGCCCACTTCGTTCACCCGGAGGACAAGGGGGAGATAGAGACCGCGAGGGAAATGGTGAAGAAGGGGATCCCGTACACCTCAAGCTACCGAGCGATCACCAAAGAGGGGAAAGTGAAGTACATCCATCTCCACGTGTCACCAGTGGAGTCCGACGGGGGACAAGCTGTCTTGTTAATCGTGGAGGACATAACGGAACAGAAGGAAACAGAGAGAAAACTTCAAGATAGGGAGGCTGAGCTGCGGCGAGCATACACCTACCTGAGGGAGGCCGAGATCGAGCTGAGGAAGAAAACCGAAGAACTGAGGAGAGCAAATGAGATGCGGGCCGAATTCTTGGATCTCCTAGCCCACGAGATAAAATCCTATCTGACCCCGATAGAGGTGTACGTGGACTCGATCAAAGAGGGGGAATTCGGGGAAGTATCTCTCACCCAGCGGAGGAGGCTCCAAGAGATAACTGATAAGATAAAGAAAATCGATAGGGTAATAGAAGACACGCTCGATCTGTCTAGGATCGAAGCCGACATCGTGAAGATCTCAAGGGAATCCGTGTTCCTCCCGGATATAATCGAATCTATAATCGAGGAATTCAGGCCCCAGATAGAGGACAAGAACCAGGAGGTAACCATGAGGGCTCCGGAGAAACTCCCGGTGGTGGAGGGGGACCCTCGCCTCTTAGAGAAGGTTTTCAGGAACCTCATTTCCAACGCTATTGCGTATACACCCGCTGGGGGCAAGATCACGATCGAATTGTCCGAAGAGAGGGAGTGTGTGCTCACCAAGGTCTCTGATACGGGCGTGGGAATTCCGGCGGATGAACTTGATAAAATATTCCAGAAGTTCTACCGCGGGAGGGACAGGAAAACTCGGGGCTTGGGAATAGGATTGGCCCTAGCTAGGCATTTCGTCGAACTCCATGGCGGCCGGATATGGGCTGAAAGTGCACTTGGGGTGGGGAGCACCTTTTACGTGAAACTCCCGAAAAACCCCCAGCGGTAATCCTCAAACCCTTCCACGACACCTTCCAGGAGCGACCTCCTCCCCTCGCTTTTGCAGGGGGGGCTCGTCGGTTTTCCAAGGCGTTGGGTTCGGGGTGGCCCCCTCCCCACCTCCCGGGAGATTTTCGGCTCTCATCCCCAGCTCTCGCAGGGAACTTCCCGCCGACAGAGTTAAAGCCCCCCTCTCCATTCTTAAATGTATGGCACTGCCCCTAACCCGGGAGTGGTTTGAATCGATTTTGAGAGAACTGGACTCGAAATCGTGCCTCGGATTCGGAGACGAGTCTGTGTGGGCGTCCATCACGGGGCTGTTATCCAGACTTTCGAAAGATGCGGTGGCGAGGATCGAGGACGAACTCACGAGGGAGGGGATGAACAAAGAAAATTTTCGGAGAATGAGGGAAGAGGACAGGCTGGATCTGGTGGTTAACTTCAAAGGAGGAAAGATCGAGGAGTTTAGATTAGCTCAACCCTCAGACACCCCGACCATTAGGATAAGCTGTGACTACGAGTCCCTTGAGAAACTATGGAGGGGGGAAGAAGATATCGTCTGGATGGTGTTGATGGCTAGGATCAAGATCAGGGGAAAGCTCAAGAACTTCACGAGACGCATAGATGAATACACTAATTTAATATCTGCTCTCGTGTCTAATACTGATGTAAATTGAAGGGAACCCGATGGAAGAGGGATTCTCCAAAGAAGAAAGCTTACGGAAAAGAACCGCATGGGAAAAACGGTTCAACGAGCTAGGGATAAACATAGCTTGGAAAAGGGTGGAAAAATTCATCAGCCCTTACAAAGGCATCGTCCCGATGAATGCTGAGATATTCATGGTTTTCCCGGCTTGGGCAACGATTTTCAGGGAGATAGGCATGACCCCTGAGGCTTGGGAGAGACTGAAATATGAGAACTTCGTCGAATGGGCCTACCGGGTAGACCAAGCTGTCAAAACTACGAACCGCGTTCTCAAGGAACCCCCTCCCCCCCAAGAGATGTACGAGGTTCATAACCTCTGCTACCTCAGCCACCCCCCTGCATACCTTTGTACTCCGGAGGTCGGTAAACACACATGCGAGATGCTTTACGGGAAGTATGCCACCGTGGAGTACGTGCACGTAGACGATTTCTCGAGGGAGATATACTGGATAAACGGATACCATAACGACGAGGGGTTTCCCGTTCACCAATGGACGGTGGCCGTAGACGAGAAGCTGTGCGATCACTTCGACGAAGAAGACGAAAAAGCTTTCCTCACGAGCAATAGCGCTTGGACGGGAGGGACTAGGGAAGAACTGAACGAGCGCTTGGATCGAATGGAGTTCACGATAAGGGAACGCCTGAGGGACCTCCCAAAAGTTCTCTGGGACCCGCCCGAATGGGGACGCGCGACGTGGGGGATGATCAGGGATTTCCGAATAGACGAACTCTCAAGATGGGCATACGGAACTTTGTACGCGTCTTGCGTTTCGACTTATATCAGCTCCATAGCTCAGAGCGCCCTGATGAGCGCGGAGTTCTTCACCTACCTATATTATGGATTAAAAACGACCGAAGTGCTGGGGCTTGATTACCTCCTCTTCTCTTATGTCCCCATGCCCAACATGCTCACCGAGATGCTCACCCTTCCCCAAGAAACGTTCGTCAAACGAATGAGTGAGTTCTTCCTCGGAGGATACAACGCCATACACAAACATGCGTGTGGAGAACGAAAGATCCCCCTCCTCTTCAGGATAAAGAAGTCGCTGTTCAAGTACGGTCAGTTCTATCCCCACTACAAGGGGATAGTCCCCCCCATGGTGATGGCCAGAACGATTCCTCCAAGCTTCACGACCACCAATGTGAACATGTTCCTGGAAACCCCCCCGAGCAAGGAGTTCTGGGAGTTGCTTGAGAGCGAGGCCGATGCGGACAGAAAAACTGGTGAGATACCGTCCGTGGAGGAAACGAGCAGATTCAAATTCCTCCTCGATCCATCGGTGGAGCCACTCAAACCCAGCGATTTCCCACCGATAGACTGGAACGTCGGACAAATATGGCCTTTCGACATCACGAGGGAGAAGATGGAGATAATGGTGGAGGAGGGGTACGACGGGTCGGGCAAAGACATCGAGTATTACAGCGAACTGGCGGATAAAAAAATGGGTAAAAGGAACTAACGCGTCGACGCGCGCATACGCTCTTTCTTGAGGAGTTTTTTCCTCTGAAGCATCCCTTCAGGACTCCGGGGGATGTAATCAACCAACTCTATTTCCCGGATCTTTTTATATCCTGCAACATTGCTCCCCACGAGCCTGTAGAGCTCCTCCTCCTTGATCTCTGCCCCCTCCCTGAGCTTCACGAAAGCTTTGGGGATCTCCCCAGCCACGGGATCCGGCTTACCCACTACCGCACAGTCATCCACCGCTGGATGTCCTCTGAGCACGGACTCCAGCTCTGCGGGTGAAACGGTGAACCCCATGTACTTAATGATTTCCTTCTTCCGGTCGACGAAGTATAGGTATCCATTCGCATCCCTTCTCCCCAGATCCCCGGTGTAGAGCCATCCACCTCGGAGCACCTTCGCGGTTTCCTTGGGCCTCCTCCAGTAACCCTTCATCACTTGAGGTCCCCTGACGATGATTTCTCCGACCACAGCGGTGGGGAGTTCTCTCGTGCCCGTTTCGGGATCGACTATTTTGATTTGAGTATCGGGCAATGGGGGACCGATCGAATCTACGATGGACTGGCTCAACGGATTGACTGCGACGAAGGGCGAGGCCTCTGAAAGACCATAAGCTTGGATCACCTGAATGCCCGTGAGCTTTTGGAACTTTCTGACGATCTCGGGTATGCTAGGCATGGCGGCCTGCTGGATGAAACGGACGGAAGAGAGGTCACGCCTCTGGAGGAGCTCAGGGTAGCTTGAGAGGAAAGTTATCACAGGCATCACGGTTGAAGAGAAAGTACACCTGAACCTCTCGACGAGTTCCAAGAACTTCTCTATCTCAAATCTCTTCTGGATGACTATAGACATCCCCATCCGAACTGGTGTGCAGACGTTTGCCATCAACCCGTAGATGTGATAAAAGGGGAGGTGAGCCAGAACAACGTCGGTGGAAGTGAACTCAAGCCCCGGCATGCTGGAGTATTGGATGGTGTTGCTGACCAAGTTAGAGTGAGTAAGCATACAACCCTTAACGCCCTCAGAGGTACCGGTGTACTGGATGACCGCTAGATCCTCGGATGGATTTATTTTGAGTTCCGGCAAATTCGGTGGAGTTTTGAGAAGCTCCTCGAAAGAACGAGTATCCGGGTACCTCCCACCGACCACGATCACATCCCTCAGCCCCCGGAGTTCTCCCCTCACCGTCTTCAAGACCATATAACTTTCCTCATCCACGATCACCGCCACGGCCCCCGAATCCTCCAGCTGATACCTCACCTCCCGGCCCTTGTAAGTCGGGTTCATCGGTGTAACCGTGGCTCCCGTTTTCAGAATGGCGAAAAAGGAGATTATCCACTCAGGAGTGTTCCACATCTGCAACCCCACAACATCTCCTTTTTTTACCCCCTGATGAAGCAAGGCCGTAGCGAGGCGGTCGACGAGCGCATTCAGCTCCCCGAAGGTTAGCCTCTTCGGGTAGAGGATGAATGGTTTATTCGGGTGCGCCCCCGCGGTGTCATCCAACATCTGGAAGAGGGGAATTTCTGGATATGGCCAGAACGAAGGCTGGTAATATTTACCGTATCGCCTGCCGCCCACGGAACCAAAACTTGCTCCCAAATGTCTTCAACCCGTTAGAAAATTGCCCACGATTTTTATACACTTTTTGATACGACCATCGATCAACTCTGATAACGATGCCCCAAAGCTCAATAATAGGACATTCCATATCTTCGTATGGGGGAACTTGATCCTAGATCTGAGAGAAGAGTTGCCGATCATCCTTTCTTCAGCATCTGTGCTCGTTGCCTTCATCGCCATTACATTCTTCACTTCTTCTCCCCCACCCGAGATCATGCTCGTGGTGTTCGCATCCTTGGCGTGCACCATATTGGTTTTCTTCCTCGTCCTGTGGAAGCAAGAAGAAGAAACCGTGGAGTCTGGAGGAAGCGAAGAAGAATGGACTCGTATACTCGCTGAGCTCAGGACCGGGAAGAAAAAAGCTAGGAAACCTGGGACGGGAGCCGAAGTGGAGGAGTCCAAACCCACAGACGATCCTCGAGAGCTGATCCGAGGAGTAGAGCTAGAAGGATGGAGAGTCGTTGAAGAGGACGAAGTGCCCCCAGAGGATGTGATATGGGGAAGGATAAGCCTTTCCGAATCAGTGACCATCCCGGACTTAGGATTCGAGAAGGGATTCATGAAAATCCTTGAGAAAGAGGGGAGAAGAACCGCTTTCTGTATCCTCAAGTTCTCCTCCCACGAAAGAGCGAAAGCCGCGTTCGCGGGCATCACCGAAGAATGGAGGAAAGAAAGCAAGTATCCGGTATCCGCTGGTGAGGAGGCCGTTGGGGTGTACTTGGAATCCGAGGGGGTGGATGGAGTCTTCTTCAGGCAGGCGAATCTATTGGTGTTGATCTTGGTGGGTGACCCTCGGGGAGTGTCTCAGGGGGACTCAACCCAGTTCGTCCAGCTCCTGAAGAGGCTTCCTCCTCCGAGAGAAGAATCCATGAAGGAAGAGATTGAAACGCTCCTTAAAGAGTGAAAGGTTCTCATCGGGGGATCCACACAACCTTCCCCCACTTACCCGCGTGTTGCCTCTTGATTTGTTCTAGAATCCTCGCCGCATTTCTGCCCATTTCAGTTAGGAAATACTTTTTCTCCTCATCCTTTCTGATCAACCCGCCAGACTCAAGCTTCTGGAGGTGGAAACTGAGCTTCGGGGAATCGCTTATCCCTATTCGCCGAGCCAACGTGGTGAAACTTATCCCATCCTCGAAACTCAGCTGGGAGATTATTTTCCTCCTCAGCTGGTTGGAGAGTGAACTCGAGATGATCCCCACCGGTACCTCGGATATTAAGTGATGGAGTTCCTCCAGTTCGACCCGGTCCATGTTCTTGGGATCCCCGGATAGGATGAGAACGACATTCGAAGACGCGAGCCCTTCCTCAACACCCTCCAAAAAATCCCTCACCAAAGGGAGGGGGTTTTTGTCCAGTAGATAATCGATGTCGCCCATCAAGATCACCGAGTCTGGATTGTTCGAAGCGAATCCAAGGATGAGCTCACGGAGTTCATCGAGCCTCTGAGGGTGGTGTCCCCCCTCCTCCTCCGAAAGCAAAACGTAGGTTACACCATCTAACCCATACCTCTCTCGGAGCTCCCTCGCATTTCTCCTCGACACGACCAACCCCCGCCTCCCACCTTTCATCAAGTTTTTGAACTCCTCAAACGCATCCTTCATTTCCTCCTCCGCCGGTGCCGAAACGAGAGCCCCCCGCCGTTTCTCAAACTCGATATCCTCGAGGGCCCCCAGGACGGTAGATTTTATGTCTTTCAATTCGAACGGTTTCCGTATGTAGTCGGCCGCGCCCTCCTTCATTGCCTCAACCGCGGTATCCACCGACGCATAGGCGGTTAGCATTATGACATAGGTATCAGGGCTCATCTTCTTGGTCCTTTTCAGAAGCTCCACACCATCCATCCCAGGCATCTTCACGTCAAAAAATGCTATATCTATCCTCTTCTCCCTGAGTTTTTTCAGTGCATCTTCTCCCGAGAAGGAGGTGATCACTTCATAGCCTTCTCCCTCGAGTGCTGCCTTTATGGCCTCCGCTATGGAGGGGTCATCGTCTACGACCAGTATCTTGGGTTTCCCTAATCCCTTACTCAACATTTCTTTAGTTAAGGTTGTTTTCCTTTTATAAAAATCTACCCTTTCCATCCCTAAAAACCATAGAAAAGAGATAGCTGAAAAGTCATCGGTTTTCCAAGGCGTTGGGTTCGGGGTGGTCCTCTCCACCTCCCGGAAGAAATTGGAGGGGAAATAACGTGGTTTTCGGCTCTCATCCCCAGCTCTCGCAGGGAACTTCCCGCCGGGAGAGTTAGAGTTAAAAAAGGAGGGAGTGACTTAGACTCCCCTCATCAGAGCTCCGTCACAGCCAGCCCATCGAGAGCCGCGGGTACGAGGAGGACCTCCCGGGTTTCTATCCCGACCTTGGGGATTATCTTCACCCAGGCCTTCTCGTCCTCTTGAAGGGCACCGCCCACGTCATCCTCTATTATCTTGATGTTGATCCATATCTCCGCCATCGCCCCCGTGGTGGAGAGGATGTATGGCTTCGCCC
>JAPDJF010000019.1 GCA_029259185.1 Hadesarchaea archaeon
GACAGGGATCGCATAGCTTGTGTGAACATCGCCAAACTCGAAGATGAAGGGCTGAGGTTCGGCCCGGATTGGTGGGGGATGATTGCGACCCCATCAGTTGCGTAGCTCCCGATTACGCAACAGAACCGGGATTGGTGGACTAGGAAACTCACATGCGGACGATGACAAAACCAAATCGTCTCCGATCACTCATATTCTGGCTTTATCAACAGAAAACCAGCCAGAGCGCAGAGCGTCCAGCTGAGCACCGAGAGTTTGAGGATCGTCTCGAAGGTAGACCATCCCTGATCCAGTGCCCATCCTATGGCGCAGGGTACGAGCGCACCCATGGCCCCAGCTATCGCCAAAATCGCCCCGATGGCTGGGATCATGAGATCCAAGGTCACGCCCGGAAGCTCCTGAAGCTCGATCACCCACACGGGGATTATCACCGCCAACTGCAACAAAGCGAGCATTATCATCTCCAGCACGACCCCTATCCACATGCCCGAGAAAGGTAAGGAGAGTGCCACGAAGGCGAAGAGCGGACCCAGGAGACCGGAAACCACGCACATGGTTCGTCTTCTCCCTTTCCCCTCTGCTACCGAGAGGAAGAGGGAGGCCGCGAAGATTAACAGAAATGAGTTGATGGCGGCCGCGATGTAAAACGGCGTGGGGAAAGTCATCCGCTTGCTCATCACCGCAACATCCCACCTCCCCGCCAAGGCAACGAACACGAAGGTGAAAACACCCAGGTAGGAGAGAAGCGTGTAGAGGATCAAAGAGGAGTACCATACCCCCCGGTTTTTCAACACCCTCAAAGGAGAGGACGGGGGTGGGGCCCCTCCGTCCGGTGTGAAGGGGAGAGGCTCACCCTTAATCCACACACCCAAAGCACCCATGCCCACCACACCAAAGCATGCGGGCAGAACTTCCCAGCCCCCGAGTTCCTCAGACATGAGGGAACCGAAGAATGAGACGACGAGGACCCCCAGGACCATGGAGACGATGCCCATCACCACCATAAAGTTCAGTCTCTCGATGAACCACTCCACCGCCAAGATGAGCATCAGCAAGGCAAGCCCTATACAGCAGAGACCCGCTAAGAGCCTCGAGAACCACAGGATCCAGTAGGAGTGGGTAAACAATGGGACAAGACCCGAGAGGACAACTCCACCCATCAGGAAAGTGACGAGTGTGCCAAACCCCTCCCGGGTGATGAGCTTATCCGAACCGATCACCAAAGCACCCCCGAGCAAGGCGAAACCCACGAGTGATGCCCCCGCGAGGAGACCCATCCTTAGGGCACTCACCCCGAGCTCCTCCATCATCAACACGAAAACCGGGGATACGCTCCCCACTATCCCACCCGCTGCGAAAATGGAGACGCACATGGATAAGGCGTTCAGGTACCCCCGGTTCATTTCGCTTTAAACCAGTGCGGGGGATTAGTTAAACTTTATCGGGTGATCGGAGAATCTTTTGAGATGAGCGAGGACCTGAAAAGCATGGTGGAGAGTGCTCTCGCACTATCTCAAGAAGAGCTGAAATCTAGCCTGCCATTCCTTATGGACGCCATCAAAGGATTCGGGGCTAAGGAGATGATAAAGACCATCCCCGACTTCATCCCGCGGATGATGCAAAAGATAGAATTGCTCGACCTCCCCAAGTTCGTCAGGGAAGCGCCAGAAGGTACGGCTAAATTCTTGGATGTCCTGTGGGAGGGTGCCCGGTTCATGGCCCAAGAAGATCCCGAACTCACCGAAAAGTTAAAGGAGATAGGGTTCGTGCGGGTGAATTTCGAGGCTACGGACTCGCCCATGAAAGGTCATTTCAAGATAGAGGGCGGAAAACTCTCAGGAGGGGGAAAACCGGTGATGCTCGCCGACCTCACCATCGAGGCCCCCACCGACACCTTGGTTGGATTGCTCACAGGCAGAGTGGATCCCGTGTGGGGCGCCCTGAAAGGAGAGTACAAGGTGAAGGGGAAGGTCTCTACCGCGATGAAGCTCGCCCCCCTCATGAAACGTCTGCCCAGGATATTCAGGGGATGAATCGCTGGGCTTTGCAAAAAAGCCCTGAGGCCAATTTCCGTGCTTGGGGGCTCGGGGTCCCCTAAGGGCCGAAAGCCCTACGGCCCAGGCCCTTGAGAAGGATTACCGGACTCTGAGAGAGCAAACGAGGCTGCCCTCTTACTACTGCCGTGCTTGGCTTGGAAGGCTGGCGATGGGCGGAGGGTTTCCTTCAAGCTCGTCGACACGGCTTGGATCGGAGGCCGTAGGGTTCAGCCCTTATCGCTTGGAGGCCAACCTCAACCACGATCTTTTGGATCCATTTGCTTTTGCAGTATTTTTGTGCGAAGCGTATTTGCTGAAAACGTTTATTAGCCCCAATACAAAATTCAAAACAGCGAAAAAAAAGGAGGTAGATTTCGGTGGTAGGATTCCCGACACCTGAGTGGCTTGAGGAGTATGTCAAAAAACTCAACGAGAGCAAGGAGCTTGAGGAGGCCGGAAAGGGATGGGGCGTCGGCTGGAACGGGGATTTCATCTTCCAGATAGACGACCTGCCCGTGGAGAAGATCGAAAGCCTGCCCGAGGGTGACCTGAAGAAGCACATGAAGGAACTGTTGGAAAAGTACGCCGTTGGAAAGACCGTCTACACATACATAGGGCTAAAGGATGGGAAGTGCACGGGAGCACGCATCGTCAAGGATCCGAACGAGGTGCAAGCCGGGTTCAAACTTATAGGAAGCTACGACAGCTGGAAGAAACTCGCCAAAGGAGAGGCTGACGCCACCAAGCTAGTGCTCACCGGAAAGATGAAGCTGCAGGGGGACATGAGCAAGATAATGCGGTATATCAAGGCCACCCAGCTGATGGGCAAGATAGCCTCCCAGGTCCCAACGGAGTTCTTGGACGAGATGGTCTGAAAATTCAAAACTTCTTTTTCTTTTTTCCACCTTTTGAAAAGCTAGAGTAGACCAGCCTTCTTCATCTTCTCTATTTCTTCCTCGCGGAGCTTCCGCTTGAATACCTTCTCCGTTACCGTCAACGGGAGTTCCTTCCTGAATTCCACGAACTTCGGAACCGCATACGGGGGAAGCCTCTCCCTACAATGCCTGATGAGATCCTCTTCTAATTCCTTGCTGGGCTCGTAACCTTCCTTGAGCTGGATGAAGATCTTCACGCGCTCGCTCCCCGGACGCTCTGGATCCGGAACCCCTATCGTCGCGGCATTTGCAACGGCCGGATGCTCGAACAACACGTCGTCCACCACCCGCCCATAGACCTTAAGCCCCGAAACGTTGATCATGTCCTTGGTTCGATCCACTATGTAGAAGTAGCCATCTTCATCCATCTTCGCCACATCGCCTGTGTAGAGCCATCCATCCCTCAAGCCATCTCCCGGATTGGGCCAGTATCCCTTCATCACCTGGGGACCTTTGATTATCATTTCGCCCGGTTCTCCCACCGGCATCTCTTTCGTCCCGGTTTCGATATCCACTATCTTGACTTCGGTGTCGGGTACGGGTATCCCTATGGACCCGACCTTCACGGGTAAACCCAAATCCAGTCCCACCCCCTTGAGGATGGCGACGAAGTTAGAGTGGGTCACAGGACTCGTCTCCGAGAGTCCGTACCCCTCACTGACCAATACACCAGCTTTCTCCTCGTACTTCTTCGAAATCTCCGGGGGCAAGGCCGCCGCCCCGCTGAACGGGACGCATCCACGGAGCTCCGACAGGTCCACGTTCTTCTCCTGCATCAATCGCATAAACTGCGTTGGAACCCCGGGCATGAAAAGTGGATGATACTTCACCAAGAGCTCGTAAATCATCCTAGAATCCCTAGCATCTGGAACGAGGAGAAGGCATCCTGCCCAGTTTATAGCCATGTTCATCGCGCAGGTGAAACCGTATATGTGGAAAAATGGCAGGCACCCCATCACCGAAAAGTTTCCTTTGTTCGGCTCCAGCATGCCAGCCGCCGTGGGACCGAAAGTTTGGATGATGTTGGTGGTCAGGTTATAGTGGGTGAGCATCACCCCTTTGGGTACTCCGGTGGTTCCTCCGGTGAAGAACAGCAGGGCCACATCCTCTTTGGGGTTCAGCTCGAGCGCGGGAGGATCGGGCTCGGATTCGGCTATGAGCTTCCGCAGCTGGATAGCCCCAGGCACGTCCTTCAGCTCAGGCTCCTTGGCGGAGTAGTCCCTCAACGAAGACACTACGATGTGCTCGAGCTTGGTGCCCTCCTTTATCGATTTTACTTCTTCGAGTCGGGTATCTCCCATCAACATCACCTTCGCACCTGATTTCTGGAGTTCGTACTCCAGTTCCGGGAGGGGGAGGAGGGGGCTGAAGAGGGATACCGTAGCTCCGGCCTTCAGGGCTCCGTATACGCTTATGATGAACTGGGGAGAGTTTGGAAACTGAACCCCAACCACATCACCTTTCTTCACGCCCAAGCGTTTGCTCAAGGCCGTAGCCAAACGATCCACTAGAGATTTGATCTCCGCATACGTGTATTCCTTCTCCAAGTAAACGCACGCTTTGCTCTGAGGGCACTCGCGTGCAGCCTTGTCGATTAGCTCGAAAAGAGGGATTTCGGGGTACTCGAATTCATACGGTAAACCAGCTTCCTCGTAAACTCTCAACCAAGGCTTATCACTGTAGCTCAAAGGCTTACTCATCTAATAACTGCTCCCCTCCCCATTAAAAAACCTTCTAATCAAATGAGTAGTAGGGATGATGGAGAATGCCCGAACTGCGACTTTTGAGGGACAAAAAAGGCGTTTCACCCATGATCGCAGAGATCATTCTCATCGCGATAGTTTTCCTCATCGCTAGCGCGGTGATCGTGGTCCTCGGCCGAACCGAGGTCTCGGGGAAGAGCATAAACGTTACCCTCGGAGTCGACGGCTTCGTGCACGGGAGCAATCGGCTCACCATCACCTCGCTTGGGAAAGACGTGATCCCGGATGCTTTCCTGGTTGGCGAGGAAAGCTTTGAGTGGAAGAACCTCATCGTAAAGAAGACCGGAAGGGAGGTCGAACCTCTCGACGCTCACTTCAACGGTCGCCCGGTCGCTGCCCTCTCCCACCTCATCTATGAAGATATGGAATCCCCGCCCCAGGGAACGCTCAAGGGAAACGCCGTTTACGACTCATCGAACAAATGGGTGAGGCTCACGGAAGCCCAGAACGATCTCAACGGCGAGCTTGAGTACGTCCTCAGCCCCCCTCCAGCGAGCTTCGTGGCGGAGTTCCAGTTCTGGAGTGGGGGCGGCACTGGGGCTGACGCGGTTTGGTTCTACGCGTACTGCACGAGCACCCCCACCACCGAAGAAGTGGCGGCCGGAGGGTACCACTTCGTGTTCGATGAGTATAATGAAGACAATGAAATCCAGCTGTGGTACAACGGCATCTCCATTGAGAACGCGAGCCAGAGCAACCTCGATGATTCGAACTGGCACGACGCAAAGGTAGTCTTCGACGGGTACGCCATAGAGATATACTTTGACAACGAGCTGAAGTTGAGGTATATGGACTTCGATGCCCCCTCACGCAAAAACGGCACCCTCTTCGGATGGGGTGCGCGAACGGGGGGGCTTAACAACGAACACAGGATTAGATCGCTCAAGGTTAGAAGTATTCCCTTCCAACCTGTGGGGGTGGATTTCTCACCCGGGGACATACTGGAGTTCGAGTTCAAAGACCCGCTGGTCGTCGGTGATGCGATCACCATTCACTACGTTCCGGAGGAGAAGCTACTCTACATGAACGACATAAGTTGAGGTGTTCCTGGAGAAAATCGAGCAGAAGTTCGGCTAAACCTTTTTAAAGAAACAGACCTAACTTTAACAAAAAGGGAGGTTGATAGGGAATGGATAGCAAGGGTGTGTCCCCAATGATTGCTACCATAGTGCTGATAGCCATAGTGTTCGCGGTGGCTGCGATCCTGGCACTATCGTTGGCTTCAGCGCCTCAGCCGGAAGTTATCTTCGGAGGGCAACTTGCAATGGAGAACATCGAGAACGGAAGAGATGTCATTACCATCAAGCACGTGTACGGTGATCGAGCTAACGACGCATTGAAAGCTGTCAAGGTAGGAGGAACTCATCCTAATGAGACTGACAACTATTGGGACTGGAAAAACCTTGAACTTAGGATCAACGGAGTTGTGGTCTCCCATACCGCAGACCAAGGGATAATTCAAGTTATATCGGAGGGGAAGATAGAGAATGTCAATAGCAGTGCTGTATATGATGGTGACACGATATCTCTGATAGTGGGTGACAAAATCGTGGTAAAGCTCTCCAGTCCGCTCACGATAGGGGACAAGGTATTGCTCAAGTGGGTTCCGAAGAACCAGAGCTTGGTGGAGAAAGAAGTCACGTTCTGAGGGGAAGCTTTTTTTTACTTTTTACTTACTATTTTCTTAGCATATTTGCTAAACAGCTAAGACTCGTCCTGCACACCTAAATAAGAATCCCTTGGGGGTTGGACCCCCAACAACTTAAGTCACCTGCGGTTGAGGCAGGGAAATGAAGGAGGAGAGTGGGAGCACATCTATCCCGACGAACAGCAACCATCCCACAAAGCACATTATCACCGAGTGCTTGAGCCCATCCCTGATCCTCCCCGTCCTGAACTGCCCGGCGAGGATCCCCAAAAAGAAAGCCTGGATGAGAACGGCGTGGAAGAATATCCTCCTTATCATCTCAGGGTCGATGGGTGCTATTCCTATCCCCACCCCTGCCGGCATTTCAACGTTCTGGGATGGAAGGGCCGGAATGAACACCGCCACCATCCCAACCGCTGTCATGGCGAATACCATGAATATCATGTAAGTGATCAGAACGTATGTGAAGGTTTGGGCCTTGCGCTCTCGCTTCAAAAATACCTCCGTTGAAACATCATTGGCCAGAACGGACAGCACATCGCCTATTGCCGTCGTAGCCCTGCTGGCTATTTTCATCACCGAGGTTATCCTCATGAGCAATCCACTCTTAATCCTCCTTTCCATGTTCGAGAGGGCTTCCGAGGCTGGACTACCCCATTCTATGTCCCGTCTCACCTTGATGAGCTCTGGGGCGAGAGCACCGAAACGCTCCGGAGGGAGGGTCTTTATCGCTTTAGCTGGAGGGAGACCTGAGGAGACGGCGGCGGAAAGGGAGGAAAGATAATCCGGGGTTATGCTCACTATTTTGTCTATTCGCTTCTCCCTCCGCTCGTGCAGGATGATGAACGGAATGAGGGCTATGAGCAATGCAAAAACCAAAGTAGTTTCGATCTTAGGCTGCAACCCTATAAAAGTCTCGATGTTAAGTAAACCGGTTCCGAAGCGCAAAATCATGAACCCAACTGCTACGGGAACACTTGTCCAGAAAACCTTGATAGGTTCTTCGACTACCTCTTCCAAGAAACTCGATATCTTCCTCCGACCCTCTCCCCCAAAAAAACTCCCGATCTTTCCGAGCTGTAATTTCTCCCTACCGGGTGGCTCCACTTCTATTTTCCTCCTCCGCCTCGCCTCCCAGGGAGAGTACTGAGAGAGGATGAGGATGAAGGTCAAAGCCCCCACGGGAATGGCCACATAGGTGACCGCATAGAACACGATCCCGGGCATGGGATTCATCATGTGCATGGGGATCAAAACAACTAGCAGGAGGAAGGGCATCAACCCCACCGAGATGGTGGAGATCTCAGCCATTATCGCTACCGTCTCGAAAGATTTTATCTGGGCGTCCCTGGCCTCGAAATAAGCTTTATCACACCTCGTTGCGAGGAACTGACTCAGATCCGCCCCGGTCTCGACCACCGTGGCTAAGGTCTTGAGGAACTCCCTGAACTTCTCCGAAGGAGTGGTCTCAGCAACGTCCATGATCGCCTCGACCGGTGATTCCCCGAACAACTCAACGTTCCTGACCACCGCATTCGCTTCTTTGCATATCTCGCCGTAATCATCCTCATGCTGGCTCAGCTCCTTGAAGATGCGGATGATCCCAACCCCTCCCTTGCTAAGGGCAAGCATGAAAGCCAGTGCATGAGGTAACCTGGCCTCGATCTCCCTCTGCCTAGACTTGGCGGTGGATGATAGGTTCGCCAGACTGAGTGAATAGAACCCATATCCCCCACCCAGACCGCCGAACACCGCGAGTAGCGGGTAAAGGGGGAGGTTGAACCTAGCCCCTAGGAAAAGGGTAACCCCAAACACCATGAAGGCCGTGACGATAGACTGGGTTACAACCCCCGTGAGGAACTCGGTGACAGATCTGGGAACTCTCGCCATCCTCAGGTTCAATCGCACGGCTTTGAGTTTATCTTCCCCGACTCTCCGGAGAAAAAAATCGACTAAAAACATCTCAGCCTGCCTCAATTTTTTCAATCACGCTCTGAGGATTGTAATAGTACTGCCTGAACATGCTGGCTATTTCTGCGGGGGTTATCCAAGCTTTATCGGCCATGTGCTGGAGGACCCTCTCCCTGTTCTTGAGTTCCTTTCTCAACTGGATGGGGTTCATCCCGGACCTCTTCCTGACCTCACGAAGGACCCACGACTCCTCCACCTTCCTGAAACTATCGGTTGGAGGATCCCACCTGAAGGTGTCCACTACCCGGATGTCCTCCGTGATGGGATCCAACCCTGCGAACTCCGTTATTTGAAGATTGCGCCTCACCCTCTCACTCCCGAGGTTCGTGAGGAGTTGCAAACACACGATGTCAAGCTCCGCCAGCATTGGACGGGGTAGGTTGATCGGGTCCCCCTCCAGCCGGTTGACGGCCGCCTGCACCGACCCGGCATGCATTGTACAGAAAGCCGTGTGACCCGTACATATAGCTTGGAACATGGCCTGAGCCTCGACCCCCCTGACCTCCCCCACTATCAAACACTCCGGCCTCTGTCTCATCGCGATCTTCACCAGCTCGTTCATGTCGATCGGTCTTGAACCGATCGCCTCCCTAGTCACGTTCGGAACCCAGTTCTGCTGGTAGAGGGAGAGCTCCCTCGTGTCTTCGATTGATATTATCTTAGCATCGGGAGGGATGAAAAACGCCAACGCGTTCAGGGTTGAGGTCTTCCCACTCGCTGTACCTCCTATTACCATCACGCTACTCCCGTATTCTATCGCGAGCCACAGATAGGCGAGCATCTCTGGGCTGAACGTATGGAACCTTATCAGATCTACTGGAGTGAAAACCTTACCAAGCCATTTCCTGATCGTGAAGGACGCTCCTCTAGCAGTCACCTCGCTACCAAAGGTTGCCTGTACCCTCGATCCATCGGGCAACCTCGCATCGATAACGGGCTCCGCAAACGAGATGTGTTTTCCGCTACGCTCTGCGAGCAGGGAGTTGAAGCTGTCCAGCTCATCTGCACCGAACTGTATATTCGTCTCCATGTTGTAGTATCTCCTATGATAGATGAAGATGGGAACCTCTGGACCGTCGCATGAGATGTCCTCGATCATGGGGTCTTTGAGGAGAGCGTCTATCTTACCAAACCCCAAGTTGTCCCGCCGGAGGATATAGAATATCCTGTAGATCGTTTTGAGGTCCGTTATCCCCAGCCTCTTCATCATCCCCACCATCTCCTTGGCTAGGATCTCTTCCTGCCTCACCCCAGAAACTTCATATGGAAGTTTGTCCTTCAGTTCCCCCCAGAGCGTCCACCGCAATCTCTCCTCCTCAAAGGACAGCTTGGGTTCTACCACGTGATACCGGAGGTGTCCCGTCCCCTCCTCGCGGAGAATCACCACATAGGAAAACGGTCTTTCGATCCAGTACCGCTCCACCTCCACGTACCCTTTGGGAGGGGAGGTGAACTCCTCCAAACGACCGAACGTCCCCATGTCATAGGGAGGCACATCGGCTGCCGCCAGCTCGGGTGGAAGATCCTTCATGCTCTCTGGGATCGTCTCCGCCAAATGCTCGATACCTGTGGGGAAAGCAACCTGCTGCTCCAATCCCTCCAACATCTCCCTCTGTGCCCGATCCGCCATATCCCCCAACATTTTGAACTCTGGATCCTCACCCTCCAGCAAGGGGGCTATCCTCAGTTCCTCGTCCTCCTCCGGTATGCTCCCCACCCTTTTCTCAGACTCGAAGAGCAAGCTCGCTGGCATCTCCTTTCCCTCCTCCTTCTGGAAGAGTTTTTCTTTCAACTTCTCAAACGGGTCGATCGTCACCGGAGTGGCCGATCCTCCACCCTCACCTTCATCTTGACTGCTCTCCGGTTCTCCCCCACGCTCGGAAGAACGATCGGACATCTCCTCTTTTTCCTCATTTTCAGGAGGTGAATCGTCCCTTTCTTCCGGATTCATTCTAATAAACTAAACTCCGCTATGCACTTATAAACTTCTTTAATTCTGATTTTCTCCGAAATCGGCCAGAATTAGGGAAAAGTGGGGGTTTTTTACCTCAATTCTTCGACTAGCTTACGAGCCAGAGCATCAAAAGCCTTTGAAACCGCTGATCGCGGCTTGTAGATGGTCACGGGTCTCTTGGCCACCACCGCGGCCTCGACGGATTTATCCTCAGGTATCACGCCTAACGCTTTGACCTTCAAGATCCCTTCGATCTCAGCTGTTCTGAGTTGCTTCGATCCGAAGAGTTTCCCCTTCTTCACCCGGTTCACGACCACCCCAACTATGCTCCTCTCCAATAGGATCACCACCTCCTTCGTGTTTGCCACATCGGAGACGGAGACGGGGTCAGGGGTGGTCACGAGCAGGACCCTGTCGGACTCTCTTAATGGAATGATTGAGTTCTTGTTTATGCCCGGCGGAGTGTCCACCAAGATGATATCGTAATCATCCTTTAGTGGAGTGAGGACGGTGGGTAGAAGGTCTAGCTTCGACTTCAGGTAACCACGCAAAGAAGGGCTGACCGGGAGGAGGGGGACTCCCAAGCTCAAGCTCACCGTTTCCCTCACCTCATCTTCACTCGGCCCGCCTTCGGTGGAGAGGAGTGCGTGCAAACTCCGAGAAGTGGACTTCCCCCCCATGTGAAGGGTGAGATTTCCCGAAGAGAGGTCCGCATCCACGAGCAGAACTCTTGCACCTCTTTTGTTCAACACCACTCCCAGATTCGCGGCGATAGTCGTCTTTCCCACACCACCTTTAGCTGACGCCACCGAAATTATCATTTTTGCCCGCTATTTTTTACGTATCCCACCATTTAAAGCATGAACCATTCCGCCGACGCGAACCTGTCGGAACTCCGAAAGGATCTCCGACCAAACCGATGCACCGAACTCGAGTCCCACCAAACTTTTATGAGCCAAACTTCGAGTAAAATTGATGCCCAAAATACCCACCGGGATAGAGGGACTTGACCTAGCACTCGGAGGGGGGGTACCCTCCGGCTCCCTCATCCTGCTACTCGGGGAATCCGGGGCGGGAAAGAGCGAGTTCGTTTACACGGTAACGGCCAACTGCAACTCCATGAAGGAGGATCCCTCCCTGCTTCCAGAGGGTTTCGACTTAGTGCTCCCCGACAACATATGGTATGCGACCTTCGCTAGGAGTCAAGAGGGCGTGCTTCAAGACGTAAGGGGTAAATTCAGTGAGGATTTTTCGGAGAGGTTCACGAGAGGAACCCTGTTCAGAGAGTTCCTCACCATCCCCGCACGCCTCAGCTCCTTTTCCGAATGGGTATCCGATTTGGTGAGCGATGGGGGACACGTGAAACTGCGGAGGGACATTTTCTCAACCCTCGCTAGATTCTTGGAGAGGGAGGGACCAAACAGCCTCGTGATCTTCCTGACCTTGACGGACATCGCCATGCTTTTCAAGAGAGGGGAGGAGATGGAATTCGTGAGTTTTCTGCAGAGCCTCAGGGAGATATGCAGGGGGTGGAACGCTACGGTTTTCGCCATACTCGCCACCGGAATCTTCGGCAAGGACGTGGAGGCCCTCTTGATCTCGAACGCCGATGGGGTGTTCCTATTCGAGACTCAAGGGGGAGAGGTGGCGAGGAGGAACATGTTCTCCTGCAAGAAGATGAGAGGTACGAACATAACTCCTGAACCCTTCGAACTCACCATAGGGCCGGATGGGGTGGAACTCACCCGGGTGAGGACGCTGGCGGGACGCTAATCGCTCGGGAAGTAATAATGCTTGCTCGCATCCATCAAATTCGCCAAGCAAACATCTCTGAAGTAGAATTTGAACCCCCTCACATACTCGGGGAACCTCGTGAAGATGTACCTGAAGAGATGCCCAGAATTGATCTCCTTCATTCCCCACCTCAACAGCCCTTCCATCCTCCCCGGCTCCACGTGGGGATGATTCCAGACCAAGTGCTTGCAGTCGAACCTGTGCCAATCTTTTTCGAAAATTCCGTACTCTTCATCCAAATACCTCCACAGCGGAGTTCTTGGAAGGGGGGTCAAAACACAAAGCTGCACAAAACCGGGATTGAATTCCTTCAGCTCCCGCAGGCTCCCCTTGATCGATTCCTCCGTTTCGTTTTCATATCCTATGATGTAATAGCCTATCCCACCGATCTCCGTTCCCCGATCCTTCCACGAGAGTCTGATCCTCCGAATGAGCTCCTTTATCATCTCCACATGTTCCCTCTTCCCTATTTCGTCTAAATTCGACTGGTCGAAGCTCTCGATGCCGATAAGGGCACCCTTCAAACCCATCCTCCGCCACTCCTCGAGTCTCTCGTTCAAAAGGTCTGCCCTCACCATAGGGAACCACATGAATCCATGCTCGTGAAGCAGGGAAACCACATCTTCTGCATGCTTTCGGAGGAGCCCGAAGTTCTCGTCCAAGATCAAGACGTAACCGAGCCCCATCTCCTTATAGAACTCGAGCACGCGCCCTACGCTCTCGAGCGGAACTTCGGATGGCCTAGAGCAAAAGGAAGGGGTCTGACAAAACTTACATCCGACCCCACACCCCCGGGTGGTGAAAAGGACTCCGATGGGAGCGAACCTTATTCCAAACGTCGTGCCGACGATTCCGATGAGGGGAGGATGCACGAGCTTCTTCACCCTCCTCCCGAAGAACCTAGCTATCTCCCCCTCCGCGTACCCCACGAACACCCTGTCGAAGTAGGGCTGGACCGCCTCGGTGAGGGCTCCGTAGTTTCCCCCCCATATCTCAGAGACCCCCTTCCTCCGGGCCACGTCCACCATCTCCAGGATCTCCGGGACTTCATTCAGGTAGAACGAAAACCCCACCACGTCCCAGCCCTCCTCGAGCTTGCGCACGTATTCCTTCCACGTTGGGTATTCCAGGATCTCCACTTCCGGAACGTTCTGCTTGATGAATCGGAGGCCGTAGGATATCCGCCTCACCCATGTCATCCTGAGGGGAGCCCCGAACGTATTGCTCTCCACGTAATCGTAATACCCACGGCCAGAGGTGTAAACGGTGGTGAGCAACACTTTTTTCCCGGAACTTGAATCCCTCATAGGAACCTCTCCCTTTTATAGTCGAACGTGTTGGTCAGACAAAAATGCGTGAAGTATTCCCTGAAGTTGAATGCGTAGTCCGGGAGCCAGTGAAAGAAGTATCTCAGAAATCCCCTCGAATTCAATTCCCTCATCCCCCACCTCAGCAACCTCTCCATCTCCTCCGGCCCTATGTGGGGATGATTCCAGACCAAGTGCTTACCATCGAATTTACGTAAGTCCGTCTCGAATATTCCGTACTTCTCATTCAAGTAATCCCAGAGGGGGGTTTGGGGCGCTGGGGTCAGGATGAAGAGCTGAGTGAAGATTATCCCTAGCTCCTTGAGTTTCCTCACGTTTTCCCTCACCGATCTCACCGTATCGTTTTCGAACCCTATCACGTAGAACCCGAGCAAGTGCCTACCGTGGAATCGCATGCTGGGGGAGGGGGTGGAGCTTTTCACCATCTCGATCAGCTCGTATACGTCCTCCACCCTCTGCCCCTTTCCGATCGAATCCAGATTCTCCTGATCCAAGCTCTCGATACCAACTATCGCCCCGGCCAATCCCCTCTCGCTCCAATCCTCCCAGTTCTCCCTTAGGATGTCCGTCCTCACCATGGGGATCCACAGGAGACCGTACTCCTCCAACAAGGAAATGACCTCATCGGAGTGATGTTTGAATACTCCGAAGTTGTCATCGAGGATTCCCACGTATCTGAACCCATGGTCCCTATAGTATCTCAATACGCGGTCTATGCTCTCTATGGGGATCGTGTGGGGCTTTGGACAGAAGACCCGGATCTGACAGAAACTACAGTTGTAAGGACAACCGCGCGATGTGAAAAGCACCCCGTAACGGGTTATTTTGAGAAATCTGAGCGGCGAAGCGAAGTAGTAGACCAAAGGAGGATGCACGAGCTTCTTCACCCTCCTCCCGAAGAACCTAGCTATCTCCCCCTCCGCGTACCCCACGAACACCCTGTCGAAGTAGGGCTGGACCGCCTCGGTGAGGGCTCCGTAGTTTCCCCCCCATATCTCAGGGACCCCCTTCCTCCGGGCCACGTCCACCATCTCCAGGATCCTAGGCGTCTCGTGCCCGTAGAACGAAAACCCCACCACGTCCCAGCCCTCCTCGAGCTTGCGCACGTATTCCTTCCACGTTGGGTATTCAAGGATCTCCACTTCCGGAACGTTCTGCTTGATGAATCGGAGGCCGTAGGATATCACTCGGGGAATGGAGAACCTGAAGAACCCCGGGAACCCACCGTACAAGAAATCAAAGGTTTCCCCCTTCTCCTGGCAAACGGTTGTCAGCAGGACCTTTTTCCCAGCCGAGCGGCTCACTCCACCACCAGCCTGTAAAATAGCCTCCCGGTGGGGGTGTGCACCAGCAGAATTTCGTCCCCCCTCTCAAGCTTCTTGATGGGAAACCTCAAAACGTCACCGGACACGAAATCACACAACCCAACATCGCTCCTCCCATTGAGGGTCCCACCCTCGGTCACGCGCACCCTCAATGCGTTCAATCTCACGTCAAGATTCCTCCACTCGATCGCACCGTTCTCAATCTCGAACGCCTCACATATCGGGTCTCCATACAAGTGGGTCACCGTGAGATTCTCAGATCCGGCTTTGAACCCTGAAACGCATAGGATGGGTGAGGGTGGAGGTTTAGGTCCTCCAGCGGAGGCGATCGCCCACCCGAGCATGATACCCAGTGCCATCGCTAACGAGAGCAACAAGACCTCACAGAGCGTTGGAGAAACCTCGGGCAATCTTCCGGCATACCTCCTACACCAAGAACCCATCAGAAAAAGTCTGGAGAGATACCTTAAATCACCCACCCACGAGCCGAATTCGATCCGCGATCAGAAAACCCACAATTTCTTTAGCTTTGGAGGGGGAATTTGATGATGTCCTCTCGAACCCACCGGGTTTCTGTGGTCGTTCCTACCTACAACGAAGAGTCCTCCGTAGGGGAGGTAGTGGATGGGATAAAATCGTGCATGAAGGAATGCGAAATATTAGTGGTCGATGGGGGATCCGAAGACCACACCGTGAGGATAGCCGAATCCAAAGGGGCTAAAGTGTTGGAATTGGGGGAGAGGGGGAAGGGACTGGCTTGCAGGAAAGGTGTGGAAGTCGCTAAGGGGGAGATAGTAGTGTTCATCGATGGGGATGGGAGCTATCCGGCTGATTACATCCCAGCACTCGTTGCCCCCATCGCTCGCGGAGAGGCGGAGATGGTCAGAGGATCGAGATTCATCCGGAGACCACATATCCCTGCCCTCAGATACGTTGGGAACAAATTTTTTACCGCCATCGCAAGCCTTCTTCATTCAAGGACCACGGATCTGCTCACGGGGATGTGTGCACTCCGGAAAGATGTCTTGCTTAAGATGGATCTCGAGAGCCAAAACTTCGAGTTCGAAACCGAGCTCTTCGTCAAAGCCGATCATTTCGGTTTAAGAGTAAAAGAAATCCCGGTGCCATATTTCGGTAGGAAAGGTTCGAAGCTCTCACCCCTCAAGGACGGGTTGAAGATCCTCCTCACCATCTTGAAGGCACCGAAGAGGGGGAAGGTGAGATCCTGAATTCCCTCCTCAAACTCCTGAGGGCTTGGAAGCACGCCCTGCTCGCCCCCGAACGGATAAAGGGGGGGGAGTTCTCGCTGGGGTTCATGCTGACGGTTTCGTTCTACCTCGGCTTCATCTACAACACCGTCCACTATTTCATTTACCCGGGGTACATCAAGAGCCATTTTTACGCGGGGAGCATCTTCTGGCTTCACTCGCTCTTCGGGGGGGCGGCCGCTGCTGGATCACTCCTCTATGTAAGTGTAGTGGGATACCTCGGATCCCTCTTTTTGGGAAAGCGAACCCCGTACGAGCGAATCGAACAATTGGTTTTCTCATGCACGTTCCTGTGGATTCTCCCCCTCCTCATATCCATTCCGTTTCTAGCTTTAGGACTCACCGAACCCATAGGAGGGGTCAAAGAGTTTTGCGTTTTCCGAGGATGGTTCTACGTCACCTATCCCGTTCTCATCATGGGGGTGATCGCCTCGATCGTCACTTTTAACATCTTCCGCCGGAGCCTCGGGTTCGATCCCCTCCGCTCGCTCGCTCCGGCCGTTCTTGTGGTTCCGATCGGGTATTTCTTGGGAAAAGGGCCGCTCATGTTCCTCACGCGGCACGTCCTCGACGTTGAGAGAAGCGTGAGGTTCACGCTGGGAATAGGGTATTTCACCCTGGCCGGGGGCATCTTCTATTACATCAGGGGGCACGTGGGGAAATTCGAATCCCTCGTAATTTGGTTATCTTCCAAGCTGGGTTTTACCCACCGGTCGGATCGCCCACAGACCCAGTAACTGGTCAGCGGGCGCGTAAACGACCATGACGTAGTCACCCTCCTCCAGCTCCTCCGAGGGTAATACCTCCAACACGTCCCCCTCTCGAAAGTCCACACACCCCTTGACAGGCTTCCCGTTCAACAGAATCCCATTCACCGATCTGATTGGAGTGCGGTTAACCATCACCTCCAGGTTAACCCACTCCAGCGCCCCATCCTCAACCCGAAAGGCGTTTTCAATGGTTTCCGGTCCGCGACTCCTCAGGATGAGCTCTTGAGGTCCAGCGTTGAGACAATACATCCTTCCATCCGTTGATCCCACGTACACTTTCCCCCCTTCTACCCGCGGAGAGGAATGCACCGGACCCCCCGTTCGAAACCTCCACACCAGCTCTCCATCGTCCGCATCCAAACAGTAAACGGAGTTATCCCTCGATCCGAAGTATACTCTTCCATCGGTCACTGCTGGAGTGGAGACAACCTCGCCATCAGTCTGGAACGACCACACCTCCTCCCCCGTTTCGGCGTCAAAGCAATGGATCCTTCGATCATTGCTCCCGATGTACACCCTCCCACCATGAACCCGAGGGGCGGAGGCTACAGGCCCGCCAGCTGGAGAGGACCATATCTCTTCCCCTGTGTTGGAGTCGAGACAGTAGAGGTACCCGTCCATCGACCCGCAGTACACCCTCCCCTCCTTCACGGTGGGGGAAGAGAAAATCGGTCCGGCGGTCGAGAAGGACCACACGAGATTCCCGTTCTCGGTCAAACAGTATATGCATCCGTCTCCCGAACCCACATATACCCTCCCTCCCGCCACCACGGGTGAAGAGAAGACCGCATAAGCCGTTGGAAATCTCCAGAGGTTTTCTCCCGTCAAGGCATCGAGCGCATATACCGCTCCATCCAGTGACCCCACGTAGAGCTTATTCTCTGACACGGCAGGAGAAGAGGAGGAAATCGGTCCCCCCGTTTGGAACGACCATTTCACTTTCCCCGTAGCCGAATCGAGTGCGTACACCCTTCCGTCCATCGACCCCACGTAAACTCTTCCCCCGATCACGACCGGGGACGAATGCACGAACCCCCCGGTGAGAGCGGACCAGATTTCCTCACCGGTGAGGGCATCCAGAGCGTAGATATACGAATCGTTGGATCCGAAATAAACCACACCCCCCTCCACCCAAGGGGAGGAGTATATCCCATCTCCGGTCTGGTGCGCCCATACCGCGCTCCCCGTCCGACATACCCCCAAACCCACGAGGACCCTCGCAGGCTTGCCGGGTTCTTTCAGGACTCCCGCAATGGCGGTCACTAGCACCATTGCTCCGAAAGTGAGGACGACGATCACCAAAGCCCCAGCGGTGGGTGAGATTTCATGAGCTCTGGGCACAAAGTTGATATCAACGGGAAGCTAATAAATGCACGTGCGGGTGAAACTGATCCTGCTCTCGGTGGGAGTGATCCTCGGGCTCTCCCTTTGGGCACACTTCACCCCGAGGGAAGAATCCCTCAGGTTCGAGATAGGAATGGATGCGGTCACGATGAACGGGTGGAAGATGGAACCTTGGGTCTACATGGGGACGGAGGTGACCAAGATAACGGCTGCCTCCATCTCCGTATCCGGTCTCCATCTTGAACCGCTTGGGGTGAGTTCGCCCGAATCCAAGATGGGGGAGGTGGTGGTGTACGCTACGTACGTCAAAGGTACGATCAACGGGCTCACGGCCTCTTGGAGAGGGCGGGACGTGCCGCTCGAGGCCCTTGAGATCCTGCTTCCCAAAGACAACGCATGCATGGAGAACGTGGTGATGGAAGTCGTGGGACTGGAAGCCAGCCAAATGAAACTTCCAGACATGGAGATCTCGGTTCCGTCCAGCAAAAGGGCCCTGACCGCGAGCATGTCGTACTCGATGCTGAGGGGATGGGATATGCGGGGGCCCGAGGAGTACGAGCTTGAGGGGGGAGAGAGAACACTCGTCACGAAGATCCTGATCGAGAACCTCACCGGAAACATTCATCTCGGATGGAAAAACTGTGTGCTCGGAGGGGATCTGAGTCAGCAAAACTCATTGATCAGGTCCACTTGGACGGTAGCGGGAGCACTCGGTTTTAGAATGGAGTGGGAAGGGAGCGAGGAACCACCAAACGTCAAGCCCTCGGTCGGAGATCCCGCGCTGCTGAACGATGTAGAACTCCGTATCGTCTACATGGGGGCGAAAGAGACCATTCTGAACGATGCTGAGATGAGGGTTCTGTAGGTTGGAGAAAACTCTTCCAAACCAAATCGAACTAACGGCTCGCAGGGGATAGGTGGAGCTTCATCCCTTCGAAGACTATATCCCTCGTAGAAACGTGTTCGGCCGGTAGTTCTAACCCTTCTATGCAGAGGTTCGTGATCGTCAGCTTCTCCCCTCGATTTTCCTCAGCCAGCCGGTGGAGGAAGAAACCTATCCCGGAGTCCCCCACATCTTCGATCCTCACCAGCATCACGGTGTTCGTGGCTTCCGCCCTCCTCGCCTTTATCTCCAAGACCCCGTTCTCATCCACCTTCGCCAAGGTGAAACCCCCCGCCGACATCCTCGAAATTTCCATCCGCACCCATCCGTTTTCCGCCATCATCGTGCCACTTAAGATAATCTCATCCGCTGATACCGTTATCCCCCCCTCCCCAGCACTCATCACCACCCCTGCGAACCGAAATCCTCCCGCGGGGGCGCTGAGTGCCGCAAAGAGTCCCAAGGCCGCAAGGGCCACCACGAGGGGCAAGAACTTATCCATCGTCTATTTTAGAAAACCAAACACTAAAATCTGTTCCAGCCCCACCTTAGCGTGATGGAAGATGTGGTGATAGTGGGTGGAGGTCCCGCTGGCCTCACCGCGGCAAAAACTCTGGCTGAGAGCGGGATATCACCCCTTCTGCTCGAGGCCAGCCCGGAGTTTGGACACAAGGCCTGTGGAGAACTCATGGCGGAGAATCTCTACGGCTTCTCGGTCAGTAATTTCCTAACAAAAGGTGTGGTCGAAAGGGTGCATGAGGAGATAGCTATCAGGTTCTACGACGAAACATTCGTCGTCTCCCGTAGAGGGGGAAGGGGTCTCATCTCGAAACTCAGGATACCCACTCGTCTCCTCTTCATAAACAGGAAGAAGTTCGAGCGAGGGCTGGCAGCGAAAGCACGTGCAAGCGGAGCAACCATTAAAATGGGAGTGAGGGTTTTCAAAATCGAACGTGGATCGGATTTTCTCGTGATAAACGATGAGATAAGAACAAAGCTCCTGGTAGGTGCTGATGGGGCCCTTTCGATCGTGAGGAGGTTCCTAGGACTAGAGCCGAGAGACCTCGCATTCGCGATGAGTGGGAGGGTAAAGATAAACTCACTCGCAGAGGAGTGGAGGAACTTGGAACTCCCGATGTTAATAGTGGATCCAGGGAAGATCGCTGACAGGGGATACGGCTGGATCTTTCCCGGAAGAACCGAGGCCAACGTGGGGGTGGGAATCTTCGATGGACATGAAAGGTTCGTAAGGGGCTTGTGGAAAACGTTTGAACGAACCCTGGGGATAGAGGACCGAGGTGAGGAACCTGAGACCAGAGGGGCTTTCATCCCGCTATCCCTCTCTCGGAAGACATGGGTGGACAACGTGCTGCTGGTAGGGGACGCTGCTGGAATGGTCGACCCTCTCACTGGAGGTGGCTTAAACGGCGCACTTCTGAGCGGATGGCTAGCGGCGCGAGTATGTGAAGAAGCCGTAAGAAAAAACGAAACGAAAGGCACGCTGAAAAAGTACGAGGAAAGATGGAAAAGTCACTTTCTCACGAGTTATTTGAAATCCAAGTTGCTGTCTCGTCTGTTTTACAGCTTTTTTATAAACCGGAAGAAGTTGACCTCTTGGATCACGAGACACCCTATACTAGGGGGGAGTTATTCATCGCCCAACCCCCACACCCACAAATCGTGAACCACTTGTCACCGCCCGGAACCAGTCCGAGCTCCATTCACGGATCGGTGGGGGAAAACTAAAAATTATCAAAAAGGACATGGGGACGATGAACCCGATCTTATTCTACAGGATCTCAGGATGGAGAAAAAAACTACCGCTCACGAGGTTCACCGGTTACCTCTTCCTCGGATACGCACTCGGCTTCGGATCAGATATCCTTCAAGTTTCCTTCTGGAGATCTTCTTTTTGGCCAATTTTTTTGAACACGCTGGCCATCTATGGATTGTTCATGTTCTCGTTCGCAATCAATGATTTCTATGATTACACGTTCGAACGAGATGCCAACTACGTGGGACACTTACTAGAGCAAGGCAAACTTAGCAGGGGACGAGCATTGGCCCTCTGCTCCCTCCCTTTACTCCTCTTGATTCCTTCATGCCTCCTTTATCCCATTTCCTCCTCTTTAGCCATCGTAGCTCTATTTCTTTTTACAGCGTACTCTGCCCCACCCCTAAGGCTCAAAGAAACTAGGGTATGTCGAACATTCTTCTCCCCCATAGTGGCCTCACTCATTTTTCTCCAAGCTTACTTGCTCTCCGGTCAAATGACCGCGGCTGCGCTAGCGATGAGTCTCCTCGTGTTTTTATTCCACTGTTACATGGAGGGACTCCACATCCTCGATGACATGAGCCCTCGACCACAGATCGTAGATCCGCACGCGAGAGATCGGATCGTTCAAAAGATGAAGAACGTTCTCTTGTCCGCCCTCCTAGTTTCTCTAATTTTCGCAATTTCAATAGCCCCAATCTTTTTGACTACCACACTTTTCTCTACCTTGCGGATGGTCTCCTCAAGGAAATTAAATTATGATTCAGATTTTCATGAATTGAGGTCTAGAGTGTTCAATCCTCCGGTACTTGTCCAAGAATTCTTGATATATGCTGGAGCTAGTATGTTGGGCATCTTTTAGCCACCGTGGGGACTTTTTAGCTTTAACTCCGAAGAACTTGGAAAAGAAATGTCTGCCCGCAACCGATAGCAGGTATTTGCATGAATTCCCTCCTCAAACTCCTGAGGGCTTGGAAGCACGCCCTGCTCGCCCCCGAACGGATAAAGGGGGGGGAGTTCTCGCTGGGGTTCATGCTGACGGTTTCGTTCTACCTCGGCTTCATCTACAACACCGTCCACTATTTCATTTACCCGGGGTACATCAAGAGCCATTTTTACGCGGGGAGCACCTTCTGGATTCACTCGCTCTACGGTGGAACGAGCGGAATCGCATTCTTCCTGTTCGTTAGTATTCTAGGATATCTCAGCGTGAAATCTATGGGAAAGAACGTCTCTTATGAAAAAATAGAACATCTAGTATTCTCGTGCACTTTCTTGTATATCCTACCCCTCCTCTTCGCTATTCCCCTCTTAGGATTAGGATATACCCAGCCTACTGGTGGGGTGAAGATGTTCAAACTTGTCGTGCCTTACCTCCCGCCTTTCAAAGTTGTTAGCTGTGTGATCATCACGGCTATCGTCGCCACCATAATAGCTTTTAGGATACTCAATCGAGCCCTCGGTTTCACCAAGCGACAAGCCACATTATCCGTCTTACTGGCGCCCCTCACCTACGTGCCGTTTAAATGGTCTTTTCTTGTTCTCATCCAGGCCTTCTGGAGTCTAACCGGAACCCCGTTAAGTCCTCAGGACCAGTTCTTAATTGGAGTATTGTATGCGTTGGTCTTAGGGGGAACAACATACTCCATAAGGATGAAAATCGTGGACTAAAAACCCATAAAAGAGTCCCTAAGCGGGACGACATCCGAGGGAAGGGAAACCGAGACCTTCACGCACTTCTCCCCCTCCACGCTCACCCACTCCCCCCTCTCCGCGGAAACCCACGGAGGGAGGTATTTCTCGTCCGCCTCCCTGACGAAAAAGTAGGGTGGAAAGCCCTCCTCTTCCACCCACTCGTTTCCAATTCTCTTCCTGACCCAAGTCTTTCCGTTTTTTCCAAACCACCGGAGGTTCGTGAGCAAGATATCACCGCTATCCGCAGGCTGATCCCATATACCCAACCGCCCAAGCGCTCAGCTCTTGCTTCTTGTTCCAAGCGGTATCGTATCCATAGAGATAAAAGTCCGCCACCATCATCTGTTCGTCGACATCCAGACCACAGTAGCCCAAGTCATCGAGAAAACTTGTTCCGTCATAGCTCACAACAAAGTAATCACCGCCGGGTTCTAAGTACCGTCTATCCCACTTCGCATCGCTGTGAGCGAGTGGATCTCCAATGAAGAACGCTTTCCCACCCTCGCTCGTGTAGCCATCGCCACGCTTTTGCACAGGGGGTTTCCCCTCCCCCACGTAGGGAGCGTAGACGGTGCCCGTCTTGTGGAAGAAGTACTCTATTATCGGGTTGTTGTTCTCTGTCAGGTCGTAGGTCACGCCGTGCCTAGCCAGCCTCTCCACCACATCTTGCTCCTCCACCCACCAGTACTGCCCCTCCATCTTCGTGGGGTAGGGGAAGCGGGGCCAGCGGAAGTTCCAAGTCAGCATCTCCCAGAGGTCGAAGCTCTCGTTCTCCTTAGAAGTGGGAATCAGGGCATTCTCACCTTTCCAGTCCTCTTCGATTATTATCTTCTCAAATCCGTCATATCTGCCCGATGATTCTCCCGTCCCTTGGAAATACAGTTCAGGCCAGAATCTTGCATTCGGGTTAGTATCTTCTCCTCCTCCGTCCACGTTCTCCACCCACGCATACATGTGCCCCACGATGTTCTCCACCCTGACCGTGCCGAGGTTATACACTCTAAGCTTGAGATGGAGACCGTTAGTATCCAAGCTCATGCTCTCCACCCAAGGGACTATGAACGGGAGGTAGAGGTCCCGGCTCAGGTCCTGAATGAACCCGCCGGGTATCGCGTACAGGATCTCCATGTTCTGGAGGAGGGTCTTGGTGTGGTCGTAGTACTTGCTCGCCTTGCGGAGGTTCTCCACCGTGTCCACGTTTTCGCAAATCATCTTCGAGTGGTAGGCGGCGTTCTCTATCTGCTCCAAGCTCGTCTCGGCTAGGAGGACGGGATCGTCGGCGTGCAGGTCATTGTAAATTATCGTCTCTATAAGCTCCAGCGCGTTTATCAGATATGGCAGGCACCCCTCGTAGATGATTATCAGGGTCTTGCAGAGGTTCTCGTTCACCAGATCCCCCATGTAGCGGTTGAGTTCCCAGAGGTCGTTCTCCAGATACTCGCTATTGGCGAGCCAGTTGTCGTGGATGTCCCTGACTATCGCCTCCATCTCGTATGCCAGCTCCCTAGCCTTGGCGAACTCCCTGTTCTTCATCGCACTCACGGTGTCGTCCTTTCGTCCGAGCAGGCGGGCGGCTCGGAGCTGGATTCCCGTGTCCACGTACTGCCGCCCGGGCTGGGGTTCGGGAACGGTGGCCTCCGCCATCTTGTACCCGAGGGGCTTGTATACCACCTCCACCTTGTCCCCGACCTTGAGGAAGCCCTGCTCGAAGGAGATCGCAAGGGCCTCACCCTCCGCTGGGAGGGGGTTCACCCCGCTCTCGACCTCTCCCGTGACCAGAGCCATGTCTATCTCGTTCTCCACCACCACCCCGTTCACCCTCAGCTCGATGCTCTCCCACCGGATGTTTTCGAGCAGGGCCCCCATGGGGGTCTCCTCCAGCACGTCCGCCCTGTACGCGTTGTTTATCCCCTCCCCGCTGGCGTGGACTATGGCCACCCCCCCGTAGCCGGGGTAGTTGGTCCACACCTGAAGGACGGTCTGCGGGGGGATGGATGGGGCCTTTATCTTAGCCAACGCCACTATGGCAACGCCACCGGCAAGCACGGTAATTATTATCAGACATGTGACCGCCACGATAGGGGATACACTTATTTCCTCTCGTTTTTGCAATGCTTTGACTTTTGGACGACTTGTCCCCAACGAACGGTTGCCCAAGCATTTCCGTTCATGTCCACCGCATTTTTTATACTTAAGCTTCATCCCAACACTAAGTTAGCTAGAGAACTGATAAATCTCTCTCACCAACCCTCTACTAAACCCAACACCCAAATGTCGATTGACACACAGCTATTCTCTGTTAGAGTTTGTACAAGCGAGAATGAAGCTCTAGAAAGCTCCTCCTCCTAGAACTCTGGGATCCCCAAGTAAAAATTGTGTTGACTTATCGTTTTTGGAAGTATCTATCTCTGGATCAAGGAAATGTTAGCTCGCTCTTCAAGCAAGGCTCACTTTTATCCTTTCCACGCCGATCCTGTCTCAAAAACGAGACATCCATCCTTTTCCTGTCCATGAATCTCTGCTCGGTAAGCGCCAAAAGTTCCTCCGCCCTCGCCAGCTTCTTAGTACTCTCCAGCTTTGCACGAAAGCTGTTAACCTACTTCTTTTCCTTCTCTATTCCGGATTTATTGTAAAATCACTTTGCTGGCTTGAGGGTAGGTAGGACATCCCATCACTAACATCTGAGACATCATAGTGACACCATAGACAATACTAGGCTGAGAAATCCTGCGTAGAGCTGAGAAGTAGGTCTGAGCGAGACTCACAGCCCGAGACCCTTCCCGAGAACGGCCACGACAACCGGTGGCTCCACTTGCTGAGGGCTCAATGACAGCGCCCGAAATGCAACGGGGGAGAATTTGATGCTGAAAATCCCTAAAACGTAACAGAACCGGATTTGCTAGCATATTCATCCATGCACATAAGGTTCCAGTTTCCCGAGCCGATCAGCATCCCCCTTCTTCCCCTCCTGGAGGCTCTCCACGCTGTCCAACCCAGTGGACGTTCCAGAAGTACTGCCACTCCCTATCCCCCGTCTTGGGATGGGTGTACACGAAATAATAGTCCTCGAGCCAAATCTGGTTTTCCATTTCGGCGGGGAGGTTTGGAACCGTTATGTTGTCGAACCACACGCTCCCCGCGTTTATGTTGTCGACATTCCGCGTGAGCACGATGTAGCGGATGGCCTTTCCACCCTCACCCCCGTAGGGGATCTGGAGCTCGAAGTAGTCGGATTCTGGACTCAAGTACTCCCGGTAGGAGTGGGTGAGCCTGCTCCACAGCCACTCCGCGATCTTGAGTCTAGCCGTGTAGCGGTAGCGGTTGTGGTGGGTGTTGTCGTACATGCGCGTCCCCCACTTGTGGATGTTCTCCCCGTGACCCATGGGAACGAGCCAGTTCTCCGGGGCTACGCTCACGGTCCAATTCGTGCTGTCGCAATCGAAGTATTCACTCACCCACCACTCGTTCTCGGGATCGTACCATATGTCTGCCACCCTCGTGACGTTGATGCAGTTCTCCGTTCCCACGTTATACACGTAGACCTCCCACACGAAGTTGTCCGCCACCCAGTACGCGTTCTCCAAGTAGGGGGCCAACGCCGGCCTGTAAAGGTCCTCGTATATGTCGTCCATCGCCGGGGACACGCCGAAATACTCGATGGCCTTCATGGGTACGGGGTATGGCTCTTCTTCCATCTTCGCCTCGATGTCGTCCACCAGCTTCTGGAGGGAAAGAGAGATCTCCCTCGCATTCTCCATCACGCTCCGGGTCCAGTTGTCGCTCACGTAGGAGGGATCAAAGGCTCGGAGCCACCCGACCTCCATGTTGTAAATGTTCTCTAAGCCATCGATCAGCATGTTGAGAAGCCCTTTCTTGTAGCACATACAGAGCTTGTAGTACCTTGGCATGTCAACGAGGGGGAGGTAGTTGTACAGCTCTTTGAGGTCGTTCTCTAAGACCCCACCTGTTGACTTCGAGTTCTCCAGCCACTGGTGGACCTCCTCCACCAAGCCCTCGATCTTGGGTACGTAGCTCCTGGCCTCATCAAAATTCTCCACATACCACCTGCAGTTCTCGTGCACCCGATTCTCCACGTGCGGAGTCAGGGCGTCCACCACTTTGTTCTCCAGCTCCAATACCCAGAGGAGCCTGAGCTGGATCCCCGAGTCGACCAAGTTGCTCCCTGGTATCCCCCCAGACTCGGTGCAGTAAAGCGGATCCTCCATTTCAGCCTCTGCCATGATCCAGCCCGTTGGCCTGTAGACCACCGCCACCTCATCCCCGCGATCCAAGAACCCCTGGGTGTAGGAGAACACCACTGCCCCCCCTCCAGACGGGAAGTCGAGCAGGGCATCTTTCGTCTTCTTGGATTCAGGGAGGGGGGCGAGATAGAGGATATACTCCAGCTCGTTCTCCACCTCCTGACCGTTAACCTTCACCTCCATATCCTTCCATCTGACGTTCTCGAAGAGGGTGCCCATCGGCGTATCCGTGATGAAATCTGCGTAGAACGCATTCGGTATCTTGTCCCCCTTGACGGATATCACCCCTACCCCCCCCTTCCCCGGGAAGTGTCTCCATATTTGGAGCAGCGTGTTGGGTATCTTACCAAATGATACCCCCTCCATCCGCCCGTAAATCAAGGAGACCCCAACTCCGAGCAAGAAAACCATCACGACCAGCAGAATAGTCGCGAGCATCGGAGAAACTCCGACCTTCTTTCGCTTACTCATTCCCACCCATCCCAATTCCTGATTGTTGCTCGCTCCTTTTATCATCACCGCTCAGTAAAAAGGATTCTTCCTAGCCGATTAATTCGAGTGAGATAGAAAAAGTCTAAATCAAGACAGCTGAACCCAGATATGGTGTCTGTCAAGAGCTATGTCAAGTGTATGAAACTCGAGAGTTCGCTCATCGTCGCGAGCTCGATATTTTTGGGTATGGTGCTCGCTAGAGGAAGCCTGAGAATTCCGATCATGGAGTTTCTGATCCTCTATTCGATCGGGGGGATAGGCATCTCCAGCGGATCCCAAGCACTCAACATGTACTTCGACAGGAGGTTGGACGAAATAGGTCACCCTGGGAGACCATTGCCTCTAGGAGAGGTGAAAGCCCGGAAGGTCTTGGGACTGGCCATTCTCCTGCTGGTTCTCCCCTCCTTCTCCTTCCTGTTCAAGCGCGAAGTGTTCTACCTCTACCTCCTGGGAACCACCATGGGGGTTCTCTACTCCCTTCCCCCCCTATCGCTCGGAAGGAGGTGGTACACTTCTTACCCCCTAGGCTCAATAGGATATGTATCTCTCCCCATGCTAGCGGGATGGATACTTTTCTCGGGACTCAGCTCCCAAATCCTGAAGGTTGTGTTTTTCTTCACCATGCTCTCAATATTCCTCTCCCCCCTCAAAGACTTAGGAGAGACCAAAAGCGATCGGGCATGGGGGAAGAGCACCCTGCCCGTCAAGGTTGGGGTTAAAACGACGTGGATGATCTCCTCAGCTGGAGTCTCTCTCGTAATCTTGAGCTTCCCCCTGCTTGGAATAAGGGGGATCGAATGGTTCGTAAGCTACTTAGTTTTTATGGCTACTCTCTTCATCCCCTCGATCTTCTTCTCCGAGAGACTCTTGAAGAGGGGGGTGTTTGAACTCGTCAGGGTCTGGGCATTCTTGGCCCAAGTGTTTTTCGCGGTGTGGTGGATATACGTCTCCCCCATCTTACCCTAGGGATTGAGATGGCTGGGGTCCTTTATCTCTGGCTGCATGACCCGTCTTCAAGCGCGGTGGTTAATTGAGCCCTTTGCACGCGATACTCAGGAGCTGGAAGCACGCCCTGCTCGCCCCCGAACGGATAAAGGGGGGGGAGTTCTCGCTGGGGTTCATGATTTTCTTCTCTTTTTTCCTAGGGTTCGCGTACAATGCCCTTCATTACTTCGTTTATCCAGGATGCGGCCCCTTCCTCCTTTACGACGGGCTGATCTCCTATGATCCATCCAAAGCCCGTCCGAACCTCCAGTTCTGGCTCCATCACCTCTCGGGGGGAGCTGGGGCAGTAGCACTGTTCTTTTTCGCCAGCGTCCTCGGGTACTACGGCATCAATCTCCTGGGGAGAAAGATCTCTTACGACAAAGTTCAACACCTCATCTTCTCCTGCATGTTTCTGTACCTCCTCCCCCTCCCGTTCGCTTTTGTCCTCTACTGGCTCGACCTCAAGAGGTACATTTACCTCCAGCTCTGGGCTGGGTGGGTGGGAATTCCACTGGGGGTTGCCATCACGGGCGCGGTCGCTACGGTGATGGCGTTTCGCATCTTGAATCGGGCCGTTGGATTCGGAAAACGCAGATCCGCTATCCTCTCCCTGCTCCTCCTCCCCATGCTTTACTTCTTGGGGAAGGGGGCGTTCATGCTCTTCACCAAGCGAATATTCCACACGGCTAAGCCCCTCCGCTATGCCCTGTGGACGCTCTACTTCTCCATCTGTGCCTTGATCTTTCACCTTGCAGGGGCGAGAAGGAAAAAGGTTCTCCCCGTCCTCCGAAAGGTTTTCTTACGATCTTGGGGGTAAAGAGATGAAAATTCGTGACCTCTTGTATTTTTATCGTCTGAAGACTTGGAGAAACAAGCTCAGCTGTCTCAGGTTTCTAGGTTATCCAGCGATCGGATTCGCTCTTTCCCCCACCATCAACCCTTGGAAGGCGGGCCTCGACACCCTCGCCATAGTTGGGGTATCGATGTTCGCGTACACCATAAACGATTACTTCGACTTCAAACGCTTAGGCGAGGAGAACTTCCTCTCGAGATGGATGAAGCAAGGGGCGAGTGAACGCAAGATCTTGGGCACAACTTTCCTTCCACTCTCCCTATTCCCGCTCGTGATCCTTATGAATTCCCTCTCGTTTCTCACCCTCCTCACCATCCTTCTCTTGACCTCCGCGTACTCAGCACCCCCTCTCAGATTGAAGGAACGTCGTGGGGGTGCCTTGATCCCTCCGCTCTGTGCCCCCCTCTTAATGTTTCAAGCTCACGTCTCTCTCTCACCCTCCCCAAGCCTAGAAGTCTTGCTCCTCTCCCCCATCCTCTTTTTATTCCAGTCCTACATGGAGTGTCTCCACATCCTGGACGTAAAACCGAGACCCGGGAGAATCCTCACCACCTTGAAGGCCATCCCTCTGGGATCGATTTTCCTCTCCGCCATTTTCTCCCTCCTCAACCCAATTTTCCTCGTGACCCTCACTTCATCTGTGATCAGGGCTTGGGGCGTCAGGCACGTAGGTCCAGAAACCGATTTTCTGAAGCTCAGATCGAACGTGCTGGGTAAAACTGTATTCGGTGAAGAACTCTTGGGATACGTTGGAGTGGGTCTGCTCGCCCATCTCTGATTCACGATTTTCTCGGATCTAAGCGAACAAACTTGTACACCACCAACCGTTTATTCTCTGATGCTGAGTTTTCTAAGATGACTTTGGGAGAAGACCAAGTTGGGCTGACACCGATGATCGCTACGATCGTCTTAATAGGTTTAGCCATAGGATTTGGTCTCAGCATACTCGTAGGTTACCTAGGCGCTTTAGCGCCCGGACCGCCACCCAAACACGTTTCCCTTTCCATCACGTATGAGAACGACGAGAATAAACTCGCAATAATTCACGAAGGGGGGGACCCTCTCTTCAACGCATTCGTGATCGGTGAGGGAGAACTCCTGAGATGGAACGGTCTGGAGCTGAGGGTAAACGGTTTGACAGAGAACCGGATATCATCTGCAGTCCTCAACGATGAGAACCTTCCATATTCTACAAGTTTCACGGCTGGTGACGAGCTGGTACTCACCTTGGAAAATAGGCTGAAAAAAGGTGACATTATCTCGCTCGTCTATATTCCCTCAAACCAGGTACTGATGGAGATGATCATCTTATGAACGAGAAAAGAGGTCTCTCCCCCCTCATGGCGGTGACGATGCTCCTAGCCCTAACCGTAATGGTTTTCGCCGTCTACGTAACGGAGTTCATCCGCTCACATCCCCCGAGTTCTCCCATCCGGGCTACATTAAAAGTAGAACGAGAGGACAACACGATTACGATCACCCACCTCCGCGGGAACGAAATAGGGTACGCCTTCAAGCTCAACGGCGGTGCGGTGCTCTGGCTGAACCTCGTGGTGAGGAAAAACGGAGAAAACCTGAACATCACGGGCGGAGCGAGGGTCGGGGAGCTCACGGATGGGGTGATAAACTTCGGCGCGGGGAGCAAGCTCGAACTCCCCGTGGGTGTGGAGAGCGGGGACGAGGTGAGCGTGGTGTACGTCCCCACGGGGCAGGTGTTGGTGGAGAAGAAGTTCTGACGGCTCCGGATGGCCAATCGTGATTGTTTGACGAACTTGGACCACTCAGCTTTTACCCATTCCCTCTAAACCTCCTTATAGATGTCGGGACGCCTACCCAAATCGAGGCTGCTTGGAGAACTAAGAAAGAGAGGAGTCTCGGTGATGGTGAGTGTGGTGCTGATCATTTTGGTCCTCTTATTGGCCGGATCAGCTTTGATGGTACTTTACGGACGTATAAGCACGAGAAGTGCCGAAGCCAGCTTCATGAACTCCGTCGAGAAAAGTTTTCTCAAAATCCAATCAGCTGTCTCTCAGCTGGAGGCTGGAGACTCGCTGAAAACAAAGCTAAAAATGAGTGCGGATAAACCTTTTCTCTCAGCTTGGGGCGGAAGGGCGGGTTCTCTCTTCGTTACATCTTCCAAGTTCACATACAAACGGACGATAACCATCACGAACCTGGCCGACTGGGACCTCTCGGAGTATCCAGTACGGATCTGGCTAACCGCTGACAACTTTGACTTCAGCAAGACCCGAAGCGATGGTGGGGATATAAGGTTTTACCAAAATGAACGTAGCTTGGATTACTGGATCGAGAAGTGGGACGCTACCAACGAGAATGCAGTCATCTGGGTTGAAGTCCTAAGCCTACCAGCGTCTGAAAACGAAAACATCGAAGTGTATTATGGTTACTCTGAGGCCCAAGGGACGAGTGATCCGAAAGCCGTCTGGCTGATATATGAGGATATGGACTCCGCTCCAGAGGGTGAGTTGAAGGGTGCTACCGAGTACAAAGAGGCGTGGAAGTGTGTAAGGCTGACCAAAAACATAACGAACGAAAACGGTGAGTTGGAATACCAGCCCAGTTTGGGGGACGGTTTCCTGGCCAAGTTCGAGCTGTGGGCGGGACTTATGACCGGATTCGCCAACGTCTACGATTCAGATGTGATAGAGGGTGCAGAGGCCACGTGGCTCTATGCCTACGACACGTCTACTCCAGCCTCTGAAAATGTAGCTGCAGGGGGGTACCACTTCGTGTTTGATGAATTCGAGGATGAGATCCAATTATACTGGAATGGATCCAAGATAGCTCAAGTTTCAAGAACGGATATAGACAACTTCGACTGGCATTCCGTTGAGATAAGACACTGGGAAAATCGCATCCAGATCTACTACGATGGGTCAAGGGTGATGGACTACACGGATACTACCCGAACCAAAACAGGACCACTATTCGGGTGGGGGGCCAGAACGAGCGAAGATACGAATGAACACAGGATTAGGAATCTCTACGTCAGAAAGTACGTATATCCCGAGCCCTCGGCAAGTATAGGAGAAGAACAACTCGTGGGGAGGCACTACTTCGGACCTAGGAGCTTTGGAGTCATCGGAATCGAAACGCGGGGCTGGTTCTACCCCTGGAGGACGTTCGTGTATGAGGGTGGAGCTGTAATAGAGAACGAGTCTGGCACCTGCTACATGGTCTCTGAGCCCGTGCTCGTGTCGGTCCAAGACGCGGGAGGCGAGAACGTCGGGATAACCGTGAACTACGTGTTCGTCGACGGTTCTTATTCGCTCGTTTCAAGCGGGGAAAGAGAGATAACCCTCACGTGCACTTCATCTGGCTACCGGGTAGCGCCTACGGAAGGGCCGAACCGAGAAAATGTGGTGATCGACCTGACCCACATGGTGAAGGCGGAACACAGAGGAGTGTGGCGAGATTATTTGGCGAGGGTAAGAGACGAACTCAACGCCCAGGGGCTGAACGCCTCCCTCGACGGGCTCAAGCTCACGATCCTGGGAAAGGTCACGGGGGCGGGGACGAAGGACATCTACTACCGGGAGAAGATAACCGAGATCCGGGTCGAGTCCATTGTATAACCTCTTGATTGATCCCCCACTAGGGAACTGATCATCCATGCGTGAAAGCTAAAGGATGCGAAAACGAAAGTAAATCAGGATGGGAACAAACAGAGGGCTCAGAGGGTGGAACTCAGTTTCCTTGATTCTAGCTCTTTTCCTCCTCCTCTCACTACTCCCACCCGTTTCAGCACCCTCCTGGACCGACACCACCAACCAAGATTTTTCCCAGGGGATCCATGAAAACACCGAAAACGTTAACGATGACGTGAGGCTCATCGCCGGTTACACTCAGGGCCGGTTCACCTCTAGAGTCCTCGATGCCGGGAAGACGGTCTGGAGCTGGGACACTCTCTCCTGGAGTCAAACCATCCCTAAAGTCAACGTGGAGAACGACAATGTGGGTACCGAACCCGATCCCCTCGTGGATGGAGAGTCGAGGAGAGGGGAGATCGTTGGAGGTTCGCTCCTTGACACGCGCGACAACGATGGGATCTACGAAAACGTTGCTGAAGAAAATGTAGGTATCTATACCTACGCGGGAGGTGAGACCGTATCCGAGGGCGGGACGAGTGGCATCTCGGGTGCACAGGCGGACGATGGGATCTACGAAAACCTGTATGAGAACGATTATGGTGGGCTCATGTCGACTTTGTATAATTTTTCCTCTGGCGGAGGAACCGACAAGTGGTTCTACGATAGCGACGTAGGTGACGAAGGCGACCCTCCAGCCGATCCTTCAGACGCTAGGTGGGAGGAGCAGACAGACTATGATTCAATTGCCAGTTCGGACGATGTTAGCCACACCTATACCATAGCGGCGAGTTCATTCAACAATCCCCACACGATGTTTAAGTTCACAATTTCTGAGGATCCATCATCGATAGAGAACATCGAGTGGTCATGGGAAGGTCATGCTGGGGGCGATGCTATTGAAATCTTTGTATGGAACTCAACTACCGCTGCTTGGGAGTCTGTGGCCACCGATACAAGTGGCACGACCACAGATATTGTCCTCTCAGGGGCTATTACTGCGAGCGTTTCCGATTACATTGACGCAGATGGGTATTTCTATCTCTGTGCGATGAACGACTCAAACCGTGGGACGGATATTTCTACAGACTATGTTGAGGTCACTGTGAACTACTCTGGAGTGGCATATCGGATGGATATCCAACACGACGTTACTGAAATCCCGAACGCAGATGATTATGAGCTTCAGATTGAGTACTACATCGATGGAGATACCGAGGCGGTCAGCGTCTACCTCTACAACTTCGCAACCACTGACTGGGACAACATCGGGGTCCTGACTTCCACCACTCTCGACAATTTCACATACAAGCTCACGGGCACAGACTACATCTCGGCAGGCGAGGTGAAAGTCAGATACGTCCAGCTGGATAACGACAGCACCCAAACTAGTCTTATGGTGGACTACTGCAGGGTTAAATCCGTTGTTTATGCTCTCCGCTGGGGACATCGAATCGAAAACGTTGCTGACAACTATGGGGCGTACGAGCTTACGATCAGGGGATACACGAGCGGGGACGGGGAGAACGTTGGGGTTTACATCTGGAACTCAACCACCTCGAGCTGGGAGTTCTTGGATAACTTAGATAACGCGGGAGTGAAAACGATTACCAAACTTATCTGGGGGGCGGGCATCACGGACTATCTGGTGGGGGAAAACGTCCACATCAAATATGAGGATTACGACAACAGGGACAGCACCAAAACCATCGTCCACATAGACCTCTGCATCATGCAAAACTGTAACACGCTCGCAGAGATAAAATTCCAAGTCGCCACGAGCGCTGACAACGTCAACTGGACTCCGTTCGTGGGTCCGGACAACACGTCTCAGACTTACTTCGAGGTTTCTCCCGCCAGCCTGGAGAACATAGGAGACAACCGCTACTTCAGGTATCGAGCATACTTCTCCAGTTCGAGCGAGGAGTACACGGGGGCAGACGGTCCCCTTCTCCACGATGTCACCATCGATTACACCCTCCCCCCTGAGGTCATGCCCACCATCACCACCCTCGAAGCCAAGGGCATCCAGTGGGATTCCGCAGTATTGACGGCGAGGATAGGGTACGGAAGCTTGGACGAGCTGGAGGTGAGGTTCGCGTGGAGGAAGGCGGGTGCCACCGAGTGGAAATACACCCCATGGGAAACATGCTCGAGGAAGGAGTACGGCTACGAGCTCACGGGGCTCTCGGAAAACACCGGATACGAGTTCGAGGCCCAGACTAAGTTCGGAACCGGAGGGATCAGAACGTTCAGAACCCTCCCCGAGAACGCCAGGGCGACCACCCAAGAGGCGACCCTCGTGACCGAGAGTTCCGCCACCCTCAATGCATCGATTTATTACGGCAGATACGACAGCGTCACCATGCGGTTCTACTACAGGAAATCCGGAGGGGCATGGGAGAACACCCCCCCAGAGACTGTTACCTCGACCACCTATTCGAAGGAGGTGACCGGGCTTTCCAGCGGTTCGACCTACGAGTTCTACGCGTACATCGAGTTCAACGGGGGCAAAGACAACGACTATGCCGGCAGGAAGACCTTCACCACTTTCGATTCTTCAGCCGAGGGATTGAACTACGACGGACTCTCCAGCCGTATGCACGGCGAGGGCGGGTGGAACGGCATCCGCGCCACCCTGAGCGAGGTGAAGGGTTTCACCGCCCAGATACTCATCTCCAGACCATTCTACGGATGGATCACCCTCAGAGTTGTGGACGCGACGAATCCCACAGACCTCCTCCACCTCCAGAACATACGGTTCAACGGGGAGTGCCAGAAGCGGGTGACCCTAAGCTTCGAACAGGCAATTTCGGGAGAGGTGTACGTGGAGATATACGACCCCTACGGCTACCACGCCGTTAGGAGGGGTTCGGGGTCCATCATGCCCGTGACGAAAGGGAAAGCGACGTTCACAGAGTCCTACGCGCGCAGGGGAGGGGACGAGGTGGTGTTCACGGAAAGTGTGGTGGGGGTAAACGTGCTGGAGGTATTCACTTGAACCTCCCAAATCTCGGTGGGGCCGGGGTTTCGCCCATCTTCGGCATGGTGCTCGTTATAGGGATTTTTACGGGCCTGCTCGTGATCCTTTACTCCGCCTACTCGGCCGGGAGTTCGAAAACGGAGGAGGCTAAACTCCTAGCGTCGGTGGAGAAAGCGTTCATCCAGCTCAAGGAAGCTGTTGAGAGGATGGAAAACGGTGGTCACTTCTTGGTGGATATTAAGATGAACGCGGGTGGGTGGGCCGGAGGAACCCTCGCGGTTAAACCCCATGAGCCCCCGGGTGGAGATGCGTATGGGTGGCTGGAGTTCGTGTCCAAGAATTTGCAGCTAGGAGACCTCACCTTCATCTTCGAAGGGGGGGCGGTGATCGAAAACGGAAAGAACGGAATGGAGATGATCTCCCCCCCTGCGCTCATCACCATCAGCGAGGTGGAAGAGGAAAACGTCATCAGGTGGATAAGGCTCGACGTTCACCACATCCAGGTGGAGAACTACAGTTTCCAAATGGCCTCGAACCGCCCCAAGACGCTCAGGGTGGCGTGCACCTACGACAACTACCTGGTGTACCCCGAAACCGGAAGACCGAATAGGACCGAAGTAACCATAGATCTCGGCTCGAGGGTAGCGACGGAAACGAGAGAAGTCTGGAAGTCTTATCTCGAGTCGTTGGTGACGACACTTCCGATGTACTATCGCGTCTCCTTGGATCCCAGCTCGCTCACTCTTACCGTAAAGGGATTCAGGGAAAACAGCGACATCGCTGACATCTTTTACTACGAGAGACTCACCAAGATAACAATAGGGATGGGGTAGGCTTGGTTGAAAGTGGACCTAGCGGGGGCGGAAGACAGGAGGGGGTGATCACCGTGGTGACGGCTGTGGTGCTGGTGGGTCTGGCCATCTTCGCCTTTTTCCTTTTCTATCCGCCGTATGTGGCATCCGAGACAAAAAAACTCGAAAAAGAACACATGGAGGGGGTAAGAGAGACTTTTCTTGACATCCAGCAAATGGTGAGCCTGATGGGGGAGGGCGAATCCAAAAGCATCGAAATCCCGATGTATCCTCGATCGAGTTTCCTGATCCCTCCCTCGGGAAGTGCTGCCGGTATTTCGATCACCGCCTCCGCTGGGGAGAAGTTCGGGGCACTCGCGTATCGGTTATCAAACACCTACTATCCGAACCAAACCTACGTGCTGGAAGGGGGTGGGGTGATCCTCGAACAGGGAGGGGTTGAGGTGATGACGTTCGACCCCAACTTGGTGTCCGGTCTGTATCTCGGCGATAACTACGCGAGGGTGGATGTGGAGGAGTGGTACGTTGTTGGGGAAAACGTGTGGATGTCGAAGACGGGTTCAACGGCCCTCACGATCTCATGCGTTGATGACGACTACGAGGTGTACACCGGGGACTCCCCTAACGCCGAAAACGTGGTGGTGGATCTAACGGGAAAAGTCGAACACGAGAACGCGTGGACGGAGTATCTAACTAGGGTAAGAGACGAACTCAATGCGCAGGGGCTGAACGCCTCCCTGGACGGGCTCAAGCTCACGATCCTGGGGAGGGTCACGGGGGCGGGGACGAAGGACATCTACTACTACAAACACGTTAAAAAGATCGAGATCTCGGTGAGGTGATCCAACGAGGGAGCGAGGGGTATCCGTTTTGATCGCCGTCATCACCCTCATCCTCCTCACGATCTTAACAGCGGGGGCGGTGGTTCAGATGATGGGATCTAAAGCCCCGTCCTCCCCCATCTCCGCTGTTCTGAGGGTAGAAGAGAAGGAGAATAAACTCGTGATAACCCACCTCAGCGGGGACAAAATAGGGTACGCCTTCAAGCTCAACGACGGTGCGGTGCTCTGGCTGAACCTCGTGGTGAGGAAAAACGGAGAAAACCTGAACATCACGGGCGGAGCGAGGGTCGGGGAGCTCACGGATGGGGTGATAAACTTCGGCACGGGGAGCAAGCTCGAACTCCCGGTAGGCGTGGAGAGCGGGGACGAGGTGAGCGTGGTGTACGTCCCCACGGGGCAGGTGTTGGTGGATGAGAAGTTCTGACGGCTGGCGAGGAGTTTCGGTGATGGTGGCCATCATTACTCTGATGGGGCTCACCCTAGCCCTTGCCTCGGTGCTCACGCTCGCGCTGGGGAAGTGGGAGGTAAAGAACCCCACCCAAACCATGCTCACCCTCCGGATAGAGAATGAAAAACACGGGAAAGAGAATTTGATCCTCATCCACACGGGAGGAGATCCGATACCCGATGCGTTCGAGCTGAAGGGGGGAAAAATCACTTGGATGAATCTGGAGATCAGGGTAAACGGGGTGAAGCTTGAAGTTTGGGCCGATGCTATGCTCAATGGAGAGGAGAACGCCGGTGTGGTGAGGTTTTCACAAGGAGACGAACTCTCGATCCTTTTACCATGGGAGAACTCGGTGATTCGGGGGGACTGGCTTTCCGTGGTCTACAAACCGGCGGGACAAACACTCTTGCAAAGCCAGGTGTATTCACTCCGTGGGTAACTTGTAGGACATCGTGCCGAGCGTTATCGTCTTCCCGTACTGTCCGAGCTTCCGATCCGCGAGACAGCTGTAGTGCAGGATATCCTTCCCCGACCCGTCGTACCCCTCCTCCACCATTATCTCCATCTTCTCCCTCGTGATGTCGATCGGCCACACCTGACCCTTGGACCAGTCCAGAGGCGGGAAATCGCTGGGTTTGAGCCACTCGATGGTGGGGTCGAAGAGCCACTTCAGCCTGGGAACCTCCTCGTAGGAAGGAACCCTCCCCGTCTTGAAGTCCACCCCGGCTTCGGACTCGAGGAGCTCGATGTACTCCTTCGACAGGAACTCCGGGCTCGGATTCTCTATAAGCCTCGTCTCCTCGATGGTCGTCTCCTTGTAGAGAGGGGCGGGCAGCGCTGTGAGGAGCGCCCTAGGGGGCGGGATCCCCCTATCATGGGGAAGGGCGAATCCCTTGAACATCTTCCCCTCGTCAAACATTAACTTCCTTATCGAATGGAGGAGGGGCGTTTTCTTTGGAGAGGTCGCCATCTTGTTCACGGCATCGCACAAGAGTCCCTTGGGCCCTTGGAGGAAGAGTTCTCCCATCGTCCTCACGCACGCCTCCCTGCTCATGCCTATCACCGCGGTGAGGGCTTCTGGAGCCGGGTCGTGGAGATAGAACTGTATTGGCATTCCGAAAAGTTCGGTGCACCTCATCGCTATCCACGGATCCATCCAGAATCCCGAAATCGCCCAGAAGTTCTGCTGCGTCCCCACCCCCCACTGCCCGGGGGAAACGGAGAGGTAGAGATTAGCATGAATCCACTTCCGAAACATTTCACCGCGGAGATCATCTATCACCTCCCTAGCTATCCTTACCCACTCGTGGAGGACGTACGGGCTCCGCTTGGGGGCCTCCCGTATCTTTATCCCCGTGGAAGGATCCCTCACCTCAAGTAAATAACTGGGGTCACGAGGGGCTGAAACCTTTTCACCGGGGGTGAGGAGTGTCTCTCTATCCTCTCCATCGAAATGCTGAGCTATTCCCTCCCCAACTCCCAGCATCCAGTACTGAACCGGAACTCCGTGCTCATTATGAAACCCCTCTATCCAGTCGAACTCGCCCTTCCAGTAATCCACGTGCAACCACATCGTGGTAGCGTAGTCCCCGTACAGGTACCTCATGCTCTCGAACCCCAAGTCTGGTCTCGTGAGGTAAGCTGGGGGCTGGGACAGATGGCAGAGCCACTCGGCTTGGATCAATTCCCCTACCGAAAAGTGTTTAGAGGTCGCCTTCTGGCAAATGGAGATGGAGTGGATATTGCGGTATGCCCACTCGACAAATTCTTCATATTGAAGTCTGTGCCAAGTCTCTACGTCGAGTCCTCCCCTCTCCCTTATCCACACGACCATCCAAGGATCGACACACATCCCATCGGGGGCTAGGTGCTCGGTTCCGGGGGGGTTTATGTCCCTGAACTTCTCCGCTATTTCTTCCCTCATGTGGAGGACCGGTTCAACCCTTCTCTTAAAATCCTCAAACGCCTCGGGACTGAGAATTTTTTTAACACCCTCGAGGTGTTTGGACATCCTACCTCCTCCGCCTGCTCATCATCCGCTTGATGAACTCGTCTATCCGATCCCATGGTATGAACGGGACGAATTCGACCTCCCTCACCCTTTTGTACGGGGCCAGCCTCTCCTCAACCCACCTCATGAGCTCTCCCTGACCCGCTCTCGACTCGGGCTTCAACACGATGAAAGCCTTCGGGATCTCCCCTCCGACTAAGCCAGGCTTCCCAGCCACCACACAGTCCATCACCGCCGGGTGCTCCTTCAGCACGCATTCCAATTCCACTGGGCATATCCCGTAGCCCCTGAACTTGATGATCCGCTTCTTCTTGCCCACGATCTCTATGTTCCCCTCCTCGTCCTTCACCGCCAAATCTCCGGTGTGGAGCCATCCCCCGCTCAGAACTCGCTCCGTCTCCTCCGGTTTCTTCCAGTATCCCTTCATCACCTGGGGCCCCCTAACCAAGAGTTCACCGACCTCTCCGGAACCTAGCTCTTCCCCTCGCTCACCGACTATCTTCTCCTCCACTCCCCAAGCCGGGGGCCCGACCAGCCCGAGCTTGGTCTTCGACACGGGGGGAACGTTCACGAATCCCGATCCCTCCGCAAGCCCGTAGGTGTTGATGATCGGCACCTTCGTCATCTCCTGAAACTCCACCGCCACATCTCTGATCAGCGCCTCCTCCACGTTGCACACGAAGCGCAGGGATGAGAGGTCGTATCTCGCCGTAACGTTGGGGAGGTCGGTGAGGAGGGTGATGTTGGCCATCGGCATCATCACCCGGGAAACCCAGAACTGCTCCACATGGGAGAGAAACTCCTCCACGTCAAAGCCTTTCTCCAAAACGAGCGAGTTACCCGCGAGCAGGCAGGCGCAGAGATCGTTCAGCGTGAAGATGGAATGCATGGGGTGGAAGATGAGCGTCGTTTCCCCTTCCTTGATGAACTCCAGCTCGGGCTTGGAGATCCTGACCAGGACCGCCATCATGTTGAGGTGGGTCAGCATGGAGCCCATGTACCCCCTCTCCCTCGCCGCGTACATGATCAAGGCCAGATCGGTAGTGGGTGTTATCTCCACCTCCGGCGGGGGTGACTGCTTCAGAACCTCCGAGAACTTGATGGTCCCATTTCCGCCGTCTAGGGATATCACGTGCTTGACACTCGGTAGCCCACCGCGGGTTTTTTCCACGATCTGCATCTCCACATCCCCTGTGACCACCACGCTCGCCTCCGAATCCGTGAGCAGTTCCCGAAACTCTCGTTCCCGAAAAGCCGGGTCTATGGGAACCGCCACCCCTCCCACCTTTAGTATTCCGAAGAAAGCCGTGAGGAACTCTGGTCGGTTCCACATGTACAGCGCGACCCTGTCCCCCTTCTTCACCCCTAGCTCCGCCAATCCGGCTGCGAACTTGTCCGACTCCGCATCGAATTCCTTGAAACTCACGGTTCGGGGGTGAAGGATGAACGGTTTGTCCCCGAACTCCATCGCTGAGCGCTTGGGAAGCTGGGAGATGGAAGGAACAGTTTTTTCATCAGTCATTTAACCTCTTTTGTACTGGGAGTTTTTAAAACTTAAACAGCATCCACCATCGGACAATGGTGAAAAAATCATCTCCGCAGAGATTCGACCACCGTCAATTTCGATGCCCTATACGCTGGATAAAGCCCACCGAACAAAGCAGCAACCAGCGCCAGGATCGAAGCATGCAATATCGCATCGAGTGGTAGGATCATCCTTACTCGGAGACCGTCGAAAGCCATCGCCATCGTGGTTCCTTTCAGAATTATCGTCCCACATGCTATGCTTATAACCAACCCAATCAAGCCCATCGCGATCGCCTCCCCTAAAAACATCAACAACACTTGTCCCCTGCTCATTCCCTGGGATCTCAATATCCCTACCTCTCTTCTCCGCTCCGTCACATTCATTACCATCACGATCGCCACGGCTATCGCCCCTATGAAAACGGAGAAGTACAACACCGCGAAAAGGATGTAAAACACCCTGTCGATGCTCTCACGGCCGAACTCCACCATGTCCTCGTAGGTGAGGGAATTGGATTGAAATCCGTACTCGGGGAATTCTTGGCTCACTCTCTCAAGAACCGCCAACGGACTGTAGCCCTGACTCACGTTGAGGAGAAACGCCCAAGCTCGATCCCTTCCCCACATCGGGTAGAAGTGCTCGGCCTGACTTTCGAAGGATATCACGGCGGACTCGGAGAGGGGATGCAGCCCTATCCAAACGTGCTGCAAAATCGCCCCAGTGAACACTCCTACCACCGTGAACGTAGTGTTGTCCGGTATCCTCTGTCCCCCCACCTCTACCCAGCTCTCCAAGACCAAGCTATCCCCTGCGTGGACTCCTAGCTCCTCGGCCAGGTGCTTCGGAATGACCAACGCTTCATTGTCCAAGGCCAACCGTTGGTAAACCTCCTCGGGGGATACGCCCTCGGGTTCCACGAAGTCTTGGCGTATTATCGCTGGGAAGCTTTCGGGATCCACCACGAAGATCCCAAGCGATCTGCTCTCCGGTTCCAGACACTTCGTCCCGGGGTACACAATACTCACAGGGGTCGCCTCCTCCACCCCCCCGACCGCCAAGAGATTCTCGGTGAAACCTATCGGAAGGTTCTTCTCCGAGATAAGGATTATGTCCGCACCAAGGGATTCCTCGATCCCCCCTTCCATAGCCTCCACTATCCCTGCTTTGAGACCTCCGAGCATCACGATGAAGCTCAAACTCATCCCTATTATACCGAAACAAACGGCCGTTCGAAGGGTCTTCCTTCCCAAGTTCCTCGAAACGAGCATGCCCAAGCTTCTTGAGAGGCCTGAGAGTTTCCGAGAGAGTGAATCCGACCCTTTCCCCAGAAGCAGGGCCGTGACTACGATGGCCCCGATGAGGAGGGCAAACGAATCCACCCCCGGAAGGCGGAATGGGAGCAGACCGAGATGGAGTGACGACCCTGAGACGAAAAGCAACACTCCGGCGAGAAAGTAGGGAACCCTAGAACCTTCACGCGTGCCCCTCATCTCCGGTCTCAACGCTTGGTCGACCGTGACCCTACACGCAGCCATCGCTGGATAAGATGCTCCACCCAAGACCGCGAGGAGACCAGCCAGAACACCCTTCCCAATTATTTCAGGGGTGAGGACAAGCGAAGCGATCTCGGGAAATCCACCCACCCCCATGAAGACATGGACGAACACCTTCGCGAGGATTAAACCTGCGAAAATTCCCATCAGGATACCCACCCCCCCCAAAAGCAGACTCTCGGTGAAGAAAACCGTGAATACTTGGAAGTTCGAGGATCCGACCGATCTCAGGATGCCTATCTCGTTGGTCCGCTCCCTCACGCTCATGAACATGGTATTGAATACGAGGAAAATGCAGACCACGAGCGACACCATGACCATCGCATCTAACCCCCGCCTGAAGCTCTCCGTCTGGCTCTTCATCACTTCCACCGCCTCCAGCTTGGGCGCGTAGACTTCGAACTCCGAACCGAAGAGTTCTCTAAGCGTTTCCTTGATCTCTGCCGTTTTCTCGAAGTCTCCGACCTTTAGGTGGATGGAAGTTATTCTATTCTCCAGATCCGAAACGTGCTGGAGGTAATCCAAGTCGACGAAGAAGTACAGCCTGTTGAACTCTACCTTTTCAGCCAGCTCATATATCCCAACCACCCGCAGGGTGCATGGCCGCCCTCCTTCCAGCGAACTCTTCCTCGTCGTCACCGTGAAGGTGTCTCCTATTTCCAGACCGTAGTTTTCGCTCAGCGCCTCTGTGATCACCACGTTCTCCCCAGCGATCCTCCATTCCCCCCGGATGGTATCTTCGTATCCCCGATACACATAATCGGTGCTCGGATCCACCCCTCGAGCCTCTATTATCTCTGCGGGATCTCCGTTCACAAAAGCCGCGACCTCCAGCCTCTTGGCCACATCCTTCACCTCCTCTAAATTCTCCAGCAGTGTGAGGTTGTCCTCACCGAAGGAGCAGGGGGCCCCATAAGTCACTATGAGATCCGTCCCCCCCCACGCCTTGTCGAGGTATTCACGAAATGCATGGGAAGCGCTGTCCGTGGCGAGGTTCACTCCCACGAGCAGGGAAACACTCAAGGCGACCGCTATCGCCGTCAGAAAGTTTCTCAACTTCCTCCTGGGGAAACTCCTGACCGGTATTTTCAAAAGAGACAAGCTTCCTACCTTCCGGCGACTTTTCCCCGTTTACCCGAAATGACCCTCTCCCGCCTGATCTTCCCATCCCTTATCTCCAATATCCTATCCGCCTTCTGAGCGACCACGGGGTCGTGGGTGACGACCACCACGGTCACATTCTCTTTCTCAGCAGCGAGCCTCAACGCTCTCACGACCTCTGCCCCCGTCTTGGTATCCAAGTCACCCGTGGGCTCGTCGGCCAAGATAATAGATGGTCTATTCGCCAGCGCCCTCGCGATGGCCACCCTTTGCTGTTCCCCACCGCTCAGCTCGTCCGGGCGGTGATCCGATCTCGAGGAGAGGCCCACGAGCCCAAGCAACTCCCTGACCCTCTTAACCCTCTCCCCTCTCGGCCTCCCCGCTATCAGCATCGGAAGTTCAACGTTCTCGAACGCCGTCAAGACTGGGATCAGATTGTAGAACTGGAAGATAAACCCGATTTTGTTCCTTCGGAGTGCGGTCAGCTCTTCCTCCCCCATCTTGGTCAAATCCTTGCCTTCTATGTAGATCTTCCCGCTCGTCGGTTTGTCGAACGTCCCTATGAGGTTGAGTAGAGTGGTCTTCCCCGACCCCGAGGGACCCATTATCGCCACGAATTCTCCCGAGAAGAGCCTCAGGTTCACACCCCTCAGAGCGTGTACCGGAACCTCTCCCAAGTAATATGTTTTCTTCAAATTTCTCATCTCAACCACCGGAGTCAATCGGGATCTCGCGATCAAGTGCTCTTCCCCCATCCCTTTTTTCCATACCCATCGAAGTGAACCATCTCCTCAAGTGGTTTCCTAGAGGGCGGCTTTGGAACCTCGAGTGGATAGCCGAGCGGCATCAGCTCGACCACGCGAACCCCCTCGGGCACACCTAGGATCTCTTCCACTCTCTTCGCGTTGAAAAATCCCACATGCACCGTACCTAACCCCAACGCGTGTGCGGCCAACGAAAGATTGTGGAGTGCGAGGGCCACATCGAACATGAAAAAATCTCCCTTGTCCGTTACCGGGCTCCCTTTATAAAAGCCCGAAACACCCGTTCGGGCACATGCCACTATGAGCACAGGAGCTTCCTCAATGGCTCCTCTAGCAGGGTTCCCCGGCCCTAGAGTCTCCGAGAGCTTCTTCTTGGTCTGAGGATCCCTCACCACTATGAACTCCCAACACTGCGTGTTCGCCCACGAAGGTGCCCACCGTGCCGCTTCGAGCACTTCTTTCAGTACGTCATCTCCAACCGGATCGGGCTTGTACTTCCTGATGGACCTCCTCGTCTTAATCGCTTCGAATACGTCCACGTATGTGCTAACACCTTTCCTTTTTTAATCCTACCGCCGGGAAGTCCCTTCCGAAAGGGAGGAGATGAGAGGTGGAGCGCATATATAGTAGTTAGTAGCCTATTGCGATGACGAAATACACCATCACGGTTGAAGATAGGTTGGGGGGAGGAATTCAAGCGGACCATAACGAAGGACAAGACCATCAATGAAGCAATAGCGGAGCTGATGAAGAAAGAAGTGGGGCAGGGGCGTGCTTAGCCACAGGTTCCGCCTGTATCCTTCAAAGACAGCCGAGCGCGCTCTGAACCGACACATGGCACTTTGCAGGTGGCTCTACAACCGCCTGCCTCCGAACTCAATTTTGCGCATGAGAAGGGGATAAGGCTGAAGCGAACGGATACTCAGGCCCTCATCGTCGATTTGAAGCAGCGCGAGCTCCCGGAGCTGAACGAGGTGCACTCGAAAGTTTTACAGATGGTGAATTACCAGCTCTGGTCGAACATCCGAACGCTATCAGAGTTGAAGAAAAACGGTAAGCGTGTTGGCAAACTCCGCTTCAAGGGAAGGGGCTGGTTCAAGACGCTGAACTAGGTCTTGGCGAGCCTCATCAGAACAGCGTATATGCATTTTCACCCAAAAACCTTCCGCAGTTCCTCCCCGCCCTCTCGGACGGAGCCTCCTTGCGGTGGTCAAGATGAAAAAAGAAAATAGCGGAAATCCGTGGGTTCGCTTATTTTCCCTTCCACTGGGGCTGTCTCTTCTCCATGAAGGCCATTATTCCTTCTTGGAAGTCCTCGGTTTGGGTCAAGAAGTTAACAGCCTCCTCCTCCAACTTCAGCCCAGACTTGAGATCCATCTCGATACCCTGGTTCATCACGGCTTTGGCTCTTCTCAACGCAAGCGGCGCCTTGCTCGCCAACTTTTTGGCGAACTCCATCGTCGTCTCCTCAAGCTTCTCCATGGGCACACAGACATCTACCATACCCATTCGCTCCGCCTCTTTAGCGCTTACCCGCTCGCCGGTGAAGATCAACATCTTCGCCCGGCTCAGTCCGATCCTCCTGGGAAGTCTCTGAGTCCCCCCCCATCCGGGGATGAACCCACGATCGATTTCCGGTTGGCCAAGCTCAGAATTCTCTGACGCGAATATGAAGTCACACGCCAGTGCCAGTTCGTTCCCCCCGCCCAGCGCGAAACCGTTCACCATCGCTATCACGGGTTTCTCGTATTCTTGGATGTAATCTGTGAGAGAGAACGGCAAAGGTGCGGCTTCTGCCATGTCCCAGCCTGCCGAGAACGCGTACCTGATTTCCTTCTTTCCCTCCTTCTCCCTTATCCGTGGTGCCCCCGTTATGACGACAGCGCCTATGCTGTTGTCGTTCTTTATTTCCTCCATAGCATCCCTCACTTCGGTCGCTAGGGTTGCGTTTATCGCGTTCATTCGCTCGGGCCTGTTCAAAGTGATTTTTGCTACCCCGTCCTTCTTCTCCACCACAATCGTCTCGTACGCCAATTTTTCACCTTTTTCCTTTGAATTCATCTTATTTAACTTCACCGCCAGAAGTCGGGTTCAAGAAAGCGGAGCGGATTTCGAGCTGAAGAAAAAAATAGGGCTGAGGGTGAGCTCAGTACGAGTAGAATCCCTTCTTGGTTTTCTGGCCGAGCTCTCCCCTCTGAACCATTTCCTCAAGCAACGGACTGGGCTTGTAGAAAGGTCCGTACTTCGCGGAGATCTCCTTAAGTTTGGAAACCACCACATCTATGCCCAGAGAATCCGCTAGCTCCAAATAACCCATCGGCATGTTGAACCCGAGCCTCATCGCCTTGTCTATGTCCTCTTTTGTTGCGACATCGTTCCTGAGGAGTTCTGCCGCCATGTTCGCCCCGACGTAAACCGGGATCATTGGATCGAATTTTTCCGCCTTCTCGAACGGTAGATCCAGCGGAACCCACTTCTTATCCGGATACGTGTAGAAACCTTTCCCCGTCTTAACCCCGAGTTCACCATTCTTAAACTTCTCCTCGATCAAAGGACAAGCCTTGAACCCAGGCTCTCTCTCCTCCATGAACTTGAGAACGTGGTAGACTATGTCTATTCCCGTGTAATCCAAGAGTCCGAACATACCCATCGGCATCCCCGCCTTGTGGATCATCGCAGCATCCACCTCCTCGACAGTGTACTCCCCATTGTATACCATCCAGTAAACCAAGTTCGATCCAGCAACCGAACATCGATTCGCTATGAAACCGGGGACATCCTTGTTAACCATTACCGGATCCTTTCCGAATTTCTGTGCGAGCTCAGCCGTGGCCTTGGCGACCTCATCACTAGTCTTATCGCCCTTGACCACCTCCACCAAACGCATGATCTGGGGGGGGTTGAAGAAATGCATCCCCACAACCCTCTCGGGTCTTGCGGTCGCTGCTGCGATCTCAGAGATCGGGAGAGCACTCGTGTTGCTCGCCAAGATCGCGTGCTCGGGGACGTTAGCATCGACTTCCTTAAAAGTTTCTCTCTTCAAGTCAAGCTTCTCCGGAATCGCTTCTATGACGAAGTCCACATCCTTTACCGCATCCGCGAGTGGAACGAAAGATTTGATCCGACCCAAGGCTGCGTTCGCATCCTCCTGGCTTATCCTCCCTTTTTGAGTCAATTTGTCCAAACTCCACTTTATCTTATCGATCCCTGCTTGGATGAACTCTTCCTTGATATCACGCAGGTGGACATCAAATCCCGCCATCGCAGCGACTTGAGCTATTCCGTGACCCATTGCTCCTGCCCCTAGAACAGCTATCTTCTTTACCTCCACTCGATCACCTCTTTTTTTTTGAACTACTTCGGACAACCTCTATAAATATTTTTTACCAAGCGGTTCTGTTGCGTAATCGGGAGTTTTTATATAGGTTAGTATCTATACCTATACTGATGGGCAGAGTGGTTGCGCTGAAGGGCATCCGCATCGGTTACGAGCCCAACACCGAAGTTGGAGAACTCATC
>JAPDJF010000006.1 GCA_029259185.1 Hadesarchaea archaeon
CCATCACAATGGTTGAGAAAAGGGAGGATATTCCTGAGTTCAAGGGTACCTTAGGAGACTGGGTCGCGTTGGGATCCATAGAAGGGACACGGGAATTCGTGAAGTATGCGCGCTCAGTAGTTGAAAAGGAAATACAGAATCACTGGGATAACATCGATGAGGGGAGAGAAGTGGTTTTGATGTCAAAGATGCTAAGAGATGAACTCAAAGCAGCCCGGAGGATATTCAGGTGGTTCAGGCTCGGGAATTATTACGCGTTGGCTTGGTGGGGACCGTTCAAGAGATTCCCCGACTACTACTACACGGCGTTGAAGATATGGCAAGATCTAGGGATAACGGAGGAACTCTCCATAGTTGGGATACCCGCGTATCCCTACTGTGGGCAACTATGTTATTACGAGTTTGATAGCTACTGGGACTCAACCGATGAAAAGAACACGGAGAGGATAAAGGAGTTCACGAAGATAATGTACGACAAGATGCTGGACTTGGGGATCTACTGTTGGTTCAGACCCTACCCTGGAGTGTACGAAAGCACCATCCCGCGCTTGAAGGGATGTATGGGAGATTTGTGGTTAAAGATAAAGAGACTCCTCGACCCGAACAACATAATGAATCCAGGCAAAGTATTTCCGGAATGAAGCGAGTTTTTCCATGATCTACAGGGTTGGGAAAGATGGGCGAGTCGGACAAGCTGATGACAGCTAAGGAGGCTATTAAAAAGTTCGTGAAAGATGGGTGCAGCATTACGCTTGCGAATTTCGCCACCTCCGAACCCTTTGCCTTAACCCATGAAGTAATAAGACAACAGAAGCGAAATCTCTATCTCATAAAATCCTCAAGTTTTATGGCCTCAGACCAACTTCTGGCCGCTGGATGTTTGAGGAAGATACTAACATCTTGGCATCTCCGTATGTCCCCTACCTCGTACTACTCACCCATAGACAAGTTATTGAAGGAGAAAAAAATCGAAATAGAAGATTACAGCAACTGGACGGTGGCCGCGAGGACATTGGCGGGTGCATGGGGGCTTCCTTTTTTCCCCGTCAAGGGTAACTCCTTGTTAGTATCCGATATAGGTAAGATCAGGAGTTTTGAGGGTGAGAATAAGCTCAAAGTGATAGAGAATCCTTTCAACCCTGGTGAAAAGGTCGTTTTGGTTCCACCCGTGAACCCAGATGTGGCACTGATTCATGCTCAACGTGCGGATGAAAACGGGAACGTTCAGCTTTGGGGTCCTCTGGGGGATACGGTATATGCGGCACTGGCGAGTAAAGTGATTATCGCCAGCGTGGAGGAGATAGTGGACGAGGAGACGGTGAGGAGGTCTCCATTTCTCACGGTCATTCCTGAGTTCAGAGTGAACGCACTTGTCCACGAGGAGTGGGGTGCCCACCCGATGGAGTGCTTAGGATATTACGATATGGATGAGCCATTCTTGGTTCAGTGGTACGCCCTTCTCACGAGGAAAATGATGGAGAGTTGGATGGATGAGTGGATATTCAGTGTGGAGAATAGGACCGAGTATATCGAGCATTACATTGAGCGGTTCGGGATAGAGAAACTTAACAAGTTGAGGGCCAAGAAGTACATGTCGGCTCCCGTTAACTTGGGATCGACGTTCGAAAGGGACATGGAAAAGTGGGGTATCGGTTGGGAGACGTTTGAACAGCCGATCTCTGAGATGGTGGAGTGGGAAGTGGAAGAATGAAAAAAATCAGAATAACCCCTCTTGAGATGCTTGCATATTCACTGGCTAGAGAATTGCGAGACAACGAAATAGCATTCGTTGGACAAGGGCATCCGATCGTAGCTGCTTGTTTGGCCAAGAAGTTCTTTGCCCCTAACTTAAAGATTCTGATGGAGGGGGGGATGTACGGCACCGAACCCTACAGACCAAACTGGCACATAGCGGACTTGACGGCTTCGAGAGGCGCCCGATGGCTGACCGATTTCGCGGGGGTGTTTCTTGCCACCCTCTCGCGGGGGTTTGTCGATGTGGGCATCCTCGGAGCTTCTCAGCTCGATAAGTATGGGAACATAAACACCACCGTAGTCGGAGATTACTTCCAGCCAACCCTCCGTTTACCCGGGAGCGGGGGGGCTCACGAGGTGGGCGCTTTCTCGAAAAGGCTCTTGATCACGATAGCTGGAGGAAGATTCGTGAATAAGCTCGATTACATGACCACTCCGGGCTGGCTTGAGGGCGGGGACTCGAGGGAGCGGGCCGGCCTTCCGGGTGGGCCTGCAGCCGTGATAACTAAAAAAGCGATCTTCAGGTTTGATCCAGAAACTAAGGAGATGTATCTCGATGCTCGTTATCCTTGGGTTTCGGTGGAAGAAATAAAAAAAGACATCCCTTGGGACCTCAAGCTGGCTCCAGATGGGGTTAAAGTCGCCCCCTTGCCCACCGATGAGCAACTTCGCTTCATGAGGGAGTTCTCTCCCCTCACCGCGCTGAGGAGAGATTACTACATCATGGAGAAGATCACGGAGAAGCACTGGATGTTAGAGCCTTCAGATGAACCCCTCATAACGAGGATAATAGAAATAAGGGATGAGGATAGAGAAGCCATCAAGAAGAGGATTCAACTAAAGCGAGTCGCCCGTGGTAGTTTCTTCAAGAAGGAAATCGAGAGATGGAAGTAATTGTGCCAAGCGCTTCGCCGACCTTTAAACGGAACCTAACGTGGAGGGTACCAATCACTGAGTTATGACTAAGCTAACCAGCGCGATCAGAGGTGTTCCACTATCATTTCCAAGGTCTTTTCAAGCTCTGTGGTCAGAAACTGAGGATCGGGTACCAGAACGCAAGTCAGCGATCAATCCGAGTGTCCTGATTGTACCTGAAGTTAAACCAAAGCAAAAATCCTATCTTAGCGGGTGTCTTTGGGGGCTTTCGTCGTTTGTCGATTACGTGACCCGAGTTCTGACCAACTCTTCTAGACCCAATTCTTTAACCTTCTCTTTAGTCGGTACTCCATTTTCATCCCATCCGACCATCCGGTAGTACTCATCCAACATCTCATCAAAAGTTTTGCGATCGATCACTTGACCTTGGGAGAAGCCATTAGGTAATTTCTCGGTAAAGAACCGTTCTGGAAGGGTGTCGTCTTTCCTGCTTATCCCAGCTTCCACGTTATACATTCGTTGCAGCGTCCAGATGCGTTCGCCTATGCGATCCATTTCTGGAGCATCGATCTCCCACCCCGTGACCGCCGAGAGAATCGAAGCCATCAACTCTGGGGTGAAAACAATTCCTGCAAAGAATTTGCATAGCACGGAGGACTCCACAACTGTGTACCGTCGTTCTAGGGCGACTTCGGCTTTTACTTTTTCCAAATCCAGCACTTGCGGATCGAGAGGGGAGTCCACTGGATACATCCAAGTCATCGTGCCCATATCTAGGTAGAGCATACCTGTGGTTATGTGGCATCCTCCTCTGTTCCCGACGGCGTAGGTTAGGGCCATTCCCTTCATCCCCCTAGGTTCATACCCAGCGTATTCCAGTCCTTTCGTTTGCATCGCGTACTTCTCCGCACCTCTCCCTATCCGCTGGGCGGCTATCCTCGATCCTTCTGCGAGTAAATCCCCAATCCCCTCCCTCTCCCCGATCTTCTTTACGAGTTCGATGATGGTTTCAGAATTTCCCCAGCTGAGGTCTAATCCGTCTGCATCTTCTCTTTTCAGTATTCCCTTCTCATAACATTCCATGGCAAAGGATATCACCCTCCCACATGTTATTCCATCCATTCCGTACTCGTTCACGAGTTGGTGGCAGATGGAGACGGTTTGCAAGTCAGGGTTCCCACATCCAGCCCCCAAGGTGTTTATGTGCTCGTATTCGGGGCCCCATACCACCATCCCCTTGTAGGGTCCAGATTTTATTCTGGATATCCTCCCACAAGCTATCAAACACCCAAAGCATCCACTCTTTTTGACCAACAAAGTTTTTGAGAGAGTCGGTCCGGAGAGCTTTTCCCACTCTGGGAAGAAACCGCTTTGGAAGTTTCGAGTTGGGAAAGCTGCTATCCCGCTTGTGAACGAAGTTACCGCGGCAGTTCCGTAGAGGGTAAGGGATCTCGCAAACGGTTCGGATTTCCATATCCTGTATATCTCATCCATGAGTTGGACTACCCTATCAAAATCAGCAACCTCCACATCGCGTGTTCCTCTCACGGCAATCGCTTTCAATCGTTTGTGACCCATCACTGCCCCGGCCCCACATCTTCCTGCCGCTCGCCCCTCATCGTTGATGATTGACGCGAACCTGACAAGTTTTTCACCCGCACGGCCGATTGCGGCAACTCTTATTTCTTCATCTCCGAGTTCCTTTCTTATGCGGGATTGGGTCTCACTCGTGCTTGTTCCCCAAATATTTTTGGCCGATCGTAATTCCACGAAATCATCGTCTATCCAGAGATAAACAGGTCTTGGTGAAATACCCTCAACGATTAGTCCATCGTACCCAGCGAACTTGAGTTCCGGGCCCCAGTGTCCCGCCGAGCTGGACCAACCTAGGATGGAGGTTAAGGGGGACTTGAATACCACCACGTATCTGCCCGTGGGTATCCGAGTACCTGTTACCGGTCCTGTAAAAAAGAGGAGTTTGTTCTCCTCTCCCAGCGGATTGGTCTTGGGGGGTACCTCTTTATAGAGTATGCAACTAGCGAGACCAACCCCGCCCAGAAATTTCTTGGCGAGCCTCATGTCAAGATTTTCGATCGTGATCCTATCCTCGGTGAGGTTTATCCTTAAGATCTTTCCCATATATCCTCTTCCCATCTTTCACCCGCCTCCCAGGATCTCGCCGGCCAAGTTTTGTGCCGATATCAATTTTTGGGCTGCGAGGATCCTATTTTTTCCGCCGACTTGTTCTAATGTAGCGAGTTCAATCGCTCCAGTTGGGCAGGCTTTGGCACATTCAGGTTCGCCATCGCACAGGTCACATATCCGGACGGTATTTTCTTCCCGATCGAGCACTATCGCCCCAAAAGGACAAGCGTTGAAACACCAAGTACATCCTATGCATTTCTCTTTATCGATTCTTATTCTGCCAGTTTCGTCGACCTCCAGTGCCCTTTCCGGACACGAAGTAACACATGGGGGCTTTTCGCAGAATTGACAGTTTATGGGCACGTAGAAGTAAGGGGAAACCAAAACGACCCTTATCAAGGATTTTTTAGGATTGTAGACCTTTTTCTTGGATTCCACACAGGCCAATTCACACGCTCTACATCCAGTACATTTATCCAAATCGATTTTCAAGTACTGGCGCATAGCTATATAGTTTTATCTTGACGGATTTAATCCTATCGACAAAATCGGTACTTTAGATCTTAGAATTCTGTAAAGGGGAATCCAGCACCAGCGATTCTTATGAAGTTTTCTATTACTTCGCTCGGATCTCCGGACTGAATTATCATTCCCTCTTTCATGAGTATAACCCTGTGGGCGATTTCTCTCACGAAGTCCAAGTGATGGCTAACGATGACCATCGTTAGCCCCAACTCCCTATTTATCAGTTTCAGCACGTTTGCTATGGCGCGGAGGGTTACTGGGTCGAGATCTCCAAACGGTTCATCGAGGAACAAGACCTTCGGTCGGGAGAGGAGCTCCAGCGCTATGGCGAGCCTTATCCTTTCCCCCCAAGAGAGTTCATACGTTTTTCTCTCGAGCGTGTTGGATGGGAGTTTACACAGGTTCAAGGTTGGTTCTATCGTCTTGGAGATGGCCTCCCAAGGGGCGAGGGGGAACAGCTCCTTCATGACCTCCCGATCGAGACCTAAGGTCTCAAGTCGGGGCCCTATTTCTTTCTCCGGATAGTCCGCTAGCCTGTAGAGAGCGTCCACCACTTCTTCTCTCAGTCCTAGCTCCCTCGCCCTAACCCTAGCTGTGGCTAGGACCCTCTCACCTTTCAACCCGACTCTTGCCATAGCCAATTCTTTCACGGTGGCGTGATAGGGAAGATCCATTTCTTGGTGGATTCTGCCGATTGCCCGCCGCGCGGCCATCGCGCGGTAGCCCAGTTTTGTTATGTCTATCTCCCGCCTGTCTAACTTGTAGATCACCCTCCCCCCGTCCGGAAGTTCAAGTCCAGACATGAGTCTCAAAAAAACAGTTTTCCCAACTCCGGAGGGTCCAATGATGGCCAGTATCTCCCCCTCCAGAACGTCGAAGTTTACTCCTTTGAGTTCAAAGGTTTCCTTAAGGACTTCGGCATGATATTTCTTTTTCAACTCTCTGACTTTGATTATCACCCGTTTGCGCTTGGTTGGGGGGGTGAGCGGGATGGGCGGATCCATTTGAGACAGGAACGAGTCTATTACTTCCTCGGCTGATCCATCATTCAAGATCTTTTTTTCAAGCCAGAGTACTCTGTCCGATAGTGATTTCAGAAGGGAGGGGAGATGAGAGGCCACGATGATCGATACATCGAATTCCCTCCGAACGTTTTTGATCCAGTCTATAGCTTGGTACTTCGTGGCCGGGCATGTCATGGTTACCGGTTCGTCGAGTAGTAGAACGGTTGGTCTTCTTGTTGCTATAGCAACTTGTCTTGCCAACACGAGCCTCTGTTTTTCTCCCCCGCTCAAAGTATGGACCGGGTGGGTGGCTTTCTGGTCGAGGGAGACAGCCCGCAAGAGTTTTTCGCTCTCCTTTTTGAGTGCGTGATATTCGTTTGAGTCTTCAGGTGGTAGGGGGGCGGTTTCATCTCCCACCGCGAGGGCGTTAAGCCTCCTCATCAAGTTTTCCAGTACGGTCCCTTCCCAAAGCCCGAAGGAGCGCTGGAGGTGTAAGGCTGTGGCTTCTCGCAGTTTTCTCAGTTCGGTCTCAGGGGAATCGGGAGTTATCCGACTTCCGCTTAACCATATCTCTCCTTTCTCAAAAGGCTCCACCCCCCTTAACACTCGGATCAGAGTACTTTTTCCACCCCCACTTCTCCCGATGATACCGAGGATTTCTCTCCTATGGAGTTCAAACGATACTCCCTCAAGCACCCGGATTTTTTCCCCAGTCTCCAAGGTGTAGCTCTTATGTAGATCCCTTATTTGGAGCACCACTTCTCCGCTTTTCAATCTGATCCCTTCAAGCCGTCTTTTTCTGAGATTTAGTACCGGTGGATGTAAAAGCCAATCTCCTTTAAATTTGATGGGAACATGAAGAGTGTTTTGATCGTTTCTCCGGATGTATACTCCTATGGCGCGATGCTGGTTGGTGGGGTGCTGAGAGATCGGGGATACCGGGTCAGGATAGCTAGGGGTCTTCATCCGAGTGATGTGGAAAAAAGAGAAATCGTGGGGTTGAGCCTCGTTTCGGTTTCCCACTTGTTAGGAGCAAGAGGATTCGTGGAGGAAGTGAAGAGAAAGGAGGGGGTAAAAGTTGTGGTAGGCGGTCCTATCACTCAGGCTCCAGAACTCGTTTTCGGGATCCTTCCCCGGGTCGACGCGGTGGTGATGGGTGAAGGGGAAGACACTGCTCCTGAGTTGGTCAATGCTATCGAATCCGGAGAGGAGTTAGAGACGGTAGAGGGGATAGCTTTCTTAGAGGATGGAACGGTTGTGAGGACGAGCCCCAGAGATCCCCCCGAGCTGGTTGGGAGGCCGCTTCCCGAAATTCCCTCCGATATAGGACACCAAGACATCAGAGGAGCCAATGTTTACGTAGAAACTCATCGAGGATGTTTGGGGAGTTGTGGGTTCTGTCAGGTCCCTTGTCTTTTTGGCCGCCACGTGCGCTCAAGACCCGTGGATGAGATCGTCGCAGAAGTCAAAGCCTTTAAGGCGAAGGGAGCACGTAGAATTTCCCTTTTCGGTGGTACTTCGAGTCAGTATGGATCAGACTCGCCTCCCCAAGAGGAAATGTTCGTGGAGATGTTAAGGAGAGTAAGCGAGGTGGTGGGGGCGAGAAATCTCTCCGTCCCTGACTTGAGAGTAGACGGAAATAGCGACGAAATCCTTGAATCCTTGAAAAGGTACACCATCGGATTCGTGATATTCGGGATAGAGTCAGGAAGTAACCGGATGTTGGTCAAAATGAGGAAGGGAATCACCGTCCAAAAGATCAGAGATGGGGTGGAGAGAGCGAAGGAAGCAGGGCTGGAGGTCGCAGGAGCGTTTATCGTGGGCTATCCGGGTGAAAGCGAGGAAGATTATCTCCAGACTAGGGAGTTGGTGGAAGAATTGATGCTTGATGACTACACCATAAGCATAGCCGATCCGATCGTTGGAACTCCACTAGCCCAAGAAGTCATTTCCCTTCCCGAAGAGGAGATCCCGGTTTTCATGAAAGACGAAGGAAAAATTGGTTCCATCCATGGACTCTCAGTAGCAGAAGCGAGAGCTTTGGACCTGATGCTCACAGCTTCCTCGGCTAGGTCTAGACCTATCGTGGTTACGAATGGGCTTTACGGGAGGTTCCTTGAAGAGGTGAAGAAGCAAGGTGAGGAGATACGGCAAAGTATAAAGATGTTAAAAAAGTTTTTGGGGAGGTGGAAGGTGAAAAGGTCCTAGAGTTTTTTAGGTAGGATGATATCAAAATTTGATAATGGTTGGTGTCTTCGTTAATGGAGGGAGGGTAGAGGCCCCTACCGGAACATCCGTTCTCGATGTTTTGAGGATGATCGGAGCCCCTTATAGAGAGGGGTGTAAGGTAACAGTACTCAGAAGAGTCAAACTTCCCTCCCCTGCTTCTAGAGATTACTCGATCGAGACTAACAAGGGAAAGATCGTGGTCAACGTGGAGGAGTCCTTCTTCCCATTATGGTTGAAGCACTTTCAACTCTTAGATGGAGTTGGTATGGGATGGAGCACGGGAAATGTTGTAGCATTTGGCCCGGTGGACTTCAGCTCCCTCGGTCTTCGACCTGCGAGAGAAAAACTGAGGTTTGCAAGATTCGATCTCTTTCTGAGTTTTGGAGGATTCGATCCCTCCCAAGCTTTTTTGGTTCTCAGCAAGGTCCCTCACGAGGGGATATATGGTGTTCCTGAGGAATACCCAATCATCGGGAGAGTTGTAAGTGGTGGGCACCTCATAACCGAACTCGAGAAGGGGGATCGGATCCTCGCTGTCAAGCCCTTGATCACAGAAAAAAAAGAGTTGGTGACAGGAAAACTGGGAGATATCAAGGTGGAAGAGGGGATGGAAATCTACACATTCGTGGAGGTCGCTCTTAATTTGGAGGCACGTGTTTGTGCAGAGCATTTTCTAGGGGTAGTGAGGGAGGGGACTTTTAATGTCGATCGGGTGGCAACGAGCTTCATCTCGAGTGGGGCAGCGGTGGGAGTTGGTCTCCCCAGTGAAAACACGGTGTATAGGGCTAGAGGAACAGTAACGGTGAGAAACTCGGGCAACGGAGTTGGGGCTATCTACATTTACAGAAGGGACTCTCCTTTTGTGACTTCTCACAGCGTAGTCGGCAAGGTGATTCGGGGTATCGAGATAGTGGATCACGCGGAATCTAGAGATCGTTTTTTGATAAAGACGATCCCGGAGAGGTTGATGGTGGTGGGGATGACTCAAGGAGAAGCGTCTGAATACTTGGCCCGATGGGGGATCAAGCACGTGAGAGTCAATGACGAAAGCGACGATGCGGTGGTCATAGAGCAGAGACCAAAATTCACGATGGATGTGAAGGAACAAGGAGTGGCCGTGACGTTGGGGGTAGACCCAGAGTCAGTAGTTCAAATAGAACTATGGGAAGACGAAGCTCCTGTGAGTACCTCTCACTTCAAGTCGGTTGCTGAGATGACGATGTCGAACGTGGGAAAGCTCCAGGTCATAGCTACCACCGATGAGGTTTTACTGCTCTCGAGCACAAGTGCCAAAACGTTCAAGTCGATCCCGCCCGAAAATCCTCCATCAGTAGAAGTTGAGGAGGGATCGGTGGGGGTGACGAATTCGTTCAGAAAGCTGACGGGTGTGATAGGAGTCAGACTGAAACCTAGCAAGTCCTACGGTCCCACGGGGGAGGCATTTGAGGGTACGAATCTTATAGGAAGAGTGGTGAAAGGGCTAGACTCTTTAAAGAACAGAAAAGTAGGTGATGTGATATACTTTATGAAGAGATGAGGGAAAAAAGGGATGTGGTACGCATCTTCGTCATATCACCGGACTCCGATCTCACACCGGAGCTTCTTTACAGGTATATGGTAAACCAGAAGATGAATTTGAAAATGAAAGAGACGTGCTTTGGACTAATAGTTGTGGGTGATGAGAAGTCACTCGCTGAAGCACTACATGAAGTGAAGAAGCTTGACAAATATGGGATTTTCTCTAAAGTTAGGGGGTACCCGCCTGGAGATCCAAGGATATGCAGAGCGAGTAGGGGTGGAGGCCCTAGGATGGGATTTCACTTTTTAGAATACGAGTTTTCTGTCCTTCCTTTGATAAGGGAGGGCTTAGAGTCGGTAGAGCGTGGTGAGGAAGTTCGGGAGAGACATGTTGAGGAGAGGGTATCAGTAAAGGAGGTGGAAAAAGCCTTTCGGGAAGTGGAACTTTGAGAATTTTTATCTTTCCTCCGAATAGTTTGATACTCTCTGATTTAGTGGAAAGATTTGGCCATCATCCCTTGGGCATAGGTCAGGAGATAGGAAGGATGGTAACGACCCCCGGTTTGGACAATCCACCTTTGAATATAACCGAGAAAGAACTCACCCGGGGGTTGAGGTACGTTGCTGTCGAGGCTCCCTCCGGGATAAGGGGGAGAATGGGTGTGCTGGGCCCCCTCGTGGAACAGGCGGAGGCTGCGATCGTGGTGAAAAACGCGGATTACGCTTTTGGGTGCTCGGGATGCGCTCGCGCGAACATCCAACTCATCTACATGCTGAGGCGGAAGAAAATTCCAACACTGGAGATCGAATATCCGAAAACCCGTGAGGAGGCAAAAGTCATGGTGAAGAGGGTGGTAGATTTCCTCAGAGGATTGGGTGGTACGAATGGCTAGGATTGCCCAGATCTCATGTGGGACAGAGTGGAGCGGAATCCAGGACTTGCTTGAGAAGGCCGCCAACATGGTGGGGGCAGAGTTGTTCTTCCCAGAGGTAGACTTGGAGTCGATAGATAAAGCCGTGGAAGAGGTAGGGGTGAATGCCCAGAGCCCAAACTTGCGGCTCATGACCGCGAGGGCCAAGGCGGTCGTGGATGGAGCACCCGCCGAGGCTGTTCTTCTCTTGACGTGTTTTAGGTGTGCGGAGGGAGTCATCACCAAGCACGCCATCCGGAGATATCTCCAAGAGAAGACGAAGATACCGCTCGTCATGTATTCCTTCACAGAAAAACCTAAGCTCGGAGAACTCTTGATAAGGCTGGAAGCACTCGTCACGCTCGCTGAGAAGAAAGCGCTGTTAGCCAGAGAAAGACAAGAGGGAATAACGTTAGGTATCGACTCGGGTTCCTCTACCACGAAGGCGGTAGTGATGATGGATAACGAGATAATCGGCACGGGGTGGACTCCCACTACCACAGTTCTGGATTCTGCTGAGAAGGTCAAGCGGGAGGCACTGGAACAAGCTAAGTTGAACGGGAGAGATATAGAGGGGATCGGGGTGACTGGCTACGGGAGATTTTTGCTCAAAGAAAAAATGAGTGTTGATTTAGTTCAAGAAGAGCTCACAGTGGTGTCCAAGGGAACGGCGTTTTTGGCGAACAGACAGCGAGGAGAGGCTATGGTGATAGATATAGGAGGATTAGACAACAAAGTGATGACTCTCCTTAATGGGGTTCCGGACAATTTCACGATGGGGGGCGTGTGTGCGGGCTCGTCTGGAAGATTTTTGGAGTTGGCTGCTGCGAGGCTTGGAGTGGATGTTCCAACTCTGGGAAAGTTAGCCCTGAGAGGGGATCCGGAGAGAGTGAAAATGGACAGTTACTGCGCGATCTTTGGGATCCAAGACCTAGTTTCAGGTTTGGCGAGCGGAGTTTCTAAGGAGGATGTTGCAGCGGCTGCATGCAGGAGTGTTGCTCGACAGGTCTTTGAAACCCAGCTTCAGGAGATAGATCTGAGGCAACCCATTATAGAGGTTGGAGGAACCTCCCTCGTAGACGGTCTCGTGAAAGAGATGGGTGAGATCCTGAATGCGGACATCGTGGTACCTAGGTTCCCCCAGTTCGGCGGAGCAGTCGGTGCGGCGCTGCTGGTTTCGGGAGTGGTGTAAACAATGGTTGAGAAAATTTTCGTTGAATCGATGGGCGAATCGCGTGCATATGATTACGGAATCCTGATCTCCAAGGTGATAGCCGAGCATGCGTTCACCGATCTAGCACTGGGAAAAGCTGTGGAGCAGCTCAGGATACTCGTGGACATAAAAGAACCACTCTTTGCCGTACATGCTCGTCTTGGTCCGCCGCTCCCTCCGTTGAGGATGGAAGATTATGCCCAGCTGGAGGAAAACCCGGATGGGATACATGTGATAATTCGAGATGAGACGTACGTAGCCGATATGTTGAGAGTTCTGCGTGAGAGATTCGGCAGAGAGAAGGTTAAACAGGTGGATCGATGGGAGACGGTCATTTCAGTGACTTCTTTAGAGGAACTCAAGCGGATGGTGATCGCGGAGCCTCAAACGAAAATGGTGGATAGATTGATGGATGCGGTGCAAAGGATAATCCCCGTGGGTTTCAGAGTTGGTTTCTTAGAGCATGACGAAAACTCCATAACCCTCATAGCGTCTGAGAATCCCATTCGGGAGGAGTGGATAAGAGAAGTGAAGGATGCCTTGAAGAAACCTCCAAAGCCCATACCCCCTGAAGAACTGGAGAAAGTGAGGAGGAAGGTGGAAGCGGCAGAAGTAATGCCCGAGTTCAAGGACATCGTGGCTCCCTGGAGGCCGGGGTGAGGGAAGTGCTCGGGTTCACATTTGAGGGCGGGGGGTATAGGCATCAAGAACTCCTAGAGTTGGTTGAAGACTTGGGCGGGTCAATTCTTAGGGTGAGGTTGGTTGCCCAAGAGGCCACTATAATGTTTTTGGTTCCGGAGGAGGATGTGGAGCTGGTAAAAAAGTTAGTGCAGGACTTGAGGGGAAAACTCACGAGTGTCCCATTGGTCGGTTCAGAGATAGCCGTAGTTTCACCTACAATGACGAGACACCATCTCCCCCACCCCCTCTGTGATATAGCCGAATATCTTAGGAGGATGGGTGCCAAGACGAATATGGTGGGGCTCTCTCGTGGAGTGGGACAGCGGATCTGTCAGCTTAATCTCAAGGAGAAAAATCTAATCGAGGAGCATGATGTGGCAGTTTTTGTACTCGGGAACTTTGAGTACTGTTTGCTAGAGCATAAATGGAGGCTCTACAAAGATATCAACATTCCTGTGGTCGTGGTGGGTGGTCCTGAGCTAGATCGTGTCCCCCATGCTTTCGCTTATGTCAGCGGGATCGGTAGGATTCCCTACAGAACGAGGACCCTTAGTGAAATAGGTAAATTGGATGAGTTGGCCAAGGCTGTGGGTCGTGCTCTAGACGAAAGGAAAAAGCTCATAGCTCGAGATCCTCCACTCATCTCTCCTTTGATCTTAAAAGGAGAAATAGAAAATAGGATCGAGGAACTCAAGCGGTGCAGATCCCCGACCCCGGTGGTTCCTCAGCTCGATGGCGTGAGGGTAAAACTACCGTATGATAGGTTTGCTTCCGTTTTAGCCCAAATCGAAATAGGTGGATACAGACTGAGCGATATAGCGGATATACGTAGGTCGGTGATGAGAAACTTCATCTTGGTCAAGCTCCGTCCTTCCTCTCGTGTGGAGTTAGAAAAAGGTAGACGGATCGGAGTTTTGGCGTGAACTATAAATCGAAAGTGGGCGAAATCAAACAGAGTGGAGACGGATAGAGAAATGCAAGAGGTGGAGGTTTTTCCATACCGTTTTCCCAGTGATGAAACAGTGACTAATTTTTTGAAAAAGATTCGAGAAGTCAAAGGTATTGTTCAGGTCGTGATGCAGGGCCCCAGTGTTTTCTACCGGAGGAGGATCAAAATCGGGGAGAAGGTAATTCCGCTGAACATTCAGGTCGGGAGGTTCTGGATCGAGATGCAGGAATTGGAAGAGTTGGAAAAACTCAGAGAGATATGTGCGGAGGTGTTCCCTTACGGTTTTGAGATGAGAGTTGGAAAGTTCACCGCTCCCAGGGATCCTCTGAGCGGGCGCAGGTTGGTCTTGAGGATGGATTTGTTTTCCTGTGGAGAGGAGCGATAATGAGGAAGTTTGGGAGAGAGTTTCAGGTCGTGGATTGTAGAGAGACAGCAGGTTTGGGCTTGGGCGGTGGTTTGGCCCAGCGGGCAACATTTGCAGAGGCGGTGAAGCCAGACATAATAGTTCTGTCGATGGGTCCCAGCCCTAGGCACATAACGAAACCCGTGTGTGAAATAACCTATGGTTTAAGAGAGACAGGGTTTAACGTGAGCGTGCTCGTGCTTGGTGCGGGGATAGGTCCTCCCGAGGAGCTGATGGATCAGGTGGTAGGTTCTGCATATTCAGGGATATCGCCTGAGGAGGAGGAACAGATAGCGAGACACAAGCTTGCGATAATTCACGTTGGGAACGTTCCCCGACATTTCATACCCAAAGTTAAAGTCTTCCTGAGGAATGTGGATATTCCGGCAATCGTCGTATGTCAAGCTCCTGTGGACCTCATAGACTTTGCGATGGGTGGGGTGAGAACGAGCAAGGTGGAGCCCGATCAACCTGAGACGAAGGGGATTGTATTAGATGTGGTGACCGGGGTTGTTAGAGGACAGACGTGTCCCCAATCCAAGCTTGATGAGATAGTTGGAAAGGTGAAATACTGGTTCGAACGGATCGGGGGTGAGTAGGTGGATAGACACGTGTGGGAAGTAGCCAAGGCTAGGATAGTGGTGAGTGATGGGAAAGTGGTATCGGTGGGAGAACCAAAAACGAAATTTTGTCCCATCATTCATGCGATGATGGGTGAACACGAGCGCACGGTAGACAATATAAGAGAATCGATGGAGACTAGGATAGAAGCTTTTGGGCTTTCCACTCCCCGTAGGGTTTTAGAGGCAGAGGAGTTTGGAGTCGGGTTTGGAGCGAGCGAGTGTCTGGCTACCGCGCTCAGAGAAAAAATACTGGAGACTACCGTCACGGTTTGTGATGGAGCTGGGACGATCATTGCAGCGAAACCGTCGGTGGTCCAAGGAGTAGGTATGATCATGAGCGCCCTTATCGAGACTACTCCTATTCCTGAGCTGGTAGAGAGACTCGAACGGGAGGGTATAACGGTATTGGACCCAACCAATGCGACGATAGATCAAGTCGGGGGGGTTGAGAGGGCTTTTGAGATGGGATACAGAAAAGTGGGGGTTACCGTCATGGGGCCAGATGCGAGGATGATATCTGTGATGAGGGAGCTTGAAGAAAAAAATGGGGCGACCCTCCTCATAATCGTGATCCACACCACGGGAATCGGGAAGGATATGGTTCCTTTCATAGAGAAGGCAGACATCGTTCATGCATGTGCTTCGAAAATTGTGAGAGAGCTTATCGCCCCAAAGGCCAAAGTCACCTTCGGGAAAAGCATACCGGTTTATGCCCTTACCGAGCTGGGTGAGAGAGTGTTGGGGGCTCAGGAGAAGATGGTTGTGAAAACGGGCAGGATACTTGAAATAGGGACCCCGAAATCACCCTCTCCACTTTCGTGAAGATATGCAGATCAGAGACGGGATATACTTGATAAAACCTGGAAAGGTCGTGTACGACGAGGTCAGCGTGAGGTATGCTTCTTCTTCTGTTGTCCTGATAGACGATGGTTCGCTCATAGTGGTGGATACGGGTTTGGAAGAAGATTGGGGGGAGATAGAGAGAGGTATAAGGCGGGCGGGCTTCCATCCTTCGGAGGTGGATACGATTATCAACACACATCTCCATGTAGATCATATCGGCTGTAACCACCGTTTCAGCGCTGAGTGTTATGCTCATCCTAAAGAAATAGAGCGTGTGGGTGTTTCTGGATATCTCCCTTGTCCGAAAAGGATTTCGAAGAGAGTCTGTATCTTAGAAACCCCTGGTCATGTGGATGGCCATATTTCAGTAGTTTTCGAAGGGGTCGTAGTGGCTGGGGATGCCATTCCTACTAAGGAGCATTACTTCCGGAGGATAATCCCTCGTATCCACACGGATGCGGAGAAAGCCAAGGAAAGCATGCAGAAGATCATAGATGTTGCGGAAATAATACTTCCCGGGCATGATGGCCCCGTGTGGATCGGTAGAAAAAGTAAGTTTTAACCATTATTGCATTTTCGACCCCAACTTTATGATATCTGAAGGTAGATAACATACGTTTTAGCCAATCAGAGCACTTATTGAGCGGCGAACAACGAAATACGGATTAAACAGTCCTTTTTCATACGTTACCTATTCTTCCCCCCTTTCGCCTTCGACCAAAACCCCGAAAATCGAATTAGGGTCAGGGGTTTGGGTCATGCAGATTTTCCGCCAACGCTTTTAGGGTTTAGAGAACGGAGAACGGGCTTAGTCATTTTGTGGCCATCTCACTTTCGCAAATCACCGACGGTCTTCCAGAACGCCCCGGGCGCTTCAGTGTCTCCAAGGCGACCGTCCATAGCGTACACCTCCGACGGTTGCAGGCCGAGATCGCCACGGCTCTGCGACAGAGGGATGAGGCGCTGAGGCGGAGGGGCGAGGCAAGGAAGGCGGAGGCGGAGTACGAAGAGAGGAGGCGGGTCAAAGAGGCGGAACTCGAAAAGTTGCGGGCGAGGAAAGCCGAGCTGGTGGGGGAGATCAAAAGGCGGGGCTTAACGCTCAAGGAGAACCGTGGAGGAGAGGAGGCGCCCGCCGTTCCCGTTTGACCTGCCCCACAGGATCGCCGACCTTGTTGAGTCCGCAACCAGAGGCATCAGGGCGCTGGACGAATCGATCAGGGAACTCGACCGGGAGCTCGGAGGGGGCAGGGTGAAAGCGGGCGGTGAGGATCTGGTCGCCCGTACCGCGGGACTCGACCAAGTTCCAGCTACACGCACGGCTCTTTTCCAACCCCGGTCCCGCTGGAGCTGGAGCTCTCCCCCAAGACCAGGGAAGTCTTGGAGAAGGTCAAAGGCAAGAGAGAGGGATCTTGACCAAAAGCGAAATCGCCCAGCTTGTGGAAGAGTTAGACTGAATATTTGAACTTCGGTTCATTTGTTTCCGACCCCAATTATGAAGGGAGCGATGGGATGTGGTTGAGCAAGAAACAGCGATCGAGGCTATTCTGGGGCACTTTAAAGTCGGCGCCCGTAGGTCATTTTCTTTTCAAGCGATGATTTGACAATAGAGTAATACCTCAGCGATTACCACCACAGCCACGGCAATTCCGCCTATCAGGATCCATAAGATCGGCTCGACAGGAGCGGGTAAAGCCGCGGTTATCGTGATCGTATGCGTCGAGAAGCTTGGGATCGAAACGAGAATTTGAATCCCCTTCGCTCCCACCAATACCAGATATTTTTCCCTATCTGGATTCAATACGTCAGAATAATCGTCTGCTAGGGGTATTTCCTTTCCATCAAGGAGAACGGAGATTTCACCTACCCTTGCAACTGGTAAGATGCGGTTGTCGACGTACATCTGCTGATTCGCAGAATCGGTACTGGGGCTTGGTCGTGGGCTTCCCTCCGCGACCATCCCCCCGGTTCGTCCCCTGACAGAACTCGCTTTCTGGGATTAAATCATCTCCCGAGTTTGCAACAAAGCCGAGGATAGTAAATACTTATTTTTACTGAAATTATTGGATGGAGGAATGTAAATGCCATATGATGAGTCTTTGTTAAGGGATTTTTTGGATAAAGCGAGGTTTTTCCATGGACATGTGTGTCCTTTTGTGGCGCTTGGGATAAAGGCTTCCTTTGTAGCTATGGATAGGCTTGGTGTAGGAAGATTGGGTTTTGATGAGAGTGTTGGCGAAAGCATACTTGCCATAGTTGAGTGTAATAATTGCTTTACTGATGGTGTTCAAGTTGCCACTGGCTACACGTTAGGCAATAACTGCCTTCTATATTTCGACCTTGGCAAGGTTGCCTTAACCATTGTGAAGGGAAGCACATGGGATGGTGTAAGAGTCTATATTGACTCGCAAATGCTGAAAAAGGAATATTTCCCGGAAGAGGCACTTCGTCTTTTCCGCAAAGTTGTTGCAATGCGAAAGGGAAGCAAGAAGGATAAAGAAATGCTTTCGCAAATATGGGAAAAACTTGGTTATGAGATGCTTAAAATTCCCGAAAATAAGTTTAAAATTGACAAGGTAAATGTTCCTCCCATTGAAAAAGCACCAATAGTTAAAAGTGTCCGATGTGAATCCTGCAAGGAGCTAGTTATGGAAACGAGGGCTGTTAGAATTTCAGGGAAGAATTATTGTCTTAAGTGTGCTGGTATGCGTTATCGAGCCCTCATCGGGAGAGGAATAGTAGAGATGGAAACTGACAAACAATAAAAGCGATATTGGTGTTACTTTTTTAAACAACCGTAACACTTATAAATTGAACATCTAAATTGGATAGGTCTTTAAAATGCATCGAAAGAAAAACCCTAATTTACAGGCAATATTGCTTCTTGCATTTTTGGTTATTGCATCTCTCAGCGCAGCCGTTCCAGCACATGCCAATAGCTCCATAGTTGACGATTATCCAGAGCTAGCCAACATAGTTGATTTTGTCGGAGAAGAGAATCTTTCCATTCTGCATCTACTCGCATTCAAGGCATGCAACATCTCAATGGAATCTTTATCGTTTAATGTAAACGAAAGCAGCATATTGGTACTAACCGATGCTGGCTACTGCATGATTGGGAGCTACACAACCGAAAAATGCATAGATGTAATCCCCATAAAAACAGGCTGCTCAATAGGCAAAGGAAGTCTTATGATGATACATAGAGCTAAGGAAAGCAGCCTCTGGTTTGCTTTCTTCAAAAACTCAACTAACGAATGCGTATACTTAGAAGCGAATAGTACCCTGCTGAAAGAATATTTAGATCGAGAAAGCGAGAATCCCTCTGAAAAATACACAATTCACAAGGAATTTATGGAACTTCCAGCCGAAAAAATATTTGTCAAGAATGTTAAGGAGCAAATAGGTGCCGACAAACTGCTTAACAATCCTGAAGATTGGCAAGCAAAAATGGAGAACAAGGTCTTCGGCGGAAACGAGTTTACCATAATAACGATTGCCAATGTTTGGGCGAAAGGTATGAGCTACGATTTTATGCAAGCAGCGCAATTTCACAATCACATCTGCCCCGGACTAACCTCCGGATACATTATGATAAAATATCTAGATAAGCATTTGCCGCTTCAAAGCCCCAGCCAAGGGTATATAATACTCGCCGTTCCGCCTTGGTGTAAGGACGACGCTTTTCAGGCGATATTGGATACAACTGTTGGAAAACGAAAGATGACAGTTATGATGCTTTCTAAGGAACAAAAAGATGCATTGCCAGAAGAAGCCAAAAATGTGGCGGGAATTTACATAAGATGGGATAAGAAAGCCGGAAACGGAACTGCGCTCGTTCTTGCATTCGATTGGGATAAAGCTTCAAACATGTGTGGGATAGAGAGGTCATGGTTCAAGGACTTTAAATCATATAAATGGTGGTGGACAAGGCTTAAGATGGACCTTTGGATGATGGACTATCTGGACAATCCTGAAATGCTAGTTTCAACGATTAAAGAAGTTACTATCGAGAGTCCGGACGAGCTAATGAAACTGAGATGTGCGGGAATAAATCCTCTAGCTGAGCTTGGAATAATGCCAAGCCAGCAAGCTGAAACGATTCCAACATGGGTTTACGTCGTAATAGGCATTCTTCTTATAGCAATAGTCTTAACCATAGCCGTATGCGCAGTTAGAGTAAGGAAGCAAACTTAGCTCTAATCCCTCTTTTCTTTACGAATAAAGCTGATAAAAACTTCAGCTATGAGACTTCCTAAAACTCCAGATACGAACGCCACAATTAAGTATATAAGAAGATTCTCTTTAAGCGGCCACACATTAGTATGGAAGCCTATAGCAGTCCATGTAGTTATGACGCATACAAAATTTGCCAATCCTCCACCAATAGAAAAGCCGAGGAAATCACCTTTTAACCTGAAAAATACTTCAATAATCAAACCTACTATCAGAAAAGTTATGATGCCGTAAATTCCAAACCATGGGGGATCTACTATTCCGTACCAAGGAGAAATTGGTAAGCAAAAAGCTGGAATAAGAACTGAAGTGGCAACTGCTGAAAAATTCTTTTTCGTTATTAATGGTGCCAAGGAAATCCAGAGTGTAAATATGAAGCCTCCGAAGAAGACCATCCCACCTGCGGGCCCTTTTATGCCCATATTGTTGAGAATTATTTTTATGGGAATAATTATGTTTATTGCGGCGCTTATCATTGCTAAAAGAAAGATAACTGCAATATCTTTTAAGTTAAAGTAGGCTGCGCTCCTCATTTAGATCACACATCTACTGCAGACAGGGTGACTATTCATATTTCGAATAAATTCCTTATATTCTCGCGACTTTACCACTTCTTTTATACTTACTTTCAACGCATCAGCCAAGCAGCTGTCCGGCATGAAACAGCAAGGCGTTAGCATAGCGTCCCAGGTAACAAAAATGCAGTTTTTAGCTATTCTACAGGGATAAGAATGTTTCTTCGGTAGAATAAGCTTCATTCTATAATTTTTAGTCAAAGCATTAATTTTCTGAAAAAGTTGCTTTTCTCTGTGAGTACTCAACGGTTTAAATTCAGAGTTGTATAGATGGAAGATTCTGTGAACATTTATGGCCTCTACTCCTAACCGAGAAGATTCCTCTATTATTTGTAGAATCTCACTTTCATTTCTTTCATAAATGGTTATGTCTAAGAAAATTTTCGGCTCTTTAAGCTTGAATTTTTGTTTTAAGGATGAGACGAGCTTTACTTTATCTTTGATTTCCTTTAGCCTTTCAAGTTTATACACGCCAAACGCCAATTCGTTAAGTTTCAAATTTAACAAGATTTTAGCACTTCCCTCGTTTAGCAAAGTTCCATTTGTTATAAGGCTTGTCTTTGCCCGCTTTTTTGAGGCATAGGTTATCATTTCGTAAATTTTATCATTTAGTAGAGGCTCACCCCACCCATGAAAAGCAACGTACAGCGGCCTGTTAACATCAATAATCCTCTGAAAATCTTCAACTTTCATGTCCCCCAGGGGCCTCTTAGAAAATCTTCTTATGCATATTTCACAGTCAAGATTACAACGGTTAGTAGGTTCAACCTGCACTATCCACCTTCCACCAAACAATAAAGACACCCGAATAAACAAAAAAAGAAAAGATTAGGGGTGATTTCTGAAAATCCCGAGAATCCTCGTTAACATTCTTCCCTTGAAAGTCAGCAGAAGTAATGTTCCGATGGTTGCTGCTGAGGCTATATAGTTGACTAGCATAGCCAACGTAGCAAAAGTCGCGTTTGCAGCATTAGCAGCAATAGGTGCACACATCTTAGATCGTAAAATTGCATTCAGAAAGTATATAAGTGTTACGATTCCGGGTTCCGGGTTCTGGTAAATATTCGTGACTTGTTTTGAATGGTAAATTTCGAGACCTAAACCCATTGCATTTGAAGCCAAAAAAGCTACTGAAAAGGCACCAGGCGTGGGTAAAACAGCCACAGATATGGCTATCATAACAGCCAAAGGAGTTACTTCTGTGCCTATTGATATTATCGACAGATTAAATTCAATTTACATTGAGAGAACCAAAAACATTAATGAAGTGGGAAAATGATAAAAAGTAAGTTTTAACCTTGGGAAGAATACAACAGCTCTGTGGACGTGAAGAAGTTGGGGTTCTCCACGAGAGCTGTGCATGCTGGGGAGGAGCCATGTCCGACCACGGGTGCTCACGTCACCCCCATATATCAAACCTCAACCTTTGTCCTCGCGGGTAAGATCCCACGTTATTTCTACACGAGACATGGGAATCCCACTCACGCGGTGCTCGAGGAAAAGATGAAAATCTTAGAGGGTGGAGGTTCCGCCCTCGCCACAGCCTCTGGAATGGCTGCCCTGTTGACGGTGATGTTGACCTCCCTTGAGAAAGGGGACAAAGTACTTTCTTCAGAGGCGATATATGGTGGTACTTACAATATGCTCAAATTTCTTTTACCCAAATTCGGGGTGGAGCCGATCTTCATAGACATGAGGGACCCAGCGAACGTTAAAAGAACATTAGATCAAGAGACCAAAGTCAGGATCGTCTTCTTCGAAACTCCGGCTAATCCAACCCTAGACATAATAGATATCGAGAAGATCTCTCGGGTAGCGAGGGATGCTGGGGCGGATGTAGTGGTAGACAACACATTGATGACTCCCTACTACCAACGTCCGCTAGAATTAGGGGCCGACATAGTGGTCTACAGTGCTACCAAGTACCTGAGTGGCCATGGAGATACTTTGGGTGGGATTGTAGTGGGGAAAGAGGAATTCATAACGGAGGCGAGAAGGATATTGGCGGTCACTGGGAGTGTGATAAGTCCTTTCAACGCTTGGCTCATAATCCGAGGGCTCAAAACGCTTTCGGTGAGGATGGAAAAGCACAGCGAAAATGCTATGAAAGTGGCAAGATTCTTGGACTCTCACCCCAAGGTCAGACGGGTGTTGTATCCTGGGTTGTCCACTCATCCCCAGTATAAGCTAGCCCGACAGCAGATGAGGGGATTTGGGGGAATGGTAGCGTTTGAGATAGATGGAGATACTGGGGATGTTTACGAAGTTTTAGAAGGGTTAAAACTTTGCAGGTGTGCCGTTAGTTTGGGGGATGTATCTACTCTTATAGAGCATCCGGCTTCAATGACTCACAGGTCTATCCCGGAGGAGGAGAGGGTGAGAATCGGTATAACCGAAGGACTGATGAGGATTTCGGTGGGTATCGAGGATGCAGATGATGTGATAGCAGATCTTAACCAGGCACTAAGTCTTTTAAGTTGAGTCACGGAAAAAACGGAAAGATGCCGGAGAGGGACTTTGATAGAGTTTTCAACCCCCGTGGGATCGCAGTAGTGGGTGCTTCCAATAACCCCTCCAAGTTCGGGTTCATCTTTTACTACGGATTGAAAAATTCCGGAGGAACGGTTTATCCCGTTAACCCAAAGGAAAAAGAAGTGTTAGGGGATAAGGCGTATCCGAGCGTGGATCGGATACCTTACGAAGTTGATTACGCCGTTATTTCCATTCCAGCCAAAGGGGTTCCCAAGGTCGTGGAAGATTGTGGCAAGAAGGGTGTGAAAGCCGTCAGCATTTACACCGCAGGCTACAGCGAAGAAGGGACGGAAGAGGGTAAGAGAAGGGAAAAAGAATTGGCGGAGGTGGCGAAGAGGAGCAGAGTCAGGGTGATAGGTCCTAACTGTATTGGGATATACTGCCCAAAGGGAAAACTGTCTTTTTTCGCCGGGCTTCCTCTCCTCTCCGGGGACGTGGCTTTTCTTTCCCAGAGTGGAGGTCATGCTGAGGAGTTCGCATACAAGGCCGAGAATTGGGGAATACGGTTTAGCAAGATAGTGAGTTTTGGGAATTCATGTGATGTTACATGTGAGGAACTTTTAGAATATCTCGGGGAGGATCCGGAGACAAAAATCATCGGGATCTACATAGAAGGATCAAAGAATGGCAGGAAATTTTTCGAGACTCTCAAAGAAGTCGCGAAGAAAAAGCCAGTCGTGGTATGGAAAGGTGGTGAGACGGAGGCCGGTGTCAGAGCCGTGGCTTCCCACACAGGTTCGCTGGCGGGTTCTCCTCTAATCTGGTCCGCCATGATCAGACAGGCGGGAGCGGTGAAAGTCGAGGATTTTGAAGAGCTCGCCGACACGATATGTGCTTTTAAATACCTCCCGCTCCCGCGTGGGAGAAGAGTGGCGGTGGTAGGGGCGGGTGGGGGGGCGGGAGTGGCATCCACGGATGTGTGTGAAAAGAATGGTCTGAAGGTTGTCCCCCTTCGAGAGGAAACGAGGAAAAAATTGGGGGAGATCGTCCCCCCGCTGGGAACGAGTGTAAAAAATCCGGTCGATCTCTCGTACTTCGTGTTGTTCGACTTTTCAATGATGAAAGATTGTGTAGAGATAGTGATGGAGGATCCAGATGTGGACATGGTAATCGTGCACGTAAGCCACTTTGACATGATGATGAAGGCTCTCCCAACCATGGAAGAGATTGTATTCAAGACACTTATGGAGATCAAGGAGGTCGTAAAGAAATTTCCAGAAAAACCGATAGCGGTGGTTCTCTCCCCTGAATCAGATTTCGATTTGGAGATAGAAAAAGTTAAGCTGCGCGAACGATTGGTCAGAGAGGGATTATGTGTGTTTGCCTCCACTGTTCGGGCGGCCAGGGCTCTCTCTAATCTCGCTTTTTTGAGAGAGGCGCGTGACAGGCGACGGTCAACTACCCCTCCCTAAAGGAGGGGTCTTGCAGGTGAGCATGGCGCTCAAAACTCATCGCACTCAGACCGCATAAGGCCTGATCGAGATATCCGGAGGGATTAAATTTCTTACTCACTTCATTCAAATCGGTGAAAGAATGGCCAAAATGCCCAAAGAGGCCCTGGACATGCTTAACGATTTGGAGAGTTCCAAAGTCCTGGCAACCGTAGATAGGGAAGGAAGGGTGAACGCGGTACCCGTGGGATCTCTCATGGCCGCCGATGACGAGACCATCCTATTCGCCGAAATCTTCCTACAAAAGACGAAGTCGAATCTTGAAACCACGGGGAAGGCGAGTGTACTCGTGTTCAAAGCTCTGGATGGATATCAGATTAAGGGAAAATTCTTGGGTTTTCAAACGTCTGGAGAACTTTTCGAGCAGACGGCAAAGCGTGTCAAGGAGCTGTTGGGGCTGGAAATAAAGAGTGTTGGAACGATAAGAGTTGAGGAGGTTTACTCGGTAGGTCCACCCGAGCCTGGTAAAAGACTCGTTTGAACACGATACATCTTGCAAGCCCATCCGTTATGGCGGGGTAGTTGGGAGCAACGAACCGAGAGAAAACCAGCAGGAGTCAACTTAGAGGAGGTTTGCCCGGGTTCATTATGTTGTTTGGATCTATGAGCTTCTTCACGGCTATCCACAGCTCCCCATACTTTCCGAGTTCGGAAGCGTCCACAACTCCAGGAAACGGTCTGAACCATCCGTAGATACCGGTTCTCAAGAGGGCCTTCATTATTTCTCTGTGGAGTTTTTTCATCTTTCGTACTTGCTCTGGATCCCCAGCGTCCCAGAGGATACACGGATCGTTATAAGAGAGCTGGCCGTGAAACGGAGCTACTGGAACCGCTTCATAGTGAAACTCATCGAATCCGTATTTGAAGCTAAGTTTCCTGCATACCCTATAGTAGGTTGGAGCAAGCTTCATTACTCCATAGAATGAGCAACCGTACAGATTTCCTTTTTTCCATCCTCTGACACTCGTCCTTTCCCATATTTCGTCTTTTATCATTTCCTCTTCGCTCTCCGGGGGGAGGGGAAGGATCGTCCCCCCACTCTCCGCCACGATTTTTCTCATGATTTCCTCATCCTTTTCCGCTCTTTCCCTCTCCCCAGCCACATACAGCCACATGGTTAGGAAGTCCTCACTTCCCATCGCCTCTGCCAATTGTACGGATACGCTCTCTAAGTGAGATCCCTTGGTTAGCGTTCTCAGAGAAGAGGGGGTAAACGTCATCGTCCAACATGCCTCCACCACGTCTTTGATCGTTAGTTCGATGGCGGGTTTGACCATAGATTCATAGTTCGGATAGGCCACCATAAACGGTTTCATTACCTCTGGCATCGGGTAGAGCCTTATCGTGCCCTTGGTTAGCACGCCGAATGTGCCCGGGTTAGCTTGGAAGAGCTTACATAAGTCAGGTCCATTCACGATGTTGCAATAGGGTTTCGGATTCGTAGTTGGGGTATTGAGGGAGCCGGTTTGAAGGAGGTCCCCGTTAGGGAGCACAACCTCTATGGAGATCAGGTGGTCTGTCCCGTACCTCGTAGCTGGCCCATAGATCCCTCTCAGCATGTAATTGGCGAGCACTGATGCCGTTGAGGGGGCCCAAGGGGTTATGACCCTCAATCCCGTTTTCCTAACTTCATTCACGAGTTGTCCAAAGCTCACAGCCGGCTCTATCGTGGCTGTCATCATCTCCTCGTTTATTTCCAAGATGCGGTTCATTCTTCGAAGGTCTAGCATTATCCCACCCTTGGAAGGAATGCACAGCCCCTTTCTGTTAATTCCAGAGGCCAGGGGCACAACTGGCACTCGATATTTGTTGGCCAGTCTGAGGATGGCTTGAATTTCTTCTTTCGTTGAGGGTCTGACTACCACATCGGGTCTGTGGGGAGGGATTAGGAAGAATTGGTCATCTCTTTCGTACGCCACTAGGTCAGACACATCCGAGGATACGTGTTCCTGACCGACTATATCGATTAATAGCTTCTCGATGCGCCGCATTTTCCCCTTTCTTTTCATGTCAATCTCTCCGAGAGTAGCTCGCTCAAGTCACGCACTTCCATTCCTTTCTTAACTTTTTTTTCGGCGTCTTCTAGATTTCTCTTGCAAAATGGACATGTTGAAGCGAGGATGTTAGCCCCCGTTTTCTCGGCTTCTTCGAGACGTTGGGTTGCCGACCAGATGGCGAAGTCCGGGAGAGCGGCTTTCACACCACTTCCCGCCCCACAACACCAAGCATTCTCTTTTGTGCGTTTCATCTCCACGAAATATCGTCCAAATATTTCCCTTAGAACTTGGCGCGGGGGGTCATAAAGGCCGGTTCCTCTACCGAGGTGACATGGATCGTGATAAGTGACTTTTATCCCCTCCTCTCTCCGCGGCCGAAGTTTCTTCTCCTTGATGAGGTTCCAAAAATATTCGCTCGTGTGTAGGACTTCAAAGTCAAGTGTCCTTCCCAAGAGTTTAGGATAATCCTTTTTGAAGGTTTTGTAGCAGCCGGCACACGAAAATATCACTTTCTCAGCCCCCGCGTCCTTTAGCGCTCTTAGATTGTGCTTGGCCAGATCCCTGGCGAGTTTCCTCTGTCCTGTTCGTAGGAGGGGGGATCCGCAGCACCACTCCTCACCATCCATGATCCCGAACTCTACTCCAGAAGCGGAAAGGATCTCGACGGTGGCTCTAGCTATTTCTTGGGTTCGGTATGAAGAGGTGCAACCTACGAAATACACGATCTTCCCACCTTTCGGAATTCGAGAGTTGAGCCATGAGGTTCTCTTTTCATGTTTTTCCCAGTAGGGATTGTGGTTTCTCTGTATGCTCCTCGCGTAATCCGCTTGTTTGGGTAGAGGTCCGTACCCCTCCTCAACGAGCTTTGTCTTAAGCTCTTCAAAAAACTCGACGTGATCTATGTTCAACCCCGTCAGATCTTTGCACTGACTATGGCAAGCTCCACACCCCAAGTCACCAAATATTATTTGGAGCATGCGAGAGGAGGGCTTCTTTATCTTACCTTGGATGAACGCTCTTCCTATTTCTATCTTCCCAGCGGCTGAGAATGATTCGAACCCAAAGTAGGCGTAGGTAGGGCAGATGGAAACCCATTCATCGAGTTCGTGCCAGTTTCCCACATTACAGAGATGACAGTGAAAACAGTGGTAGAGTTCTTTTAAATAATCTTTCAGCTTCATCCACCCATTTCCAACCCTCGACTAAAAAATTTTACTCAAAGGGAGCAAAACTTCACGAAGAGGAAAACAGAGGCTAGAATTTAGACAGTAGGACATCCATCGGGTACAATTGATCCTTCTCGTTCCCGAGCTCCTAAGTGGGTGGATTCTCGGTTCGGTCTCCTCCGATTACCACTTCCACTAGCTCGTTCAAAAGTCTCACTACTTTCGCTCTTACAGCGTCCACGTCGTTTCTCTTTAGCTTCACAACGTTTTTCCCACGAAAGATCCTGTCTTTGATGAGTTTTCCCGCCTCATCATCCATACCAGGTCTCACCCGTATCAACACAGAATGACGATCCTTGGTTCTCCCCGTGTCCCGACTCAATCGTTCGAGAATCCCGTCTGCATCCCCATCCACAACTCCAAGCACAGGAACTCCAAATCTAGAGAGGATTTCGCTGGCTATCATGGTAGTATCGTCTCCTATCGTTATGACTAGACTGGCACGAGTTGCTGTATCCAAGACTACCTCAGCTCTTTCTATCAAGATCATTTCTGCTTTTCTTTTGACTCTTCTAAAGCGCGTCTCCTTCGGGGATGTCCTCCTCAAGGTACGGAGAGTTTTGACTACTGCTTTTCGAAGATCTATTCTCCCGATCTTCCTGACCCCCCGGGCGTACAGCTTTCCACCGATTATTTCATTTAGGATACCGTTTCGGGTCACCAGTATAACGTCGTCCGAGACGCTTTCACCGACTACGTATCCGTTCACCAGTATTTTTTCGCCGGGGCGAACACCCATCAAGGTTCGATACATCTTGTCTCCTTTTTTCTCCACCCTTCTCGTAATCACGGACGGTGACTTCACCTCCAACCTGAGCGAGTCCGCCAACTTTTGGACGAGTGGTTGAGAATTGCCCGACCAAGGTATGATTGCACCCTTTTTCTCCCCCGTTCCCTCTATCTGGATCACCGGTATCCTCAACAGCCGAATGAGTTTGGCATTTTCTATTATTCTCATACCGAGCGAGATTCCAGCTTCTAGTGATTTTGAGTCGTTAAGGAGAATGACCAAGTCAACGTTTTTCCTACCGAATTCATCCAATACTTCACTAGGCAGCATAGGTTTTTCTGTCATTATCAAATTGTCCAGTCCCGCATCTAGGACGGCGATTCTTCCCATCGTCCCTCCTATTCTCGCGTCAACCACAGCCCCGGTGTTTCGGAGTATTGTCAAGACTTTCTCAGCCAACCCCGTGTCGATCACCTCGGGTCCGTGAACAAGGACACCCACCACACTAGTTGGTCCGATCTCCACTTGTTGCCCCCTTAGTTTGGATAGGGGGATAGGCTTCCACTCAGAAATCAGGACGGTTCCTCCCAGGGTTCGGATTTCGTCTATCATCCGGAGGAGTTCAGGGGTTATGGAGGGGATAATCCAAGCAGATCGCTGAACGGGGATACCTCCACTCTTCCGGAGTAGCCTAACCAGACGAACTCGTGCTCCGTGTTTGTCTAGTTCCGGCTTTATGTCGTAAAAGATGATCACGGTTCTCAATCAAATTTTTATCCAAGCTCTTAAAACAAGATTAGATCGTGTCAGCAGATGTGAAGGTCGAGCAGCTCTCCCCCCAAGATGCATCCGAAATCGAATCGCTGTTCAGAGAAGTGTGGCCCAAAGCCAGAGAATATCCGGAGGAATGGAGAAGGAAAAGAACGTTGTCGAGGGAAAAGATTTTAAAAGAAATGGAGGAAGGAGTTTATTATTTCGGAGTTCGAAAGGAGGGACGTATAGTTGGTCTGTACAAGGCCATTATCCGGGGTGAGAGTGTTCTAGGGGAGCATCAAACGGTTCATCCAGCGTGGAGAGGGAGGGGTTTGGCGATCGCGATGTACAAACAGTTACTTGAGTTCGCTAAGGAAATGGGGTGTAAAAAAGTGGTTGTGAACATCCTGCCTGAGCAAAGGCCTAGTAGAAGATGTGTGAATGAGTTAGGTTTCCACAAGCGAGGGTCTATTTGGGAACAGGCTAAAGGGATGTGGGTTCAGACGTATGAGAAGGAGGTGAAGTAGTGGAGGGTAAGCAGGTTGGGCTCAGGGACCTGTTTTCAATGCAGTTCACGAGTCCGGGGTTCAGTCGAGAGCTGTTAAAAGTAGTTGGCGACCAACAGCCGGATGCGTGCTTCCAATGCATGAAGTGTAGTAGTGGGTGTGATGCACTCAAATTTCAAGGAGACTTCAGGCCTCACCAGCTGGTAGGACTGGCTAGACTTGGGTTGCGGGATAGACTCCTGAACGCCAAACTAATTTGGAGTTGCACCACGTGTTCCTATTGTAGGGAGGTCTGTCCCCAAGATGTTTCTCCGGTAGATGTCATTAAGGCTTTAAGGAGGATGGCAGTGAAGGAAGGGCAATTGCTTGAAGATCATCGAAAGATAGCCGGATACCTGTTCAAGACTGGACACCTAGTTCCAGTTAACGAGGAAGTGATGGAGCTGAGAAAGAAACTCGGTCTCTCGAGTGTTCCCCCGACTACTCACGCTCACCCCCAGTCGCTAGAGGAGGTCAAAAAGCTCTTGAGGGCTACCAAATTCGTGGAGATCATCGGAGGAGGCGGAGGAAGTGATCGATAAGAGGTACGCATTTTACTTGGGGTGTATAACTCCCAACCGCTATCCTGGGATAGAATCGGCCACAAGGAAAATTTTTGGTAGGCTTGGGATCGAGCTCGTCGACATTCCAGGGGCATCGTGTTGTCCAGCTCCGGGTGTGGTTGGTTCCTTCGACGCGATGACTTGGCTTGTGGTTGGTGCTAGGAATATCACACTAGCAGAAGGGCTTGGTCTCAATATCCTCACGGTATGTAATGGGTGCTTCGATACCCTTTTTGAGGTGAACAGGTTATTGAGGGAAGATTCAAAGCTCAGGGATGATGTCAATGCCGTTTTGGCCAAAGTAGACCATGAGTACCGAGGGACGGTGGAGGTTCGGCACTTCTCTGAAGTGTTGCGCGAATACGGAATCGAAAATTTGAAGAAACACATCAAAAAAAGACTCGGCTTGAGAGTAGCTGTGCATTACGGATGTCATCTCCTACGCCCCTATGAGAAGAAAAAGATAGATCATCCGATGGTCCCCACCCTCGTCGATGAACTCGTGAAAGCGGTTGGATGCGAGAGTGTGCCCTATATGACGAAGATGATGTGTTGTGGTGCTGGTGGAGGGGTGAGATCGGCCTTCCTCAAATACTCACTAGAGTTTACGAAGAGAAAGCTAGAGGAACTCAAAAAGCTGAACGTGGATTGCCTTGTTAACGTTTGTTCCTTTTGTCATTTACAGTTCGATAGAGGTCAGAAAGAAATCGAGAAACTTTTTGGAGAGCATTTTGCAATACCTGTGATTCACTATTCGCAGTTGTTAGGATTAAGCATGGGGATGTCTCCTGAGGAGGTTGGGGTGCGAGCTCATGTGATATCCTGTGATCCGTTATTAGAGAAGTTGACGAGTGGGAGGTGAACAACAGTTGCCTATACCCGCGGGGAGCTTGAAAACCGACCTGCCATGTCTTCGGGTAAGATATGTTAGGTTATTGGAACTAGGTAGAGGATATGGTCGCATGAAGAATTTGGGTAAGAGTTGGGGGAGATAGGAATGCGTGATGTGGCGATAATTGGCGTGGGTCATACCAAGTTCGGGAAGTGGGAAACCAAAACGGCTGTGGAGTTATTCGCTGAGGCAGCACTCCAAGCGATGGAAGATGCGGGGGTGGAGGGGAAAGAGATTGAAGCTCTTTTTGTGGGTTCCGCTCTCCCAGACTTTGGGGAGGGACAGGCGATGATCAACGTGCACTGTACATCGGAGCTAGGTCTGGGCCAGATCCCATCGACTAGATTTGAGGGAGCATGTGCTTCATCTACGGTTGCGATAAGAGATGCACATATGTGGGTAGCATCTGGAGAGTTCGATGTGGTCCTAGTGGGAGGAACTGAGAGGGTGTTACCGATGGGGACCCCTCTGGCCACTCGAACCTTCGCGATGGCGATGCATGCGGTTTCCGAGGTTCCAGCCGGTCTGACTTTCCCAGGGGTTTTTGCACTGGTTGCGATGCTTTATTCCAAGACCTACGGAATACCCTTGGAGAAGTTGAGGGAAAAGATGGCCCATGTATCGGTGCAAAATCACAGACACGGTGCACTCAACCCACTCGCCCAATTCTACCGGAAATATGGGGATCTAAAAGTGGAAGATGTGCTCGGTTCTAGGATGGTGTGTGATCCTCTCACCCTGCTCGATTGTTGCCCGTTTTCAGATGGTGCAGCTGCCCTCGTGCTGTGCGCGGCCGAGAAAGCGAGAAAGTACACGGATACACCCGTGTACATTCTAGGAACCGGCCAGGGTACAGGTGGGGCGATGGGCAGGTTTGGAGAAGAACTCATCAGGCCACCTTCTAGAGTGATGTCCGCCCGGATGGCCCTCAAAAAATCAGGCTTGGAGCCAAAGGATATCCAAATCTTGGAACTTCACGATTGTTTTACTCCAGCCGAAATAATAGCGTTGGAGGGGATGGGCTTCTTCGAGTGGGGAAAGGCCGCTGATGCGGTCGAGGATGGTCAAGTAGATATTGGTGGAAAAATCCCCACCAACATGTCCGGAGGGTTGATCGGCAAGGGTCATCCCATAGGTGCGACTGGTGCATCTCAAGTCTGTATGATCGTGGAGCAGATGAGGGGAAATGCTCCCAAGGGCAACCAAGTCGACCCGGTGCCGGAGACGGGGATGACAGACACAATGGGGGGAAGCTTCGGGACCCTTTCGCACATCGTTTTGGGTAGATCGAGGAGATGAGGTGGAAGATTTGAAAATAGATGAAAACACAGATCATTACATCCTCACCCTCAAGGATTATGAGCAGGGATTGAGGGCAGGAAAGATGCTCGGGTTGAGGTGTAGGAATTGCGGGGAGATCATGTGTCCTCCTATGCCAGTTTGTTGTGGGTGTGGGGGGAAAGAATTAGAAAAAACGGAAATGGGTGGGGAGGGTGAGCTAATGGCGTTTACGATAACCAGGGTCCCGCCGGAGGGAATGGATGCCCCATACATAGTTTGCTTGGTAAAGCTGAGCGAGGGACCTTGGGTGATGGGGAGATTGGATCACGATCCGGAAAAGATTACTCCAGAAATGTTGGGGAGAAAAGTTAAAGTGAGTGGAGCCTATGCATGGTCGGATAAGTTCTCAGCGGGAGAACACACGTGTCCTGTTTTCAAAGTAATCCCTTAGGTACGTGTCGAAGCTTCTATCAAAGAATCCTCTATGGATAATGCTAGGGTTCCCGGATCTTCCGGCGCAAGGGTTAAATATGTACCATAACTGAATAATTCGTTCAAAAAAGGGATGGAAATGAATGGGATCACCGACCTGCTTAGAAACGTTAGACCCTCACCCGAGCTCGTTGAGAAGTTCAATCAGATAGTATCTAAACTCAACCTGGAATATCCCTACCATTGTTTTCAGTGCTTTAAGTGCACTAGCGGATGCACCTCTTTTCGTCTCACGGAGATCAAACCTCACGCATTCGTTAACCTAGCTAGACTGGGGTTTGTAGAAGATCTAATGAAATCGGACCTCCTCTGGGCATGTTGTCAGTGTTTGAAGTGTAAAGAAAGATGTCCGCAGGATGTAGCGCCCGTGGATATAATTTTCCTGCTCAGGCGCATGACCGTTAGCTCTGGGGCCGAGATACCCGAGGAACTCTCGAAAATCATAATGAACGTGACCGATACCGGGTTCATCCAAGGAATCCAGAAAGTGAAGGTGGGAGAGGAAGCTGTCGATAGGGAGCAACTCGGTCTCCCATCCTTGGAAATTCCAAATCTAGACAATTTCAGATCGGTATTGATGAAGGCATTGGAGGCACAGATAGAATGAAGATAGCGATCTTTCCTGGTTGTGTGGGTGCAACCGAGCAATATGCTTGTGAGATGTCGGTCAGACAGGTTTTACCCGAACTGGGTGTGGAGTTGGTGGATATTCCCGGATTCACGTGTTGTGGATGGCCTCTCCAAAATGTTGGAACGGTTGGTTGGATGTATCTCGCGGTTAGAAACATGGCGCTGGCCGCGAAGGAAAATGTTGGGATGCTAACCCTGTGTAATGTGTGCAACCGCATGTTTCATGAAGCCCTTGACACGATGAGCAAAAATGGGGAACTTAGGGAGACGATTGGTGCACTATTGAGAGAAGAAGGTCTCGAGCTGAACGGGCAGGTCAAGGTAATTCATCCCCTTGAGCTGTTTTATGATGAGATCGGAGTGGACAGAATAAAGCAGGGAGTCAAAAAACCCCTGACAGACCTGAAGTTGGCAGCCCATACGGGGTGTCAGGCCATCAGACCTAGGAAGTTGAGGACCATAGACGATTCCGAATATCCGCAGAAGCTAATGAAATTGATTGAGGCGTTGGGAGCCAAAAGTCCTCACTATCCCGAGAGACTCGACTGTTGTGGTGCTTACCTCTTTTATACCAGACGTGATGCGTCGCTTACTCTGGCGGGAGAGAAGCTAGATGCCGTTCAAGCTAGGGGCTTCGACGGGCTCGTCACGATATGTTCTAGCGGGCACAGGATGTTCGATGGAAAACAGGACTCCGCCGCTACCACGGTAGGAAAAACCATAAGCCTTCCGGTGGTGTACTACACCCAGCTCCTAGGTTTGGCACTAGGCATAGACCCGAATAAGTTGGGCTTCCAACTCAACCGAAGTCCCGTGAAGACCTTGCTGGAAAAGATAGGATAGAGTTAAACCGAAGCTGTTTTAAGAGTTCCTTCTTTTAGGAAATTGTGAAACTTCCGGAGTTCGAGAAGCTGGATGAACTTTTCAATCCAAAGAGCGTGGCGTTAGTGGGGGCATCCCCCAACCCGTACTCAGGAGGGTATGCGTATGCGGTTCATTTGTTGGAGGATTTCAAGGGCAGAACTTTCCTCGTGAACCCGAAAGTGGATGAGATACTAGGAGTAAAAACTTATCCCAGCTTGATGGATATCCCTGAACGAGTGGATTACGTAATTTGTAGTATCTCGGCGGAGAAGGTTCTTCGGCTCTTAGATGAATGCAGTCGGAAGGGTGTTAAGCTCGTTCACCTCTTCACAGCGAGGATGGCAGAGACAGGAAGGAGCGAGGGGGCTAGACTAGAAAAGGAAATAGTGAAGAAAGCTAGGGAACTTGGAATAAGGTTACTAGGTCCGAACTGTATGGGGCTGTACAACCCAGAGGTCGGACTCACCTATGGATACTGGTTTCCAAAGGAAGGAGGGTCGGTTGGTGCGATATTCCAAAGCGGGGGGGCATCAACAGATTTTGTTCACTATGGGACTCTTCGAGGGTTAAGGTTCAGCAAGGTCGTTAGTTACGGTAACGGGGCCGACATAGACGAGTCAGAGTTGCTGTATTACTTCGCCCATGATCGGCGGACGAGAGTGATAGCGATGTACGTTGAAGGGGTCAAAAATGGGAAGAAGTTCATCGATGCTCTCCAGTACGCAACGGAGAGGAAGCCGGTAGTGGTGTTAAAGGGAGGAAGGGGGAGCGCGGGCGCACGTTCGGTGAAGTCCCATACGGCCTCTTTGGCTGGACGGATGGAAGTGTGGAGAGCCGTCTTCAAGAAATGCAATGCGGTGGAGGTGGAAACGTTCGACGAACTCATAGATCAAGTAGTTGTTTTCAGCTTTCTCCCTCCGATTAGGGGGTACAGGGTCCTGATCGCCGGGGGTGGGGGTGGGAAGAGCGTTTTTTCAGCTGATCAGTGGGAGGAGGAAGGATTTGAGCTCCCAGATCTTTCGCCCCAGGCTAGGGAACGGCTGAAAGAAATCGCACCAGGAGTGTGGGATTGGCTCCGGAATCCCATCGATCTCTCTATCCTCCAAGACACCCCTCTCTTGCCAGAAGAACTCTTCCGGATAGTGGGGGAGAATGAGGAATTTGATTTGTTCGTTTTCAATCTCACCGAGGACGATCCCCTCCCGCTGGACTTGTGGGAATTCTGGATGGGGGAACAAATCAAAGGGGTTCTGAGGTTCAAAAGGGAAGGTAAACCAGTGGTAGCAGTAGTTTCGAATGGAGAGGTGAGCATGCTGGAGATAAAGGAGTGGAGATGGGGGTTGATCGCCGAGATGCGAAAGCGGATGATAGATGGAGCGATACCCGTTTTCTCCTCACCGAGGAAGGCTGCTAGAGCGGTCAAGAGAGCGATCGAGTATTGGAGACGGTCTCAGGGAAATTCGGTCAACCTTTCTTGCCTTTGAGGTAGTCAATCATTGCTGGAAGAACTTGGTAGAGGTCACCGACTATTCCATAATCAGCGACTTTGAATATGGGCGCCTCGGGATCTTTGTTGATAGCCACTATTATTTTTGAATCCCTCATGCCAGCGAGATGTTGTACCTGTCCAGAGATCCCGACTGCCATGTACATCTTTGGCTTGACTTTATGCCCTGAAAGTCCGACCCAGTGATCCTCGGGTAGCCACTTCAAGTCCGCGGCTATGGGTCTTGAACATCCTATCGTAGCACCGATGAGATTGGCCAACTCCTCCAGCAATTTTATGTCCTCTTTCTTTCTGAATCCTCTACCGCAAGAGGTTATGAGCTCAGCCTCTTCGATTTTGATACCCTTAACCTCTTTCTTTTTCAGTTCAATTATCTTCTTGTCCACTTTGGAGATCTCTGCTTTCACTTCTAACACTTCCCCCTGTCGAGAGTCATCCCTAGGTGGCTTCTCAAAAGTTCTCGGGGGCACCGTGGCCATCTGGGGTTTAGTTCGGGAAAACTCAGTGGCTACCACCATCGCGGAAACTGCAGGACGTTCTGCTATCAGCTGCTTTTTCTCCTTGTCTATCCTCAGGTTCGTGGCGGCAGCAGCGCATCCCGTGTTTAGCTTCGTGGCTACTCTGGGGGCGAGCTCTTTCCCACGCTTGGTCGCTCCTATCAAGAGGATTTCTGGGTTAGCTTGGTTCACCACGCTCAGCATGGCGTCCGAATAGGTTTCAGGGTAGAACTCAGCTAGGAGGGGATCATCCACCACATAAACTACATCTGCACCGTGGGCTATGAGTTCACTAGCACTGGTTTTCACGTTCTGTCCGAGCAAGATTCCCCCCAGTTTCACGTTAAGGTCATTTGCTAACTCTCTTCCCTTACCGAGCAATTCGAGGGCGACATCAAGGTTTTCTGAAAATACCAATACCGTCATATCCTCACACCTTTATTATCCCTTCTTTACTTAGGGCTTTCATCAATTCTTCGACAACCTGCGGGATTTCTCCCTCGAATACCACATTCTTCCTCCCCATCACCGGGGCCTCTGCTTTCATCACTTGGATAGCCGAACCGGTGGATCCCACCTCTTCTTTTCCTAACCCCAAGTCCGATGCACCCCATGTCTCTATCTTTTTCTTAGAGGCAGCCATTATCTTAGGAAGGGTGGCGAATCTAGGTTCATTTATTTCCTTCGTAACGGTGATCAGTACAGGGAGTTTCGATTCAACCACTTCGTACCCCTCTTCCAGATCCCTCTCCACAACCATCTTGCCATCTTCTACTGAAACGATATTCCGAACATAAGTGAGCTGAGGAAGATTCAGAAGAGTAGCTAGGCGGGGTCCTACCATGCCCGAGTATCCATCCATGCTTGCCTCTGCCGTAAGAACGATGTCGATATTTCCGATCTTCCTTATGGCCGCTGCTAACACCTTCGCGGTGGCTAGGGTATCCGAGTTTTCGAAAGCGGGATCACTTAACAAGTAAGCGTTGTCTATCCCCATGGCGAGAGCCTCCCTGAGTGCCCTCATAGCATCCGAGGGCCCCATGGTGATCACTATGGTTTCGGCCTTGTATTTCTCTTTCATTTTCACAGCTTCTTCTATCGCGTTTTTATCGAAATCACTTATTTTCCGAGAAACACCCTCAGTAACGAGCGTGCGGGTATTCGGATCAACTTTCAGTTCAGCTGGATCAAACACCTGTTTAATGCACACCAATACGCGCATTTTTTCTCCTTTCTCTTTCTGTATAAAAAATTTTCGATGAAAGAGAGGAACAAATTTTCTCAGCACTGGATGGTAGTCAGAAGAAAACAGCTAGGGCATCTCACTCAACAACAGGGTTCACGCGGAGTTTGGTTCCAGAGGACGTTGAACTCGGCGATAGACCTTTAGATTTTTGTAGATGCACGAGGATGGGTTTTGATGCCAATCTATGAATTTGAGGGAAAAAAACCGAAGATTCATCCTCGGGCATTCATCGCACCAACCGCGTGCGTGATAGGCGATGTAGCCATCGGAGAGGGTAGTAGCGTTTGGCCAGGTGCTGTTGTGCGCGGAGATTTGAACCCAATAGTTGTGGGGAAGTACACGAGTATTCAGGATAATTCTGTGATTCATACCGATCCTGGAGGCATGGCGAGCATCGGGGATTATGTGACGGTAGGTCATGGAGCGATAGTCCATGGGGCAGAAGTTGGTGATCACGTGCTCGTTGGGATGAGATCTATACTTCTAAACAGGGCTAGAGTAGGAAGGTGCTCAGTCATTGCAGCGGGGTCGGTGCTTCTCGAAAGGACGGAGATCCCTCCCGCCACGATGGTCGCTGGAACTCCCGCTAAGGTGGTCAAGACTCTGAGTGAGAAGGAGCAGGAGATTAGGGCAGAGCTCGGAGCCCAAGCATATTTTGAGCTCGCCCGGAGGCATCTGAAGCTGTTTGGTGGAGAAGCTCTCGGCAACGAACGGAGGGCACTCTAGTGCAACCTTTAGAGGGGATCAGGGTCATCGACCTTACGAGGCTCCTCCCATTCACAAGCTGGTTAGCGGATATGGGGGCTGAGGTGATAAAAGTTGAGGAGCCAGAGGTTGGCGATTACTCCAGATGGTTTCCTCCGACCATTAACGGCCAAGGGGCTTACTTCATGTTGGTTCATAGGAACAAGAAGAGTTTGACATTGAATTTGAAATCAGATAAGGGAAAGGAAGTTTTCCGCAAGTTGGTTCGGGTTAGTGATGTCGTAATTGAGAGTTTCAGACCGGGAGTGAGTGAGAGGCTAGGGGTAGACTACAAGTCCGTCAAAGAGGTGAATCCGAAAATCGTTTATTGTTCGGTTTCTGGTTACGGCCAGACTGGACCGTACCGCAACTTTCCCGGCCATGACATCAACTACATAGCCTTGGGCGGAGTACTCGCTCTCACGGGACGAAAAGGAGAACCTCCGGTAGTCCCGGGAACCCAGATAGCAGATCTAGGCAGTTGTTTGCTCGCCACCGTTGCCATCCTCTCAGCCCTTATCTTCAGGAGTAAAACTGGTGAAGGACAATACATAGATATCTCGATGACTGACACCGCGATCTCTTGGATGACTATCCCCTCAGCATTTTACTTCGCAGGGTTTGAGGTGGAGAGAGGAGAACTTCCAGTACTTGGTGGTTTCCCGTGTTATGGGGTGTATGAAACAAAAGATGGTAAGTACATAAGCGTAGGGTGTCTGGAGGAGCATTTTTGGGTTAAACTCTGCAAGGTGTTGGGTAGGGAGGAGTATGGGGGATACCAGTGGGACATGGAGAAGAGGGATGAGATCTTCAACTCTTTCAGAGAGATTTTTAAAACGAAGACGAGAGATGAGTGGTTTAGTATCCTAGCGAAGGAGGACATATGTGTGGCGCCCGTTTATTCTCTCCAAGAAGTTTTTTCGGATTCTCACGTTCTAGAGAGGGAGATGGTCTTGGAGACAGAGCATCCCCGCTTGGGCAAGATCAAACAGATAGGCTTCCCCGTGAAATTTTCGAAAACCCCATGTGAATTTCGAAGGTTCGCCCCACTGCTTGGAGAGCACACAGTGGAGATACTGAAACAGCTCGGCTACAGGACGGAAGAGATAGATGAAATGAAAAAATCAGGGGTCATCTAATCGAACCATTCCAAGTTTTTTTTCTCCATCACCCGAAGGATTTAATTCACTCTCGATTTAACTTAACGATGGTGGACTTCGACTTCACGGAGGAGCAGGAGATATACAGAAGGACACTCCGTGAGTTCTTGGAAAAGCGTTTGATGCCGGAGTCAAAAAAGATCTTTGAGAAAAAGGATATCTCGGAAAATGTGTGGAGGGCGGTGGCGGACTTTGGTCTCACGGGTTTGCTCCTGCCTGAAGAATACGGGGGATCGAATTCAGATTTCGTCTCATTCGTTGTAGCCATTGAAGAACTCTCTAGGGCCGATTATAGTGGACTCGTCTCAACCGCAGTTTTACTGTCCAACACCGAGGGGGCTATCGTCGCGAGACACGGCAATGAGCTACTAAAAGAAGAACTCTTGCCGAAGATCACGAAGGGGGAAGCGATTTTGGGGCTTGGTTCCACCGAGCCGGGATGTGGTACGGATTTCACTGCTGTACAAACGAGAGTCGAGAGAAGAGGGGAGGAGTACGTGGTGAATGGTGAGAAACAGTGTATAAGTCTCACTCGTGAAACGAGAAAATTTGGTGGTGGGCACTTGGTGACCGGAAAAACCACACCCGAGTTGGGCCATCGGGGTATGAGCCTTGTGTACGTGCCCATTGATTCAAAAGGGGTGGAGTCCTCTGAGTTCGATACGCTTGGTCCGCTGATAGGAAGGATAAGGTATGAAGATGTGAGGGTTCCAGTCCATTACTTGGTAGGAGAGGAGAACGGGGGGGTTTACCTTGTCCAAGAGAGTTTTGTTATAACGAGGATCCCAGTTGCTGCGAGTTTGCTCGGTCCGTTAGGGAGAATACTGCGGGATGGTATCGAATACGTGAAGCAGAGAAAAGCGTTCGGGTATCCGATAGGCAAGTTTCAAGGAATCCAGTTCCAGCTGGCAGAGCATTACTCAAGGTGGGAGGCTAACCGATGGCTGGTTTACCGGGCGGCATGGATGGTTGATGAGGCGATGAAAAAAGGAAGGTTCGACCCATTTCAGTTGGCACTGGCAGCATCAGAGGCCAAATTGCTCTCGTCCATGGATTCACTGAGAGCGGTTAACGATATAGCGATGTGGTACGGGGCCATGGGGATAACCACGGAAGTAGATGTTCACTTTGCGTTGAGGGGACTGATAGGTGCAGCCATAGCAGAGGGAACGGTAGAGGCCCAGAAGATCGTCATAGGGAACGTTCTGTTGGGGAAAGAGTGCTCCTCAACGAGGTTCGGTGATTGACACCGATCGAACTCCGGTGGTTCAAGTGGATCCAGTACACACGGTGAGAGCCTTTGTAGCGTTGTTCATAGTGATGGACTTGCCCGGCAATATCCCTATCTTTCTCTCCCTCACTAAGGGGATGACTTTGTTGGAGCAAAAGAGAGCTTTCAACCGGGCGGTGGTCAGTGCAGTGATAATCCTCTTGACATTTGCCCTATTTGGTGAGGCAATTTTGGAGTTATTCAACATCAGCATTGGAAGTTTCATGATAGCAGGAGGGGCTCTGTTGCTCGTCATATCTGTGGATCTGTTGCTGGGTACGAGTTTGGTCCAAAAAGCGGAGCGTGAGGATGTAGCGGTGGTTCCGATGGGTACCCCTCTCTTGGCTGGACCGGGGGCGATAACGATGGCGATCATGTTTATTCGAACCTACGGTAGAGTTGAAACTCTCTGCGCTATCGCTCTTTGCTTCCTAGTATCTAGGGTGGTTCTGAGATATGCGGCGGAGATAGGGAGGGTCCTAGGAAAGGCGGGTTCGAATATCCTGTCTCGCCTTTTGGCCCTCCTCGTGGCCGCTATAGCGGTTCAATTTATAATAAACGGAGTGACAGAGGTCTTCGGGCTGTAACTTTCACTCGACGGTCACCGGTTCTGTTGCGCGATCTGGAGCCGCGCAACTGGTGGGGTCACAATCATTTCCCACCACCCGGCCGAACCTCAGCCCCCCATCTTCGGGTTCGGCGACGTTCACCCAAGCCATGCGGTTCCTGTCCCCTTCAATCCCGCAACTCGGGCACATCAGGTGGCGCAAATCTGGGCCGACCTTCAGCCTTTCCCCACATCTCGGACACACGCTTGACGTGCTCCTCGGCGGAACATTGGAGAGAGGAGCGGAGTTCCAGTTCGACTTGTATTGGACTGTCTGCCGGATCCTTCGACCATCCGGCTCCAGTCCGTGCCTTTCTCTTATCCCTCCAGCCGTTGATGCTCCCCAGCGAGGTGATCCCGCGCCGACCGCTGTGCCAAAGAAGTCCTGAACCGCCCTGGGTACCGCTCGATGAGCTCTCCCTCGGCGTTGGGCTCGTAACCGATGCGGATGCCCTTCAGCGCGACCGCCCTCCAATCAGCATAGGTATGATGCCAACCAAAACGAAGACCGATCACGCAACAGGATCTGGTCTTGGTCCCCAAAGACTTTTTAATTCGTTCTCAAAAATTATAGATTACTTGGTCGGGATAGCTTCATACGGTCTCCACATACCTAGGTATAGGATAGACAGAGTGACCCTTTATGAGGCATTCGCCTCCTGGATAAACCCCCCTGCCTTCTTACCCGGTGAGAGACCCGTAGCCAACTATGATGAGGACAGCGTGACGATGGGTGTGGAAGCCGCTAGAGATTGTATACGTGATGTTGAGGATGAGATAGGTGCAGTGTATTTCGCCACCACGACTCCCCCCTATGCTGAAAGACTGAATGCCGGGATAATTGCCACAGCGTTGGATTTGGGAGAGAATATCAAGACAGCAGACTTCACGGATTCTACCAAGGCTGGAATGACTGCCCTCATATCCGCGTATGAGACCGTCAAAGCCGGAGGGGCCAAAAATGTTTTGGTGGTAGCTTCCGATTGCAGACTCGGAAAAGCGGGGAGTCTACAAGAAACCCTCTACGGGGATGCGGCAGCGGCGGTACTAGTTGGGGAGGATCGGATCGCCAGTTTTGAGGAATTCTACACGCTGTCTGAGGATTTCGTGGATAATTGGCGCACCGCTAGAGACGTTTTCACCAGATCTTGGGAAGACAGGTGGATAAGGGAGGAAGGCTATACCCGTTTCATTTACTCTTCGATAATGGGTTTGATGAAGAAACAAAAATTGACTTCCAACGATGTAGCTAAAGTGGTTTTTCCAGCTCTCTTCGTTAGAGATCACCCAAAGATAGGAAAAGCACTGGGATTCGATGGAGGGCGGGTGCAACCTCACCTCCTAGAGAGTTTAGGAAACACCGGTACAGCCTACCCACTCATCTTATTGATAGCGGCACTCGAAGACTCAAGCGTGGGGGACCGGATCGTGGCCTCAAGCTATGGGAACGGGAGTGACACGGTTTCGTTACGGGTTGTAGGGAAGATAGAGGATCGGAAGCTTGAGAAGGCGTTGAAACGGAAGAAAGAGCTAAGGAGCTACGAGAAGTATCTCGCGTGGAAGGGAATGACTTCGGTAGAAAAAGGGATAAGGGGGGAAGAGGAGGCTCCAACGGCGATCTCTTTGACTTGGAGGGAAAGAAGGGAAATACTCGGGCTAGTGGGTTCGAGGTGCCGGAGGTGTGGGCTTCCCCAGTATCCTAGGCAGAGGATTTGTGTCAATTGTGGTGGTGTGGATATGGAGCCGTATCGATTCGCTGATAAGAAGGGAAAGTTGTTCAGTTATACCGAAGACATGCTCGCGTTCTCCATCAATCGACCAGCTATCTACGGGATAGTTGAATTCGAGGGGGGAGGGAGATTCTGGTTCGATATAACCGACTGTGAGGCTGGAGAGTTGAAGGTAGGGGCTAGTGTGAGAATGAGCTTCAGGAGGAAGTATTCAGATGAAAAAAGAGGGGTTTATGGATATTTTTGGAAAGCAGTTCCCGATGAGTGAATGAGATGGGAATCAAGGATAAGGTTGCCATCATAGGGATGGGTTGCACGAAGTTCGGGGAGAGGTGGGATGCCAGCTATGAAGATTTGATAGTGGAGGCGTTCACCGAGGCAATTGATGACGCAGGGATAGAAAAAAAAGACATAGAAATGGCTTGGCTCGGTACGTGCTTCGACGAGGTTTTCAGCGGTAAGAGTGCGCTCCCACTTTCTACCGTGCTGAAACTCCCCTTCATCCCGGCGACGAGGGTGGAGAACTTTTGTGCTACGGGATCGGAGGCTTTGAGAGGGGCATGCTATGCGGTTGCGGCTGGGGCGTGTGATATAGCACTAGCGTTGGGGGTAGAGAAGCTGAAAGACGTCGGGTATGGAGGACTTCCGGAGTTCGGAGCTGGTATGGGATCTAAAAATAGGGTGATCTTCCCGAACATAACTGCCCCAGGGGCATTCGCCATGATGGCCGTGAAATACTTCGACAAGTATGGGATAGATCCCGAGAAGGGGAAGGAAATATTGGCTAAAATTTCGGTGAAGAGCCACCATAACGGCGCGATAAATCCAAAAGCCCACTTGAGAAGAGAAATCACGGTGGAGGATGCACTGAAGTCTCCGATCATAGCCTGGCCCTTGGGACTGTACGATTGCTGCGGTGTTAGCGACGGTGCAGCGGCGGCAGTGATTGTCAGGGCCGACATTGCGAGGGAATTCAGGGAGGATCCAGTTTACATCAAATCCATGCAAATAGCCACGACCCCAGGAGAGGAACTGCTGTACAGGTGGGACGGTGCTCATGTAGAGACAACTGTGAAGGCGGTACAGAGGGCTTACAAAGAGGCGGGGATAGAAAATCCCAGAAAGGAGCTAGGGATCCTAGAAGTTCACGATTGCTTCTCCATAACGGAGCTAGTAACCTACGAGGATCTGGGAGTATCCCCAAGAGGGCGCGCGCGAGAGGATGTCGAGGCCGGGTTCTTCAACTTGGATGGTGAGTTACCCTGCCAGCCCGATGGAGGGTTGAAGTGTTTTGGACATCCCATAGGGGCATCGGGTCTTAGAATGGCGTACGAGGTATATAAGCAACTTCAAGGAAAGGCTGGAAACAGACAGATACGTGATCCTAGGCTCGGGTTGACCCATAACCTAGGTGGTTTCCCAGCTATGAGTGTGGTTAGCATATGTATATTCGGGATGGAGAGGGGGTAACATCTTGGACGGTCTTCTTGCGTTGAATCTAGTTTTATTCAGGTAAAATGGGCATGGGCACGACAAGATTTTTTAGGTTGGGGGCAGACTTTTAAAGAGCCAGGGTGGTCTGGTTCTGGTAGTGAGGATCGCCTTTGAAAGAGAAATCGTTAAAAGAATTGGTCAAAAGCCATGCGAACAAGAAGGAGGGTGAGAACATGAGGGAAGATTTTGGTACAGTTAAGTACTTGATCCACGCGAGAATAGAGGCCAACGGAGTGGTCGAGCGTCCAGATGTAGTAGGAGCCATCTTTGGACAGGTTGAAGGTTTACTCGGGGATGATCTAGATCTGAGAGAGCTCTTGAAGTCCGGAAGGATAGGAAGGATCAAGGTTGACATAAACTCCGTACAGGGGAAGTCCGTAGGCACGATAACAATTCCCTCGAGTCTGGACAAGGTCGAAACTGCGATCATAGCGGCTGCACTAGAGACCGTAGACAGAGTAGGCCCTTGCGAGGCGAAGATAAAAACAGAGCGCATAGAGGACGTACGGGATGCGAAACGTAAGTACATCATCGATCGGGCTAGGGAGATAATGTCCCAACTGGAACGCGAGGCTCCGGAGACCCAGGAGATATCAGAACGGGTGAGGGAGAATTTACGCGTAGAGGAGTTAGTGGACTACCAGGGGCTCCCTGCTGGTCCAGGAGTTGTGGACTCGGATGCTGTGATACTTGTGGAAGGACGTGCGGATGTTCTGAATCTTCTTCGAGCTGGTATTCGGAACGCAATCGCCGTGGAAGGAACCAACGTGCCAAAAGCGATCATCGATCTCTGTAAAGAGAAAACGGTAACGGCTTTCGTGGATAGCGATCGAGGTGGGGATCTGATTTTAAAAGAACTACTGCAGGTCGCAGACATAGACTTCGTCGCTAGGCCTCCGAACGGAAGAACTGTGGAAGAGCTTACACGCAAAGAAGTTCTGAAAGCGTTACGGAACAAAGTTCCCGTCGACGAACTACAAGAGTTCAAGAGACTCCGCGGTAAGATCGGTCAAGATGAAAAGAAGACGGAGATGGCAAAACTAGCCGAATTGATGGATTCGTTAATGGGGACGTTGAAAGCGTATTTCCTCGACGGTTCGATGGAAAAAATAGGAGAAGTGCCAGTGAGGGATTTAAAGGAGAAACTCGTGCAGACTCGCGGAGTGCAAACCGTGGTTCTGGATGGGATAATCACCCAAGAGCTTGCAGAACAAGCCTCCAAACAACGGGTACGAAACCTCATTGGGGTTCATTCTCGCGTGGAGAAAGTTCCCCCCGGATTGCGTGTACTTACCCTAGACGATATCCGTAAGGCCCATCCTTGATCAGGTGTTTGGGTAAGTATACCACATGAGTACGGCGGTTTCGCCGTCCTCGTAGTAGTGGGGAAGCTCTCTTTCTTCTTTAAACCCTAGGGTGAGGTAGAACATCCTAGCACCGATGTTGCTCTTCCTGGCTTCAAGTCTCACCGTTCGTGCTCCATCCGCTTTGAGATCTTCAAGAGCCTTTCTTACCAAAGCCGATCCTATCCCTCGTCGTTGATACGGGGGATCGACCGCTAAGGAGAGAATATGACCTATCCCCCCCCATCGCATGGTAAAAATGAGATAGCCCACTAGCCTTCCTTCCAATTCGGCACCTATAAATCCGCGGGGGTAGCTGCTGTAGAGTTGTTCTAACAGACTGAGGGGGTAGGGATCGGGAAAACATCTGTACTCTATCTCCAACACCGCTTGAAGATCAGCTGGGGTGAGTTCCTTTATTTTGAATGTTTTTTGTGCGACCATTTCAATTTCCTTTCGGATTTTTTTGACTTATAAAAGAAGGGGACTCATAGCAAATCGTTTTTTGGATGAACTTGAGAGTTTTAGTAGGCCCCGGTAGCTCAGTCTCGGTGAGAGCGCGCGCTTGGTATCCCTGCCGAAGAGCGCGAGGTCGCGGGTTCAATCCCCGCCCGGGGCTTACTAAAAGATTTGAAAAAATAAAAGGGAGGGGTTATTGCTTACTTGCTCTTCGCGATTTCGTAGATCGCTTTCAGCGCTATCACGAGCACACCAGCACCGATGAGCACAACGATGTTCGTAGCCAGTCGTGTTAGCTCCGTAGGAATCGTCACCGTAGCCTCAGCACTGATCATCTGTTGCATTGCCATCGCCGTTAAGATGAAGGCGATCGAGCTGATCATGAATTTATTGACTTCTGGGGCTGTCACGTTGAAAAGACCGACGATTACTCCTAGAACCGCCAACACGATGTAGAACTCTCCCGAAGGGGTGTAAGCCGCTGCAGCCACAACTGAGATCAGCAGACCGATGTAGAAGACCAGAGGGCCTACTAGACTCTCGATTCTTATTACAGACTTCTTTTTCATGTTTGGCCCATTTCTCATTTAAACACGGGTTTTAAAACATTTCCTATGTAAATTAAATTCAATGCCGAGCGCAGTCCCTTTCCGAAAGGGAGGGGTTAGCGAGGCGGTATATTTACGGAGAAACAACAAACCAATGGCCGGTTAGGTTCCGAAGGAGATCAACATGCCCCTCTCGCACGGGGCGTGGGCTTCGGAGAACGCCACCCAGCAGGCGTCAAACGCGCTTGGCGGTCAACTCTCCGAAATAGAAGTGCATCGGGCGAAAGCCGCAAAGCTGGTCGGAACCTGACTGAGGCGGCTCGGTATATCCGAACCGCCGGGGGCGCTACCGTGAGCACCCACGGTGGAGTGACCGCGCCCGAAAGTCCTGCCGGCAATGGCGTGCAAAGGACAACCGGAAGCCCCCTGCAAAAGCGAGGGGAGGAGGTGAGTAACAGTTGCCGATAACTTCACAAATACTAATACAATTGATGGCACTAATGGAAATGAAGGAGGCCGCCGAGTACACGGGATTACACCCCCATACGCTACGGAAGTACATCGATCAAGGAGTGATAAGGGGAGTGAGGATTGGAAAACATCGTGGAGAAGGCGGAGCTGGACAGATTGATGGGTATTATAGAAAGAAGACCCGCCGGAGTGGCCATTTACGCGAGGGTCTCGGCAAAGAAACAGCAGGATGCCGGGAACCTGAACAGGCAGAGAGAAAGGCTGCTGAGCTACTGCGTAACAAACAAGTTGAAAGTTATCGATGTAATCGAAGATGTGGCTTCTGGAGTGAACGAGAACAGGAAGGGATTGAAGAAGCTGTTCGAACTCGCCAGAAGGGGCGAGATAGATGCAGTTGTGGTGGAGTACAAAGATCGACTGGCGAG
>JAPDJF010000030.1 GCA_029259185.1 Hadesarchaea archaeon
CCAAGTACGGAATCCTGGTGGGGGGGACTAGGAGGATGTACTCCGACCCCAGCACCTCGGCCCCGAGCAAGCAAGCGAAGAAGACCGCGGGGAGGTAGAGGGGGAAGGCCCAGAAACCCAAAGGCTTGGAATCGGGAAAGATCCGGGTGAAGTGAACGAACACGGGGAAGAGGAGGATCAGACCCCCTTCCGCGAACCTCCCCAGCAGGAAGGCGAGATACCCCGAGGTCACGTCCTCCCCGGACTTCCCCAAACACCACACCATCCCCAAGAACGCGAGCAAGGCAGCCATCCGGTGGGTGGGGTACCAGAACCCAGCCCTCAGGATGTACAGACCGAAGGAGAACAGCAAGAAAGAGGAGACGAATCCGCCTAGGGTGTAAGCGCTTGCATCAATCATCTCTTTGACCGAGGTATGCGATGCTTCGCTCTCAAAAAGCTCCTGATCCACCGCTCACATGCGCTCTTCCCCTCCGGGGTGAGCTGATACTTCTTCAGAGATTCATTAAACTCGACGAACTCTTCCTTCGTCATTCGCTCGAGTGCCTCGTTCAGGAGACCGGGGGGCACTATGTTCTCTTCCACCGGGATCGAGAAGATGCTGATGCCGAGGGCGTTGGGTTCACGCTTGTTGAGTTCGTATAAAATAAGGACCTCGGCCCCGGATACGGTCTTCAACCCTCTGTTTTTTCCCACGACCCCCACCAATTTTTATTTATTACATCTATTTAAGTTCTGTTTATTGAACTTGGTTCACTAATCTGGTTTACTAATTTATTACCTAGAATCTCCATTTTTTTGTAAGTTAATCCACTAAGGCATGGCTTCGCAGGTGATTCGATGATCGATACGGCCCCCATCAAGCCGGTAGACAGAGTTGCTCGGGGGAAGAGAGCTGTCTCCCACCTCGCGGGCCCACCTCCGCCTATCTCCAGACCGAACAAAAATTTGGGGTGGTCGGGATGAAAATCTGGAACATCTTGGAGACCCCATGTGCTCGGATAATTTTTTTCCTCTCGGAACAGGGGGAGGTGAGGTATTCGAAGCTGACTAAACTTGTTCCGAGTCGTGGTACCCTATCATCGAATCTCAGGGACCTAGAGCAAGAAGGGTTGATCAAGAGAAGGGTCACAACAACAAAACCAATCCAATCAATTTATTCCCTGACCGAAAAGGGAACGATCATCGCAGAAAATCTCCTCCAGATGAGGAAAACCCTCCGGTCTTAGTTCAATCTCAACGGGAACGAAGGCGACTACCGGATTCCACGCGAAGTCTGTTTAACGGGCTTGGATCGCGAGTGGTTAGAATCCTCCGAGCAAACACCTTGGTGCGGGGGAGGGGATTTGAACCCCCGAACTCCTTCGAGACCAGATCTCCCACCCAACAGACTTGAGTATCGCCCAAAAAGTCTGGCGCCTTTGACCTGGCTCGGCAACCCCCGCACTATTCATTTTCTCTTTTCGGATTTTTAACGAATGTGTCTTTTCAAGACTTTGAAAGAACCAGCACCCTCACCTGTACCAGGGGAGACATCGGGTCAAATATTCCGAAAGAAACGTCGCTACCCCTTCGTACCTGCACAGCCTTAATACTCCCTTCCCCTCGTACACACGGTATCCCTCAGATACGGCCTCCTTCACATGTTTCCCGAACCCCTCTCGCCGATCGAGGAGTTGCCTGAGGACGTCCCCCACTCTTCGTTTTTCTCGTTCAACTTCAAAGACCACTCTCCCTTCCGAATTGACATAGGGGCCACTCCACGATTTCCCTGAGTGGAGATGCCTTCCGATGAAATTCGACGCGGACACGGTGATCGGGGGACCAACCCTCATCCGAAGACCGGGCAGGCACGAATGGGCTACCTCCAGCAGAATAACAGATATCCCATCAGACCACACATCGCTCCTCAGGACTTCAAATCCCTCCCGCGCCAGTGCCGCCGAAATAGTCCGTTCGGTCTTTCGAAGCTGGGGGTACAAAACATCCTCCACCACATCAGGGGTTTTAAAAGTGATGCAGAACAACCCCGTTCCCCTCCGCTCTATCAATCGACTCAACTCCCGGCGACTAATTTTCCGTGCGGGATTTGGGAAAAAGAATTTTTCGTGCGGTTCTTTGAGGAAATCTCTACAAGCGAGGACAAAAGTAGCAAAGCTTTGGAGAGAGACCGCTGCCGCAACGTTCCGGCTGCGATCCACCGGATCCACCACGACTAGAGGACGATCCCCGAACAGCAAGCGAACTTCGGATGGATCCGCATAAACTCCCTCTATGTCTATGATGATCCCAGGCTTCCAGCTGGCCGCCCTCCCCACCAGCCCCTGAAAAGACCCATAATGGAGGATCAATAGCTCGCAGAGGTAGCCCGAAAAACCTCCGACTTTGAACTCCGATCCGTAACATCCGGTTCCCATCATGAACCTCTTGAGGAGCCGAATTTCCCGCTTGAGGCCGTCGTTCAAACGTCGTGATACATACTGGGTGTGGAAAGGTGTTCTGTCCACCGCCGAGCGCAACTCGGTTGGACTCCTGAGCCTGAAACAAGGGACAACTTCGACTCTGTACCCCCTGAACTCGATCTCCAAGTATGGATGCTCGGCGTACTTCAGCCTCCGCTTTCCACCAAGCCTCTGCGCAACTTCTAAAACCTCTGTGAAGAGTTCTCTAGGAGAGTCTTCGGGAAGGAGAACGAACAGATCTAGATCGTTCTCCCCAGCGAGCCATGTGTCCTTTGCAAAAGAACCCTCCACTCTGACCTCCGCTTCTATCCCTCTCCTACTCAATCCTTCCGACAACTTGGCCATCAGCCTGTTTATCACTTCCCGCGATTTCCTCCTGTCCTCCTCGGTTGGTTGGATTCTAGCTAATACCGCTGAACAAATTTCTGAGATCTTCCTCTCACTTCCTCTCGGCTCCATCGAACTCCAAGCTCATATTAAACTTCATTCCAATAAATCCCATCAGAAGGTCACATGCTCCAATACTTGGCTAACAGTCTCTTGAGTTCACCTATTACCGGAAGCCGCCGATGTTCCGGAGGTGAAGCAAATTCCCTACCAACCAAAGCCTTCGTGAGATTTGCCGCCGCCTCACCTATGACCTCCAGGGCGTAACCTCCCTCCAGCACGAAAACGACCTTTCCACCGCACAAGTGTTCTGCCTGTTTCACCACATGCCCGGTTAACCACCCATATGCGGAGGGGGAGAGCTGGAGCTGAGTTAGTGGATCCTCCGCCAACGGATCGAATCCCACCGACACCGCTATGAATTCAGGTTTGAATATCTCGCTTAACGGCAAGAAGATTTCTTCGATGGCAAAAGCGTAGTCGGGATCTCCACTCCCTGGGGGGAATGGCACGTTCACATTAAATCCCTCCCCATCACCAGATCCGAGCTCATGGATGAACCCACAACCTGGATAAAGCGTCCTGGGATCTTGATGGAACGAGAGATAGAGAACCGAGGGATCCTCATAGAATATGTCTTGCGTGCCATTTCCGTGATGGGCATCCAGATCCAAAATCATTATCCTCTTCATGTTGAAGTTCTGCTTCAGCTTTTCAACCATCACGGCCACATTGTTGAAATAACAAAATCCACCACCCCTCACCCTACACGCATGGTGCCCAGGAGGTCTGAGGAGGGCAAATGCATTATTCCACTTTCCCGAGACCACACCCTCACCAGCGTCGATCGCTCCCCCAACCGCCAGCAGGGCAATCCCAAACGTGCCCGGAGGCGTTGGAGTGTCCAAATCTAACGGTGTTCCCGATTCACTCATCTTCTCAACCAACCGGACGTAAGAGGGATCGTGGACCAACTGGAGATCCTCCACCGACGCCGGAGACGGAGGAGTCACCTGAACTTCGGGCGAATACCACATCTTCTCCTTCTTCAATGTTTCAACTATCGCCCTTAATCGCCAAGGGTTCTCCGGATGGCTCCTTCCGGGATCGTGTTTCATGAACTCTTCTGAGTATATCAACGCGGTCATATCTTCTCCACCGTTTTGACTCTTTTTATCGATAGATACCCCCTCACCCCATCCCACACCCGATCAGCTTCAAGCAATTCGATGCGTCTGGAAAAGAAGGGTGCATCCAGCACTAACGTCTCGTACTCCCCCCCTTCCGCGACTAGGTTGATTCCATATTTTTCCTTTACCCTGACCAAATCCTCTACGCACCTCCTATCTAGCGTTCTCCCGAGCCACTCCTCTCCCAAACCCTCAGAAGAGACCGATGTTATGATCACTTTAAAACCTTCCCCTAGGAGTTCGAACAAGAGCCGGAGGGGATCTTCTCCCCACAAGGGGGCGACTACTTCAAGACCCAGTTTTTCACAAATTTTGTCTATCCGGGTTTTCTGGTAGGTCGAAGCTATCGCTCCGCTCACCACACCTTCAACGTCCAATCCTCTAAGCACCCTCTCCAGATCACCCACCTCTTTCTCTTTTTCCCCACTCGTCTCCGCCTCCAGCGAGGGAATATCTGAACATTCGGCGAAAACTCTGGCCAAACGTATGTTGGGGTGATGGTACATCCAAGAATCCGCTCTCTGAGGGATCATGATGATCGCCTCTGAGATCTCATGGCCACTCCGCATGGCTCGCCAGATGGCCAGTGCGGAGTCCTTTCCACCTGAACAGAGAGCTGCGAGTCTCACGCACTAGTATTTAGCTTCAAAATGTAAAAATACTAGAATGAACTTGCTGAGGACAACCGCATCCATCCTAGGTGTGGTAGGTGTCTTCATCATCTTTGAGGCGGGCACCCCTCAACCCCGCAGCATGATAGATTACTCGATGATAAGTTTAGGAGTCGCGTTTTCTCTTACTTATTTCCTGCTGGTAGTCGAAGACTCACCGAGCGGTGCTCGGGTCTCTGTCCTCTTCGCACCCATCATGCTCGGAGCGGGGATCTCCTCACTCTACCAAGTTGCGACGCATTCGTTCTCCGAAACTGCTTTTTCATGCCTGACCGTGCTCGCAATATTTTTTATACTCGTAGGCATCGCCATGGTCTACAAAGTGTTTTCTACCTCAGCCTAGATGTTTCGAATATCAGCACTGAGAAAATCCCGTTACGGTTTGCTACGGATTCCCGACCAATCCATCGAGCATGGGGTATAATTTTTTAAAAAGAAAGAAAACTTCTCTAGTGTTAGCCCGGTTGATTTCCGTCATTACACTCTCCATCGTGCTGTCCTTGATTTTCCTCCCACCAGTTACTGGAGACTCAGTGGTTTATAGGATCCAAAAGACCTACGAGGTCTCCAACGAGAGTTCCACAACCGCAACCAATGTGCAGGTGTTCATTTTCATCTTCGACAACGGTTATTTCGGATGGAACAACCAAACAATCCTCAACGAAGACATTCTACCCCTCGACTACACGATCGAAGAGTGTGACGACAACCGAGTGTTGGAATTCTCACTCGGAACGCTTCGCCCGAATGAATCCCAGCTCATCTCCATAGAGCAAATCATCCGCGTCGATGATGTGGAATTGACCATCGACCCATCAAAGGTGGGGGGTACTGTTCCTCCAGAGTTGTTTCCACTCACCCAGCCGGTTCCACACCTGTGGGAAAGTGATGCCCCCGAGCTTGTGGAGAGGGTCAGAGAACTCACTGAGAACGAGAGTAACCTATACTGGAGCGCGAAAACCGTATTTGACTTCGTGAACGGATATCTCACCTACCAACCCAGCGAGGCGGAACACAGCGCCCTTGAAGCATATCGTACTAGGGTGGGAGACTGTAGCGAATTCGCCCACCTCCTTATCGCCTTGATCAGGGCGATGGGTTTGCCTGCCAAACTCATCGTTGGATACGGATATCAACATGATAGGGAGACCGATCTCGAAGACATGGGGCATGCGTTTGCCTCCATCTATCTACCAAGCGTTGGATGGCTCCCGGCCGACGAGACTTGGGGCTTGGGAGGGGAGTTCGGGGAGCTAAGCTGCGACCACCTGATCCTGTTCACGAGTGATGGATCCAACCTAGTGAGCAACGGACGGATCCGTATTCCGGGAGACAGCATAACCTACTCGTACATCGGTACGGATCCGCGAATCTCCCTCCACTTGCGAAGATCGGAAATAACCCGCGAGGTTGCCCTTGAGACACAGCTCAGGACAGCGCCCGGATTAGAGGGAAAGACCCTCCATCTTTACGTAACGGTTAAGAACTCGGGGACAAGGAAGGTGGAAAACCTATGGATCTCGATTCATGCCGATGAGAACCATTTTGTCGTTCCCCCAGAGCATGTCCTGCCAAGTCTGGCTCCGAAGAGTGAGCAGACGATCACCTTCGAACTCGAGGTGAAAGAGAGTGTCAGGAGCGACCCGATTATGGTGAGGGTAGACTACGATACGTGCTATGGAAAATTTTCGTCTGAGAGTGAAGAGGTTCTGATCACCGTGAATATGCCCCAACTGCCCTCGGGAGGCGTGATGAGGTTACTCATTATCATGGGATTGATAGGGATCGTGGGTGCCATTGTAGCCCTGTTACGGCGGTAAAAGCCCGATGACCCACTCCCCCTGCCCTCGGAGGTGGATTCGACGATAGGGTGACCTCCTCCCCTCGCTTTCGCAGGGGGGCTTCCGCTTTTCCCTCGCGCTTCGCGGAAGCTTTCCCCGCTTTAGCGGTGCTCTAGCCCCTGCTTCATCCACCGACCCGATCCCATCCCATTAGGCGGTTACGGAGATCCAATGTCCATCCTACCTGCGCTGTGCAGGTCCACAGGCGTTGGGTTCGGGGTGGCCCTCTCCACCTCCCGGAAGAAATTGGAGGGGAAATAACGTGGTTTTCGGCTTTCATCCCCCAGCTCTCGCATGGAGGCTCCCCGCCGACAGAGTTAAATCTGAGGGAGCTGGAATTGAAAGTGATCGGCATGGAGTACTTCGCAGGCACGGTAGTGGGGTTGCGGGCTAAAGAGGGAATCGCCCTGGCCTCAGACACGCGTGGGGTCTCGTATTACATGGTGTTGAGCAAGCGAGCACGCAAACTCTTCAAATTGGATGAAAAAATAGGTGCTGCCTTCTCTGGAGCTCCGGGGGATATCCAGAGTCTGGTGAACTTCCTCAGAGTGGAGGCCAACATCTATCGACTGCAACATGGACGCACCATCTCCATCCGAGGATTGGCCCAAGTGGCATCGAACATCCTTCAAGGTCGAAGGTTGTTCCCATACGTGCTTGAAGGGGTGATATCCGGAGTCGAGAGAGATGGGCCCCACCTTATCCTCATCGACCCTGCCGGCGGAAGGATCGAAGAGGAGGATTTCGCAAGCGGAGGTACGGGTGCTATGGTAGCATACGGGGTCTTGGAGAGAAATTACCGAAAAGGGATGAGCCTCCAAGAATGCGAGAAACTCGCCGCGGAGGCTATTAAAACCGCTATAGAGCGGGATGCCGCGACTGGGGATAAGATAGTAGTCTCGATCATCGACGAAGGGGGGTACCGCGAGCTGTCCGATGAAGAGGTCGAGCGACTCCTCAAGTGAGCATTAATTGAGTTTCTTGAGGACCTCCAATATCGTTTCCATCTCCTTGAGAAGTTGCATGACCCGCTCGTGATCCTTTTCCCTCTCAAGTTCGGATCTTACCTTATCGAGCTTTGCTTCTAAGACCTTCCCGAGTTCCGATTTCTTAGAGGTTTTTTCCGCGGGCTTCTCGGCCAACAGTTTTTCCCCACATATTGGACAGAAGATTTTGCCATCCTTTTCGAAAAGCGGTCCTTTACACTCAGCACAATGGATTGAAAGCATTTTCGCCCCAGAAAAGAGGGTTTCTACTGCCTTGGTCAGTTTCTCGTCTTTCATTCCCTCGTCCAAATTCATTTTTATCGGTTTTTCTTTAATTAATGCGTGGTGATGCACGTGTCCTCAGGTGCAGAGGCTAAGCTAAAACAGGCGGGGGAGATATTAGCGAGCATCGTGGGGGACACCTCGGTTCCTAGAAACATCAGGAGGGTAGCCAATGAAGCTAGAGAAACTCTGCTCGAGGAGAATAAGGAGCCATCGGTCAGAGCGGCGTTCGCTGCGAGCATGCTCGATGAGGTGAGCAACGATCCTAACATGCCTATGCACACGAGGACCACGATATGGAATGTCCTGAGCATCCTGGAGACCATACGTGAGTAGCGAACCCGAGTTCAGGCTTTCGGTAGGCTGGTAGGCTGGAATGTCTAGGGGTATCTCTCCTCCTCAGACCGTCTAGACGGAGGCCTGACAAAAATCCTGTACTTGTCCAATCCCTGAAGCTCTTTCATTATCCTCTCAACGATCATCGTAGTGATATCTCCAAGTCCCTTCACCCTGTTCTTGAGATCCTCAAAACTTGAGAACGGTGCTCTCTCCCTCTCGTTTATGATGGTCCACATCAGCTTCTTCCCTATACCCGGGATCAGCTCCAGCTGATGAAAGCGTGTTGTTATTGGCCCGGCTGTGTTGAAGAACTCCAAGAACCTACCTGGAGACTCATTCACCAAACGCTGGATTACGGAGGAGAGTTCCGCTTTGGCCGCTGCCGTGAGCTCCTCGTATCCGATCCGCCGTTTGACACGATTCACTTTCGCCCTCTCTCCCCTTCCTATGAACACCTTCTCCTGGGGTTCGAACTTAACCCCCTTTTTAGGAACCACCTCCAAGAGGGTGAAGAAGGTATCACCTATTATTTGGGCTACGGGCTCGCGGAGGTGTATGGGCCTCGAATCGTTCGGATGACCCTGAGGCAGGAAATCCAGCACTATACCGTAATCTTCAAACTTCTTTTGAACCAAGTTCTGACCCCATATCAAGAATTCATTCGCGGCGCTTGTTCAGGAGATCCAAGACTTTTTTTATCTCCTCATCCGAGAGTTTTCTCCTCTCCTTAGCCAGGATAAGCTCTACCTCCTCCTTGGTTTCGGGCATGAGATCCACCAACAGGACAGCTTGGTTCTCCCTCAGATCGACCGCCCCCATGAGTTCGCTCACGAGTTCCCTAGCTTCCTTTCCCTTGAGCTTAGAGAACTTCTGAGCGTAATCGTAAGCCAGCCTCTGCTCATACCCGAGTTCCTCCCTCTCCTTTTTCATCTTCTCCAGTATCTCCAACACTTCTGCTAGAGTGACCGGCCTCTCAGAAACTGTTCCCCGCCCTATCATCCAGCTACCCTCTTAAGATGCTCTGGAGTGATAATAACCTTTTTGATTTTCCCCCCATCTTTGAACTCGACCTCGTAGGCCCGTCCCACCCTTCCTCTAACCACCCCCACCCTCCCATGGTACCTCGGGTGAGGCCTCCCTCCTGGGACACTCGGCTCTATCAGGAGGACCACCTTTTCCCCCAACCCGAACTTCTGGACCACCTTACTCACTTGGAAAAGCCCCCTCCTCCTCGACCCCTTGGCCAACTTCTTACGCGCCTTGACCATTCTCCTACTTTCCCCCCTCTCGATTAAGAGCTTTGCCCCCCCCAGAGAAAATTATCTTAGACCCTTTCTTTCCATCTCCCTCACAAATTTCGCGAGCGGTCCAACCCTTGGCAACCTGCGCTTGCTAAAACTCTTCACGAGCTTCTTCATCAGTTCGTACTGTTTCAGCAGCTCTCTCACCTCCACCTCACTCGTTCCCGAACCGAGTGCGATCCTCCTTATCCTAGAAGCGTTCAAGACTTCCGGATTTTCAAGTTCCTGAGGTGTCATCGACTGCATTATCACTTTAAAGCGCTTCAATTTCTCCTCCCCGAGCTTCATCTGATCCTCAGGAATCGATACCCCTAACCCGGGGATGAGCTGGACGAGCTTCTTGAGGGGACCCATCTTGCCTACCATCTCAAGCTGCTCGTACACCATTTTCAGCGTCAACTTACCTTTGAAGACATCCTTGAGATCCTCCTTCTTCACTTCCTCGGACCTTACCACTTCCTCAACTCGCCTCAGCAGGGTTTCCAAGTCACCCATTCCAAGCAACCTAGCGACAAAGCGCGGAGGGGAGAAAAGCTCGATATCGTCCATATGCTCACCCGTTCCTATGAACTTGATCGGTGCCCCCGTGGCGGCCACGGCCGAGAGGGCACCCCCACCCTTTGCCGTCCCGTCGAGCTTGGTCACCATTATTGAGCCAATGGGAGTGGCCCTCGTGAAAGCCGCCGCCTGATCCCTGACCTGTTGGCCTAGGGTCCCATCCACCACCAACATTATCTCGTCCGGTTTTATGGCCTCTGCTATCCTCTTCATCTCCACCATGAGATCCTCTTCCCTCTTGTGCCTTCCAGCGGAGTCCACTACTATGAGATCGTATCGCTTGAGCTTCATCTCCTCCACTCCCCTCTTGGCGAGTTCGACTGGATCCTTGGCCCCCGGATCTCCTATCACCTCGATACCCACTTTTTGACCCAGTTGGCTCAACTGCTCATAGGCTCCCGCACGGAACGTATCCGCACACACGGCCCCGACCTTGAACCCTTTCTTTTTGAAGTAGTTTGCCAGCTTCGCCGCCGAAGTCGTCTTCCCACTCCCCTGAAGCCCGACCATCAGTAACACCGTGGATCTGTCTGGTTTGAGTTCCAAAGTGGCGGGCTTTCCAAGCAGCGAGGAGAGCTCCTCGTAAACCACCCTCAACACGTGCTCCCTCCTGGTTACACCGACCGGAAGTTTTTCCTTGAGCACGCGGTTTTGAATTCGTTTAGTGAGATCCGACACGAGTTGAACGTTCACGTCAGCTTGGAGGAGAGCCCGCTGGATGTCTCTCACGAGTTCCTTAACGATTCCCTCGTCCACATGAGGAGCCTTGGCTATCTTCTGAAGAGCTCCGTAGAGGGCCTTTCCCAGCTTTTCTAGAACCATCCGATTCCTCTCCAGAGGTTTCCCTTGGAGACATTAAATCTGTATCGAAGTCATGCCCAAAACTTTCAGAACTTTCTGACAAAGGTTCTGGTAAATATTCGTGGCTTAAGGATTTAGGGGGAACGCCAAGTTACTCTGATGCTGGTCTCCAAAACCGTGAGGGCTGAACCGCACGGCCTCACGAGAAGCGAGCTGAGGGGACTGGAAGACCTCCAAGCGTGGGATCGCGCCCAAGAGGGACTACAAGAAGCTGAGGGAGCAGACTAGGCTATCCTCCTACTATAGGTCGCTCAGTTGGAAGGCAAAAGACGGGCGCAAATCCCCTATTCTCCTCGATAAGGACGCATTCAAGATCGTGGAGATTGACAATAAATTTGCCCGGTTTTTCATCTCGATCCCTTAACTAGTTCCTTCAAAGTATCTTCTCCACAAGTTTCCTTATCTGCTGATGCACGTCCCCCACCGATCCCGTGCCATCGACCAGCTCAAGTCTTCCCTTCCTGACGAGTTCCAGATATTTCATCCGAACGGTGCGCTGGAGTTCGAGGTCGCTCTCGAATTTATCTAACTTCCTCCTCCCTCTTATCCTCCTAACACACATCTCAGGAGGCACATCTATGAGAATTGCGAAATCCGGGAGCGGTGCGAACACGTTTATTCCTTCTATCCACTCCATCGGCAACCCACGGGCTGACTGGTAAGCAAGTGACGAGTATACGCAACGCTCACTCACCACGATCTTCCCCTCGCGGAGTGATGGGATGATGAGCGACTCCGCGTGTTCCAAACGATCTGCAGCGAAGAGAAGGGCTTCCACCCGAGCTCGAAGACCCGCTCTCCTGAGCGAGCGCTTGATGATGCGTCCCAAGGTGCCACGGGTTGGTTCTGCTGTCCGTAAGACCTCGTATCCTTCAGAACGGAGCCACCTAACCAAGAGTTTGACTTGGGTGGTTTTACCGCACCCATCGAGACCCTCAACGCAGATGAACTTTCCACCCATTCATCCACCCCAAGGAATAGGAAAACACAAGAGGAAAACCGCAAACGTTAAAAACGCTAGATGCTTGTGGAAAGGGGAAAGCTCAGAGATATCATCTAACACCCCCCCATGCGGTTGGTTAAAGATCAAAATTATGAGAAGACCCCATAGCCAAAACGGATACCCTGGAAATATGAATCCCGAAAAAAGTAAGAGAAAACCGACTGCCCTCGTGATCATGTAGTGACTCTCCCTGCTCAGTAGCCCCCTAGCCACGTGGCCCCCATCCAGCTGACCCGCGGGGAAGAGGTTCAAAGAAGTTATGACCATCATCACCGAACCTGAAAAAACCAGGGGACTCTGCTCAAGCCCAGATGGAATCCTGCCGTAGAACAACAACTGAAGCACCATCAACATCGGGCACGTGAAAATGAGGGGCTCACCCCCGGGCTCGGAAAACATCAATCCTATGGAAGTGAGTAAGACCGCCACCAAGAACCCCAAGAGCGGACCACTCGCGCCTATCTCCACGAGGGCATTCCGGTTTGGGATCGGACCCTTGAGCCTTATCAAGGCCCCCAACGTTCCAAGAAAAGTAGGCGCGGGAATGAAGTATGGTAAAGAGGCCTCCACCCTGTTCCTGCTAGCCGCTAACTTGTGGCCCATCTCATGGGCCCCAAGCATTGCCAGAAGACTGGATGAAAAAAGCGCAGCATAGGGCACGCTCCGCTCGAAGATCAAGAAATAGCTGAAGCCGAAGGTCGTAATCACCGTAGTGAGTAGAAGCAAGATGTTCAAGTGAGGTTTGTCCCTCGCCGACCTAGGCGATCTGAACACCTGTAGTTTGAGACAGTCCCCCCTTTTCCTCAGGACGCCAACGAAACCGTTCTTCTGGAGTTTCGAAAGCACCCTTGAGAACGAACGTCCTGGATTCTCAGCCTCCACCTCGAACTCCGCACGGTCTTCGTACGCTATGAGATCAACCACCGAAAATTCGTTTTCCACCACCGACCCCACACGTGCCCACGAGGAGGGGAGTCCTCTATCCACGACCGCCATATCCCCTCCACACCTCGGACAGCTCTCCACGAGCAGTTCTCCCAAACCCAGCGTGGACATACAGTACTCCGTATGCTTGCATGCCAAACACTGGAGCTTGGCTATCGGGCCCAACCCACCACCTCAACGGTGGAGATTTGAACTTACCACTTAATAAGTAAGATGGCGGAAAACCCCACCGAGTATCCTAACTCGGTAGAAGATAAGACATGAAACCCAACAGTAAGAATTAATACTTCAAGCACACAACTCCTGCCGGTGTCCGAGTGCGCCTGTTACTGATCCATGCTGATTACCTCGAGTTCGAAGCCATCCAGCCGACCCCCGCGGCAGAGGAGGTGGGGGAGGACAGAAAGTCCGGGAGGATAGAAGAGGCTCTAGTCGCATTCACCGCGGTAGAGGAGGACGATGAAAGGGATCAAGCGAACGTGGTTTCAAAGGCTCTCAAGGAAATTCTAGATTATTGTGAACGGGTTCGAGTGAGAAAGGTCGCTGTGTATCCCTATGCCCACTTGAGTCCCAACCTTTCATCCCCCACCGCAGCAATAAAGATCTTGAAGGACCTGAGGGAAAGGTTATCGAAAGAAGGTCTTGAGGTTCTCCACGTCCCCTTCGGATGGTATAAATCTTTCACCCTGAGATGCAAAGGACATCCGCTCAGTGAACTCTCTAGAACTATAACAGCAGAACCTGAGATCACCCGGGTTGAGGAAGAAAAGCCGAGTGAATTCATCGTGATCAACCCCGAAGGGGAGGAGGAGAAGCTCGATCTCAGGGATTTAGACTCATGTGAAGCCATTAGGAGTGACCCACTCATGAAGCAATTCATCCTCAGCGAGGAACTCAAACATAAGCCCCGTGCGGAGCCTGCCCACATAAAGCTCATGCGCAGGCTGGAACTCGTGGATTATGAGCCATCGAGTGACATCGGACATTTCCGGTTTTACCCGAAAGGTGCCATGATGAAATCCCTGCTCGAGGATTTCGCACTCCAACTGGCGAGGGAGATCGGTGCTATAATCATCGAAACCCCCCTCCTCTACCGGGTGGACGAACCCGACATACGTGAGCAGGCCTCCAAATTCCTCGCCAAAGACTACCGAGTGAAAATTCCTGGCCGAACCCTTCTGCTCAGGTTCGCGGGAGACTTCGGGCTGTTTCGAATGATGAAGGAGACACACGTTAGTTACAAACAGATGCCGATCAGGGTCTTCGAACTTTCACCATCGTTCAGATTAGAGCAGAGCGGTGAGTGTGTGGGACTGAAAAGATTACGTGCATTCACTATGCCTGATCTCCACTGCTTTTGTTTGGATCTCAGTCAAGGACTGGAGGAATACGATCGTCTCTTCCATTTGTTCCTCAGACCCTTCGAGCTGATGGGTATTCCATACGTTATAGTGTTCAGAGTAGTGAAGGAATTCTACGATAAACACCGAGATTTCATTGGGGGGCTACTAAGGAAGGTTCGAAAGCCAGCTCTCGTGGAACTCCTCCCCGAAAGGAAGCATTACTGGGTGATGAAACACGAACTTCAAATCCTAGACTCCACCGGGGGGAACTCCCAACTCGCAACCGTACAGCTCGATCTCGAAGACTCCGAGCGATACGGGATATCCTACGTGGACGAGAACGGAAAAAAGAGGGGATGCATCATCTTGCACTCGTCCATGGGATCCATTGAGAGGTGGATGTACGCGTTGCTAGAAAACGCGGAGAAGCTCAAGAAAGCCGGAAGGTCCCCCTCCCTCCCCTTGTGGCTCTCTCCTACCCAAGTGAGGCTGATACCCGTAAGTGATCGTCACCTGAAGCTCTGCATACAACACTCGGAAGAGCTGGAGAGATATGGAGTACGCGTTGACATCGATGACAGGAACGAGACGGTGGCGAAGAGGATAAGGTATGCGGAGCGTGAGTGGATTCCGTACGTGGTTGTGGTAGGGGATGAGGAGGAGAAGAGCCGCAGGTTGCCGGTCAGGGTGAGGGAACTCGGAAAACTCGTCTCGCTTGAGATAGGCGAACTCGGGGAGGAAATCAGGAAGAAGTGCGAAGGCACGCCGCGCGCGCCCTTACCTCTTCCAAAGTTATTATCTATGCGTCCGATATTTGTGGGATAATGATTAGTACCACCCGATACCCAGTTTCCTGCAGTTGGAGTCTACCTCCCTCTGGATCTCATCTATCTCCGTCTCCGAGAGATGAGCGAACCTACCTTGAAGCTTTAGATACTCCCTCACGGGCCTGCGTTTCTCAGGCTTAAAAGTCACCCTAATCTTTCCCCCCTCCATCTCGTAGAGGATCCACGCCCCCGTATCCACCGCAAGCCTCGCTAGCTTGATCGTGAGTTTTGGATCGTACCTCCACCCGGTCGGACAAGGGCAATGCACATGAATGTAACATGGGCCATTTATCTCCATCGCCTTTTTGACCTTCTCCACGTAGTCCCAAGGGTAGCCCACCGATGCGGTCGCCACATACGGAACGTGGTGGGCAGCAACTATTGCGGGCATATCTTTCTTGCTCCTGTCCTCCCCCCGTTTCACCCTACCTACTGGGGTCGTGGTCGTCCAAGCTGTAAAGGGTGTGGTTCCGCTTCGCTGGATACCGGTGTTCATGTACGCCTCGTTATCGAGACATATGTAGAGGAAGTTATGGCCGCGCTCAAGTGCTCCCGAGAGCGCTTGCAAGCCTATATCCGCCGTGCCACCATCGCCGGCGAAGGCCACCGGCTTTATGTCCTTCCCCAAAACTTTCAGGGCGACCTCGATTCCCGATGCGATAGCGGCCGCGTTCTCGAAGGCGCCATGGATCCAGGGAACTTTCCAAGCGGTTTGAGGATATGGGGTGCTCACTACTTCCATACAGCCCGTAGCCTCGGCCACGATTACGTTCTTCCCGGTCGCCTTAAGTGCTAGACGGATGGCGAGAGCCTCTGCACAACCAGCACAAGCCCTGTGACCCTGTGCGAAAAACTCTTCCTCCTTGAGCTCAAGCCCTCCCATTCACCTCACCTTCTCAACGTCCAGCCCTATCCAGTGAAGCACTTTCCCCACCTCTCCGCTCGAGGCCGCACCAGAGGTGATTTCGATCACCTCATCCAGATCGGAGAACTTGACGTCCCTTCCCCCCAAGCCCATCACGAAATCGAGGAAAAGGGGTCTCCGCTTGACATTGGCGAACGCTGCCACAACATCCGTGTACAATGCCCCAACCCATCCCATCGAGATATCCTTCTCCACCACCCCTACTGCTTTTGCCCCCATCAAGACTTCTGCAAGCTCCTCGGCCGGAAATGGTCTGTAGAGCCTCAGCTTCACCAGCCCAACTTTCTCCCCACGTCCTCTCCATCTGTCGACCACCTCTTTGATGGTTCCGGCCAGCGAACCCATGGTGAGCAAAATTATATCGGCATCGTCGGTGCGGTACTCCTCCATCATCCCGTACTTCCTCCCAAACCGTTTACCGAACTCCTCATCTACCTCCACCAATTTTTTCTTCGCGAGTTCGGTAGCCTCATGCTGCTGATACCTGAACTCCTGATACACCTCCGGAACTCCTACCGCTCCCATCGTGATGGGATGTTCAGGATCGAGCTTAAACTTCGGGGAATAGGGGGGAAGGAAAGAATCCACTTCATCCTGCTCTGGAACATCCACCGGCTCAACCGTGTGGGAAAGGATGTAACCATCATAACACACCATCACGGGGAGAAAGACCTGTTCGGCCAAACGAAAGGCCTGAAGTACCGAATCCAATATCTCTTGGTTGTTCTCACAGTACAGCTGCACCCAACCCGAATCCCTGACCGCCATCGAATCTTGCTGATCGTTCCATATACTCAGGGGAGCCGAGAGTGACCGATTAGCGTTGGTCATCACGATAGGCAATCTCATCCCCGAGACCACGTATAGGATCTCGCTCATCAGCATCAATCCCTGTGAAGAAGTGGCCGTGAATGCTCTCGCTCCCGTGGCCGAGGCCCCCAAGCAAACACTCAGTGCGCTGTGCTCCGACTCTACCTTAACGAATTCCGCATCCAGTTCACCGTCTGCCACGAACTTCGCCAACGTCTCCACTACCACGGTCTGGGGGGTGATAGGATAAGCTGAGATGACCTGAACCCTAGCTAATTTAGCCGCCATCGCGGCCGCCTCATTTCCATTCAACACCCGTCTCAACTCATCCCTCCTCCACCATCCTTATCACTCCCCTCGGACACTCGTTCGCACATATCCCGCACCCCTTACAGTAATCGTAGTTCACCTCGTACTCGATCTCACCGAGCTTCACGATCGAAGCATCGGGACAGTAGAACCAACAGTTGTTGCACCCATTGCACACACCACAACTGAAACACCTCTCAGCCTCTATCTCCACCATTCGTCCCACAGCCTCCGAGATGCTTCCCTCGGGTATCGAAACCCGAGGGGAAAACGTGAAATAATCGAGATTTATTTCCTCAAATTTCACAGGTTGAGGCTCCAACACTTGGGGCAAACTTTCGTCCCGGAGGTATTTGTCAATGGCGATGGCGGCTTTTCTCCCGGATCCTATGGCCCAAGCCACCCCGCGTCTCGCCCCCACAGCCGCATCTCCGCCCACAAACAGCTCCTTCCTTCCGGTTCTCCCCCACCGGTCAATCTTCACTCGTCCATGCTCTACGGCTACCCCTTGGGGCAACTGAGGGAGGCCGAACATCCTGCCAGGTGCTAGGAAAACTGCATCATACTCCCTCAGCTCATCTAGATTTTCGATGCGGTGCCCGGTTCGGATCTCCATTCCAAGATTCAAGATCGAAGATAGCTCACGTCTCAGGATCTCTCTGGGCAAACGCTCCTCGGCAATCCCCACCGCCATCATCCCCCCCGTTACCTCCAGTGCCTCGAAAATCGTGACCCTGTGACCCAACAGGGTGAGGTGGTAAGCACAAGCTATCCCTGCCGGACCCGATCCCACCACAGCTACCTTTTTCCCCGTGGGAGGGCTCGAACTTTTTTTGATCCACCCTTCCCTTAACCCCAAATCACCGAGAAATCGCTCGATCTCGTGGATCGCCAAGGGTTCATCGAATTTCCTTCGGTTACACACCCTCTCACACGGATGATAGCATATCCTCCCACACACCGAGGGCAAGGGATTCGTCTCCTTGAGAACTTCCCAAGCCTCTCTGAACTTCCCATCCTTGACGAGGTACAAGATGCGCTGAACATCGTTCCCAACCGGACAGCCAACATTGCATGGAGGCGTCCTGTTCTCATAAATAGGGCGTAAGTGTCTCCACCCTCCCGTTAGGTAGTCTACGCTACTGCCGGGTTTATCTATAACCGCACCAGGCAGCAATTTTGAGCTCATCCCATCTCCCTCGACTTTTCGTACGCAGCCCTGACGGCGGCCACGTTTCTCTCTGCCACCCTTTCTTTGAAATAACTTCTGATCACTTTTAACACCGACTCCAAGTTAACCATCTCCGTAGCCTTTACGTACGCCCCCAACATCGCCATGTTGGTTATAGGTACCCCTATTTTCTCGATCGCGATCGAAGTGGCATCGACCGTTACTATCCTTTTAGCCTTGAGTCCTCGCGGAACTTCTCGGGTGTTGAGTATGAGAATGCCGTCTCGTTTCAAACCCTCTGACACGTTCACCACACCCAAGAGTGTCGGATCCAAGACAACCACGTGATCCGGGGTGTATATCTGGGTTCGAACCCTGATCGGTTTCTCGTCGATCCTAGCGAAAGCCACCACCGGCGCCCCCCTCCTCTCTGCACCAAAAAAAGGAAAGGCCTGACAGTACTTCCCTTCTAGAAAAGCTGCTTCTGCTAACAGCCTCGCGGCTGTAACCGCACCCTGACCACCGCGACCGTGAAACCTTATCTCAATCATTTTTACCATCTTGACAACTCTCATTTAAATCATTTTACATCTTGATAACCCAACAACTCTTAAGAATTGATTTATATCCATACCGGTCCAAAATTCCATCACGTATTCTGGTGCCCTTCAAGGTGATCTGCGCACTCCTCTCTTCCTCAGGTATTCCCTCGCCAACATCCTTACCTGCTCATCGCGCATCTTTATAGTCAACATCTGCTGAACCACGAGAGTCAAGAAAACGAAGAACACTAGGATCCCGCCGAATCCACCCGTGATGTTCGCGACCTTCGTGAGAAGTGACTCCCCTCCGAAGACGGTCAACGTGAGCCCGACCACCATCGCCTTGTACACGGATCCAAACAACAGAGAGGAGAGAACCAAAAGCGAGATTCCTGCGAAGAGTGTGTACCTCACGATGTCATGCTCCCGGAGGAATTTGAACAAGTCTGCTAAAGTTGATGATTTTTGACCCAAGAATCGCTTGAACCCCACGTTCTTCCAAAGCCTCACCCTTTCCCCCCTCTGGTATATCTCCTTTTCCTTCCCCCCAGCATCCAGTTCCTCGTAGACCTGTCCCTGAAGATCTCTCTTCACGTCTCCCGCCACATCCTCCTCCACCAAAACGGGAAGGGCTCTGTAACAGTCTTTCGTGCTCATCCTCGTTTCCTTGGCTATGTTCTCAACAAGCTCACTCACCAAATCGTCAAATCCTTCCTCCCTCAGCGTTTGTTCGATGGCGCTCCTCAGATCCAAACCGCTCGTCCCCTCGACGCTTATGCGCTCCATCAAACTGTCTATGAAGGCTCGTCTGAACTTGTCGAACCTCGCCCTCCTCAGGATCTCCTTTCCCTTGGTATCGATCGTCATGAAAGCTTCTATCCCCTAACGCATTTCTGCGTCCCCAAATAAAACTCCCTCTAAAACGGTGACCGATCAGCCACTGTAGCCTACCCTTTCTTTTAAGATCTCAACGACCTCTGGATTGAAGAGAGTTGAGGTATCCCCTATCGGGGCGTTGATCAAGAGAGATTTGAGGATCCTCCGCATTATCTTCCCGCTTCGAGTCTTGGGCAAATCTGGAACGAACAGTATCCGCTCGGGTGTCGCGGTGGGGCCTATCTTCTCCCTGACCAAGGATTTGAGTTCCTTCTCGAGTTCGGGGGATGGAGAAACCCCCTTTCTAAGCACGACATATGCCACGGGTGTTTCTCCTTTCACCTCGTGGGGTTTTGAGACCACAGCACTCTCGGTCACTGCTTCGTGGGCGTTTATCACGTCCTCCACCTCAGCCGTTGAAAGACGATGGCCGGACACTTTCATCACATCATCCACCCTTCCCGTTACCCTTATACACCCGTAGAGTGCCCGAACTGCCCCATCCGATGGGAAGTAGTATCTGTAGTCGAACTTAGCCCAATAAGTTTCCCTGTATTTTTCATCTGCCTTATACAGTCCTCGGAGCATGCCGGGCGCGAGGGGGGGGACCTGAACTAAGTAACCGGAGTCGGTAGGGTTTCCGTCCTCATCAACTATGGTCAGCTCCGTCCCTGGAAATGGACGCCCGGCCACGGTGGGGATAAACGGCCCTATTCCAGGAAGGGACATTATGAGCGTCCCACCCGTCTCCGTTTGCCACCAAGTATCGGTAATCGGACACCTCCCCCCGCCCACGACTTTAAAGTACCATAACCACGTCTCCCGATCTATCGGTTCACCGACGGTGCCCAAAAGTCTAAGACTGCTCAGGTCGTGCTTTTTAACCCACTCTTCGCCGAACCTAACGAACATCCTTATCGCAGTTGGTGCTGTGTAAAATATGGTTACCCTTTGTTTCTCTATGATCTCCCACCACCGATCGGGGGCAGGGTAGTCTGGCGCTCCCTCGTAAATTAGGAGGGTGGAATTGTTCAAGAGCGGACCGTAGCAAGCATACGTGTGACCGGTAACCCACCCGATATCCGAGGTGCACCAGAATACGTCGTCGTCGTGGAGATCAAACACCCACTTGGCGGTCCAGTACGCTTGGGTGAGATATCCTCCAGTGGTATGCATCACCCCTTTCGGCTTCCCGGTCGTGCCGCTCGTGTAGAGGAGGAAGAGGAGATCCTCACTGTCCATCTCCTCCGGCTGGCACCATCCTCCCGCCTCCTCCGTTACCTCATGCCACCACACATCCCGCCCCTCCTGCATTTTCACCTCGTTTCCGGCTCGTCTGACCACCACCACTTTCTCCACACACGTTCCTTTGACAGCCTCATCGGCATTTGACTTCAAATTCACACACTTACCCCTCCGGTAGTACCCATCACACGTGACAAGCACTTTGGCTTCCGCATCCTCCAATCTCACCCTCAAGGCTTGGGGGGCGAAAGCCGAGAAAACGACGGTGTGGGGGGCTCCCAAGCGGGCACATGCGAGTATGGTGGGATAGAGCTCAGGGATCATCGGGAGGTAAATACCCACCCGATCTCCCTTCTTGACCCCCAGCTTCCTCAACGCGTTGGCAAACTTATTCACTTGGAGAAAGAGATCGTTATAGGTCAAAACCCTCACGGGCTCGTTTGGGGGCTCAGGGATCCAGATCACGGCCCTTTTGTTTCCCTTCCCCTGTCTAACATGCCTATCGACGGCGTTGTAGCTCGCGTTAATTTTTCCGCCCACAAACCATCTCACGTAAGGCGGATTCCACTCATACGTCTTGTCCCATCTCCTGAACCACTCCAATCCTTCTGAAGCGAGTTTCTCCCAGAAGGCCACCCTATCCTTGGAGGCTTCCTCATAGATTTTTGGATCGTTGACCCATGCCCTCTTCTTCATTTCCTCGGAGGGCCAGTAAATGTTCTTCTCTTTCGGGTCCTCGACCACCCAACTCAAAGGCATCTACAGTTCATGTCGATCCTCTCATAAAAGCTTTTTCCCCGGAGGATGGCTAGAAATATGGGGGTACCGGCGAGCTGGTGGGCAGCTGCCGGGCGACTCCGTCGCCTGAGGAAATTCCATCCATCAAGTAGGCACCGCGAGCCCGTGAGGGCTAGACCGAGAGGTCTGACCCTGGCACAGAAACGACACCCACCGGTCCGTGGGCGATGATGCGGAAACGCTGAGGTCGGATCGGAGAGGGATGAAACGGCCAATCCGCGGGATGCAAGGGCAAGTTTCCATCGATGAGCGCCTACTCGAGATGGGTGGTGGCCCGCTGAGCCCAATGCTGCCTAAAACAGAAGATGGATTACGGCCAGCACGCCGGTGCCCCATATCGTTTTAAGCCGGCTGGCTGTTAAGTAGATGGTGCTATGGGAAAGAAGTGGGGACGCTACGCGATCGGAGGGAGAAGCCAACCTGTCTCTTGTGTGTATTGTGGTCGCCTGGTCCCACGGATAAAAGCCGTACCCGTGAAGAGGGGCTCATGGCTGGACCCAAAAGCTATCCCGGGAATAGACAGGAGAAAAATATTCATTCCCGCTAGAAAGGGCTACGCGTGCATCTCATGCGCAAAACATCGAGGACTACTATGATCACGCCCTCCTCTCTTTGGCCTTGGGCCTCAGTTTGGTGTACCCACACTTCCTGCACTTGACTGCCCTCCAAGCATTGTGAGCGTTGCATCGCATACATATCTTCACCCGGAATAAGCGCTTCTCGGCCACCTCGAACCTAGCCATCCGATCACCTCCTAAGCGACCTCAATACATCCGGTATCTTCTCGATTAAATCTGACGCCGTGAAACCATACCCCCTTTCCCTCATACACATATCGCCTGCCATACCGTTTATGAACGCGCCCCCCCAGGCTGCTTCAAAAGCTTTGACACCTTGGGCTAGGAGTGCTCCCACCACACCCGAAAGGACATCGCCCGTCCCCCCAACCGTCATGCCTGGATTCCCGGTTCGATTCACTATCACGCGACCCTGGGGGGAGGAAATGACATCCGTCCAACCCTTCAACAGGATCACGCACCCGAGCCTCTTGGCGAGTTCAGAAACCTGTTTCACACGCTTCCCCAAATCGTTTGACACTTCTTCACCCCCGAGGAGTTTAAACTCGCCCGCATGAGGGGTGAGCACGACCTCTGTACCCTCCAACACATCCGGTTCGCCCACCACGGCTTTCACCCCATCCGCATCCACGAGCACGGGCAGATGGTGTTCTCTGACCCGCTTTAGGAAAGAAGTGATCGCCTTCAACGTCCTGTCAAGCGTTCCGAGTCCCGGCCCTACGACCACCGCATCGCACCTCTCGAGTTCGGGATCGAGTTCACGCAGGACCTTGGGCTCTAGATTCTCGCACGGGAGCTTTATGGTTATAAGATCTGGAGCGAATGAATTGATGATCCTAGCCGTTTCAAAAGGAGCCGCCACCGTGGCGAGATCCACCCCAGTCCTCAATGCTGCAAGGGCGGTTAGGGCTGGGGCCCCGACGTAGCGTGAGGATCCTCCCAGCACCAGCAACCTCCCGTTGTCCCCTTTACGCGAGTCCCGTCTCCTCCTCGGAATTAGCCCTTTCACATCCGATACGCGTACGTACTTGAACCCCATCCTACTCTTGTCCACTCCCATGAGTAAATACGTGATGGCCCTCCAGCCCCATCCAACACGACGAACCCTCTGCTTTTTAACCCATCCCAGAAAAGTAAGAGCTTGGAAAAAGTGTTTAAGGAACACTTCCGGGTTGACGAAAACGGGAACCTCTACGTGGGAGGCGTGAAGGCATCGGATCTAGCCGAGAGGTTCGGCACCCCGCTTTTCGTGATGGATGAGGTGAGGATAAGGAATAACTACAGGAGGTTCTACAACGCCTTCGCCACCAGGTGGGAGAGGGTGCTCATCGCTTACGCCTATAAGGCGAATTCGAACTTAGCCGTCTGTAAGGTGTTGCACGAAGAAGGAGCGGGGGCCGAGGTTGTCTCGATGTGCGAACTCAAAGCCGCCCTAGGGCTAGGCGTGCCAGCGGAGAAAATAGTCTTCAACGGAAACAACAAAAGTGAAAGGGAGATCGAACTCGCCGCTCGAAAAGGAGTGCTGATCAACGTTGATAGCCTCGAGGAACTCGAGCTCATCAACGAACTCTCTACCGGGCTTGGGAGAAAAGTTAGGATTGGGATAAGAGTCAACCCGAACATAGAGGTGCCAACCCATCCCTACATCGCCACGGGTCTCAGGGAGAGCAAGTTCGGACTCGACATGGAAAGTGGTGAAGCCTTGGAGGGATTCTCAAAGGCGATGGGATACAAAAACTTGGAGGTGGTAGGAATCCACTGCCACGTGGGATCGCAAATCCTGGACACTGCCCCGTTCGAGGAAGAGGCCAAGCGGGTGATGGACTTCGTGGGCAAACTCAAGGAGGAATTGAGACTCCAACTCGAATTCGTAGACTTGGGGGGCGGACTGGGAGTACCGAGGAAGCCCGGAGAGAGAGGAGCATCTCCGGAGGAAGTTGCATCTAGGGTAATTCCTGTGCTGAGGGAATCCGTGCGGGAGAGGGGTGTGAAACCTTTTACCCTGATATTGGAGCCCGGGAGATACCTAGTCGGGGACGCGGGAGTGCTCCTCCTCAGGGTAGGATGTTTTAAACCGAGAGACAGGACGCCCTCATGGGTATGCGTGGATGGGGGGATAAACATACTGATCCGCCCCGCCCTGCTTGGGACCTACTACCACATGGAAGTAGCGAACCGGATGAAGTCAGAACACACGGAGCTGGTGAACATCGCTGGCCCCCTCTGCCAATCGGGAGACGTGATAGGGAGGGAGAGGAAAATCCCTAAGGTGAGGAGGGGGGATCTCATAGCCGTTTTCGATGCCGGGGCATACACGCTTGTTATGTCGAGCCAATACAACTCCCAGCCCAGACCGGCTGTGGTGATGGTGAGAGAAGGGGAGGCTGAGGTCGTAAGGTATAGGGAGGACTGCGAGGACGTGCTGAGATACGAAAGGATCCCGAGCTGGTTACGATGAGGAAAAGAATCGTTGTGAAATTCGGAGGAACTTCGTTGGGTAGTGGTGAGCGCGTGAGGTTAGCCGCCAAATCGGTGCGAAGGGAGCACGAAAAAGGAACTCAGGTGATCGTTACGGTATCGGCGATGGGACACACGACCGACGAACTCGTGGCCGTGGCTAAAGTTGTATCCGGTGGAAAGATTTCACCCCACGAGATGGACGATATAATGGCTATGGGGGAGAGGACGAGCGCTAGAGTGTTCGCAGTCGCCCTCCGCAGCCTTGGAGTGAAAGCCAAGGCGGTGGATCCTTCCAGCGAGGAGTGGCCCATCATAACCGACAGTGAATTCTCGAGAGCCAAAGTGGATCAAAAGGAAACCGCGAAGAGGATCAAGAAGTACCTCCTCCCCATGGTGGAGAGGGGGATCGTCCCCGTCATCTGCGGTTTTTTGGGAAAGGATCTGAAAGGCAACATCACCACCTTGGGAAGGGGTGGCAGCGACATAACCGCATTCATCCTCGGGAAGTTCCTGAAGGCTTCAGAGGTGATCATCGTCACCGACGTTGAGGGAGTAATGACCGCAGACGTGAACGAAGTCCGAGGAGCGGAACTACTGGACTCCATCACGGCCACGGAACTCAGAGAACTTGGAAGATTCGGTGCGAAAGTGATGCACCCCAGAGCAATGAACTACAAGATCCCAGAGGTCGATGCGAAAGTGATACACTTCAAGCATGGAGATTTATCAGCGAAGGGTACTAGGATAACTGGAGGGATAGTGGAGGGAGAGACCACGGGGATAAAGCTGCACGACAGGCCAATAGGGATGATAACCGTCGTCGGAGAGGACATGCAACAGACACCGGGGATACTGGTCAAGACGATAAAGCCCCTGAGCGAGAAGGATGTGAACATCCTGGGGGTATCGATTGGACCTCGATCCTTTTCGATCTACGTTTGGCAAGACGATTTGAGGAAAGCCCTAGAACTCGTCCACATGAAAGTCAAGAGAGACGAGGTGATGAAATCCGTCACGAGCGAGAAGGATTTGGCCATGATAGTGGTGGAGAGCGAGAAGTTCATAGAGACCCCCGGGATGATAGCCACACTCACCGCCCCGATAGCGAAAGCGAAGATAAACATAGTGGAGATCCTGTCGAGCAGGGCATCGATAAGCTTCTTCGTTGACTGGGAGAACAGGAAGAGGGCATTTATGTTGTTGAAGAAGAGGATGGAAGAGGTGGGATGAGTGTTCGAGGGAGCCCTGACCGCCATGGTCACGCCCTTTACCCGAAGTGGCGAACTGGACGAAGAGGGATTGAGGAAGAACGTCGAGTTCCAGATAAGGAACGGGATCGACGGCCTAGTACCCGTGGGAACGACTGGGGAGTGCGCTACCCTGACCTACGAGGAACACGAGAAAGTGATTGAGACCGTGCTGAACGCGGCAAAAGGGAAGGTTCCCGTGATAGCCGGCACGGGGAGCAACAGCACCCAAGAAGCGATAATGCTTACCGAGTATGCGAAGGAAGTGGGGGTAGAAGGGGTGCTGCTTGTGGTTCCCTATTACAACAAGCCAACTCAGGCGGGCCTCTACCAACACTTCAAACGTATCGCCGAGGAGGTGGACATACCCCAAATCCTCTACAACGTCCCCTCCAGGACTGGACTCAACATGTCTCCCGAGACCGTCGCAAAACTCGCAAAGCTTAAGAACGTAGTGGGGATCAAGGAAGCGAGTGGGAACTTCGACCAGATCTCAAAGATCTTCCAGCTCACCCGTGGTGAAGACTTCGCGCTGCTCTCGGGAAACGACTCCCACACCCTCCCCATCCTAGCCCTAGGAGGAGTTGGCGTCATCTCGGTGGCATCCAACATCGTCCCTGGAGAAGTCGCCCGCCTGGTAAAAGCTTACCGCGAAGGAAAGATCGAGGAGGCCAGGAAGATCCACTACGAACTCGCACCGCTTTTCGAGACCCTCTTCATCGAAACGAATCCCGCTCCGGTGAAGGAGGCTATGAACATGATGGGTCTCGCGGCGGGAGAACCGAGGCTCCCACTGGTCAGGGTGAGCGAAAGCACGAGGGAGAAACTCAGAGGAGTCTTGTCTCGGCTCGGGATACTGAAGTGAACTCATGACTCCACCAAGTACATCACCGTGGAGAGCACAGCCAAGATGCCGAGCATCACCACCGACATCAGAAAGGTTTTGCGAAATCCCAAGAACTCGAGTGCCCTTTTCGAGATAACATAGATGGCCGAGAACGAACTGAAACAGAACCAGAGAACGATCATCGCAACGAGCGGGAGGGGGAATTTCAGGAGGAGCATCAGGAACGCTATGAACCCCCCGACCATCATGGCGAGCGTAAAGGGGTAGAACAAGAGGAGCAAAGCACGGGTCCTTCCCTCCACAAACTTCACGCCCCCAAGAAAAGGTACTGGGTGGTGGTGGGAAGCTTTCTCCGGAGAACGGCAACCTCTGGGCGGTATATTATCAATTCTAACTCATCGTTTCTCCCTCTCTTGTTCAGGAAGTGGGAGACCACCTTCACCTCGGTCTTTCCGGTCACCCTCGCTGTTCCCCTCCCCAACCTACGATCCACCTGAATGAATATGGGAAGCTGGAGCATTTTCCACTCCCCCTCGGGAAGCACCTTCGCGAGCTCTCTCAACTCATCCCGCCTGAAAGAGTGAACCCCCCCACCCCGCGTCAGAACATGAGGTCTGGAGGACTTCAGCGCGTCCGCGAGGGAGATCCTCTGCTTTGGAAGATGGATGTTCAGTCTACCAAGCTCAAGTTTTATAACCCTGTCCGTTCACTCACCCTCCCGCTTCCTCGGCTCGTCTCTCAAGCATCAATTTGATACGCTTCATCCGGACGAAGTTCTCCCTCTCCATCTCATCCAGCCGGAGAACGATGAACTTAATTGTCTCCTCAAGCCTCGGTATGAGGATGTACTCGAGTGCATTCACCCTACGCTTCGTCTTCTCAAGTTCCCTCCCCACCGCCCGCGCTGCCTCCTCTAGTTCCGCGAGTTGAACTAGAACCTCAAAAGCCCTCTCGAAATCGCGAGAAGCCTCATCGAGGAGTGAAGAAGTGGTGTGAACGCTGTACCCCCTACCCAGCGGGTCCCTCTCGACTGACTTGATCTCCACCGTGGGAACCGAGACCCCCATAACGAAACGGGTAGAGAGATCTACCTGGAGTTCCTTCCTCGTCTCCCTAGATGCCTGCTCCGTCTCGACCGTCCCCATGCTCGCCAAACACTTGCTCAAGCTCCGGTGGGCCACCGAGAGGAGCTCAAACGCCCTCCGCTTCGTCCTCCCTATTTTCCGCAAGATCTCCACGAACTCCATAACGAGGGCATCCATCTTCTCCTTTAACAACTCATGTCCCTTCCGTGCTAGTGCCACCCGTTTCTTGAGTCTGAGGAGCTCCATCCTAGTAGGAGCAACACCGGACATCGTCTTCAAGTCTCTTCCTCCTTTATCACTATCTTGGCCCCAACGGTCCGCTCGACCATCCTCATCAGCTCATCCACCGGAGGCACGTATCCTGTCCGGTCGGGTATCGACAAAACAACGGGGATCGGGTCCTTTCCGGCCACGAGTTTTTCGAACTCCTCCCCCAGCTCTTCTCTCACCCTGTAGGTTATCATTATCACCCCCATCCGCTCGCTCGAAAGGAACTCGGAGAGTTTCGAAAGGGTTTCAGACCTGTCTGAGTGGATGTGGGCGTACTTCACTCCCGCTAGGGAGAACCCTATCACAGTTTCTCTCTCCCCTATGACCGCCACTTCATGCTCCAAGCTTGGGAACCCCCACCAACATTCCTTTTATTTCACCGGGCTCGACTCCATCGGCCTTCAATCTCACTATCGTGCGCAGGTTCCTCACCTCCATCTCTTTGCAGTAAAAGTAGCTCACGATCGGCGCCAAGCTGAAGAACTTCGCTAACGAAAGCCACTTGCACAGCTTCAAGTGATTCTCTTCGAGCGTCCTTTCGAGCTCGAAGAGCGATCCCGTGCTCTCTACCTTTGGAAGGACCTCCAGCAACGCACGGCCATAGGGGACGTGAGATATCACTTCTAGAGCTGAGCGGAGGTCTTCTGAGGTTATCATGGATCGGAGCATCGCCTCCGTTAGCATGTGGGATGGTCTAACTATCAACTCCTCGATTTCTTCGGGTGGTCTGCCCGCCATTTTCATCCGGGCTATCGTCTTGATGTTGACGGCATCTATCTCATAACCCACCATCTCCCGGAGGACCTCCCGCTGAGGTTTCTTGCTCAGAACCTCCCGCCACAGGGTTGAGTAGTAATGCTTGTCTAGAGCGAAGAGGATCCGCTGGAGACCAGCTTTTTCGTATTCACTCATCACCTCCGAAAGCACCTGGTAGTACTCACTTCCTTTCAGGTACTCGAGCAACACCTCCAAGCTCTCGGCCCTAGCGAGCAGCTCCAATCTCTCTCTGGGAGTCGTGGGAGAGGGCTGGAGACGCTCCACCACTTTCTCGAAGGGCAGCCTTTCCTCAATAGAGGTGATCAATATTTTGAGATTCAGTAAGTCTACCCTCCCGATGAGCTTCTCGATGACCTCCTTCCTTTCCTCAGGCACCATTTGGAGGAGCTCCACATAGTGTGAATTCGCATTTTCCCTCAGGGCTCTCTCGATCTGCACCACATCCACCCCGTCCTCCCTCGGTATCCCCGCTAGGTATGGGCGGTATTCCGTGTTTTCTAGGAGGGAAAGAACGCTGGCCAAGTTCGGTGCATCGGCGAGTTCCATCAAGTTCTGCTCACGCAAGAGCCTCCCCTCCCACGCGCTGACGGCTGCATTGCCGTAAACGTAAGGCATCGTCCGCTTGGTATGCCAGATCACGGCCGTGAACAAACCTCCTATCAGGGATGTTATTAAGAGAGGGATCTCGATCATCTGAGCCCTTCGAACAGAATTTTGGCTACCTTAGTTCTGAGATCCTCAAAGTTTCTTTTCATCCTCCCCTCGAGAGTGTCGTCCACCTCGATTTTCCCGTCCGATGTGCTCACCCTCACCCCTCCCACCGTCTCTATCGGGTCTCCGAAGGAGATCCTTTTTCCGACCTTCCCGGCTATCTCATCCCTATACTTCTGGAGGAGTCTCAGATCCTTGGGGTTGGCCCTCACGATCACCTCATCGGCTCCTAACTTGTTGCATGCGTCGCACGCTATCCGCACCAAATCTTTCTCGTACACCTTCGACGATACGCGCTTTTTGAGTCTCTCCTCCACCTCTTTGAACACCCGATCGATCAGCTCCTCCCTCTTCTCGAGCAACATGTTTTTCGTTCTCATCCTTCCCTTGGCCAGGATCTCTTCGTACGCATACCTAGCCCGATCGCGGGCTTCGCTCACCTTCCTCTCAGCTTCCTGTTTCGAGATCCGCTTGGCCTCCTCCAAGATTCTACGGGCTTCCTGCTCAGCCTCTTCGATAATCCTGGAGGCCTCTCTCTTGGCCCCCTTCACAATATCCTCAGCTATCAGTCTCGCGCCCTCTTGAGCCGGCAAACAGTCCCTCCTACAGGGCTCCAGTGAACGTCAGCATCAGGATAGTCCCCAGCAGACCCAAGATAGCGTACAGCTCCACCATTACCGTGTACATTATGGACGGTGCGAACACCTCCGGCCTCTTGGCGAAAGCCGCTATACCCGCGGCCGCCACCCTTCCCTGCGCGTATGATGTAAAGCCTTGGAGTATCGCTGGCAGTGCCGCACAGAGAACCGCCAGCCCCACTATTCCCTCCTTAACCGTTATTCCCCCTGCTCCTCCAGAAAGCGCTGAACCTACGAGGATCAAGAATCCCGCGACGAAGCCGTAGATACCTTGGGTACCCGGTAGCACCTCCATGACGAATGCCGTGTACGCCTTCTTTGGATCCTCGCTTGCCACCGCCGCAGCTGCAACCCCGGCCAGACCTACCCCGAGGGCTGACATTATCCCTGGGATGCCCATGCTGAGGCCTACCGCCAATGCTACCCATACTCCCTCCGCTACCATTTTCCGCCTCCTTTCCTTTTCGTGAACTTCCTTTTAACTTTAAAGGGTTCGAAACCGATCCCCCCTCCCTCGAAAAACTTGCTGAAAAACTCTACGAAATGCAAACGCATGGTGTGGATGAACGCTCCCAAGCTCTGGATGAATATGTTGAAGCAATGGGCTAGGAAGAGACCGAAGACCAGGAGGGCCCCCAACGGGGCTGCGATGAAGATGGGCAACCCCGCTACCCCCCCGTACATCGAACCCACGATGTGGTTTATGGCAAAAGCTATGACCCCTGTGGCCATTCCCAACGCCATCAGTCTGCTGTAAGAGGCGGCATCCGCCACCAGTCCTGTGAGACTGTATATCACCCCAATCGGTCCCCCGATTTTCTCCCTCAGACCCTTCCCGGAGAGAGCCGCCCCCAACATCGCCAGTGCGAGTCCGAGATAGAAAATACCCCTTGACACGCTCACTACGAGCGGAGCTTGAACCGTGGGGATGAAAACCTCAAAAATGCCCATCTTGGGGAATCTGAAGTTTATTCCGAACTCCAAGAGTCCAACTCCCAATGCGCTGAACGTTAAACCGAAGAATCCGATCGTTGTGAGGATTCGTGGCAAGTGCCCCAGTCCTAACTCTCTCCAGTCCCTCCGAAACACATCTTTGACCGCTCCCCCTAGACCAAATCCCCACAGGATATGGAATATCCCCACGAACACCGCAAGCTTCAGGAAGGGTATGGGATTTTCGATGGGATCTATCCACACCGGACCAACCCCGAACCATCCCCCAAGCATCGCCCCGATCGGTATCGTCGTAAGAGAACACGCCACCATCGCCTTCCGCAGGGATGGAGATAGCGCCTTAGCGAACCAGAGTCCAAACCCCATGAAGGTGGCTAGGAGTAGTCCATACCCAGCATCGGTGAGACAAAACGCAAAGAACAGTGGAAAAGTTATGGAAATGAAGAGGGTGGGATCGACCTCATCGTATTTCGGTAAGCTGTACATCCGGGTGATGAACTCGAAGTCCTTGACGTAACGAGGGTTATCCAACTCTACCGGTGTCTCCTCCACTTCCGAGGGGCTAGGCTCCTCCACGCGAAGGATGTACCTCCCCCTCGTCACCCCGGCGATCGTTTTCTCCAGCCTCGACAGGTCCCTCTCAGGCACCCAGCCTTCTACCACCACGGTGGCGTACGTGTAACCGAAGAGCCTTCCGCTCTCTACCCTCTCCCTGTGGATCTCAAGGAGTTCGAGAACGACGTTCAGCTCTCCGAGCCAACGCTTGGCCAAAGCCCCCATCTTTTTAGAGAGGGACTTCTCCCCCCTCTCGAGCCTTTTCATCTCATCATCTATCGAGCTTAGTGCCTCAACCGGGAGCTGGGGAATTGGTGGGATCTCAAACGGCTCGACCCCGTACCTGTAGAAGAGGGGCATGAGCTTCCCCTGATCCTCCCGTTTGCACATCACCAAGAGGACCCTCTCCCGCCCTCTACCAAACGTGTGGATGAGCACCTTTCCCTCGAGCACGCGCTCAGCTTCCTCTGAGAAACCCTTCACCACATCCTCCGCCACCTTACCGGTGGCGACATGGACCCTCTCGGTGGGGCGCAAACGATCCAGCGAAAGCTGAAACTCCTTCAGCTCTTCGATGATCAAGCGCTGAATGCTGAGCTCCTCTCTTCTCTCATCTAACTCCTTTCTCTTCGCGCGGAGTTCGTTCACCTTGGGTTCGAGCTCTTCAATCAACCTCTTGGCCTTCCGCCGAAGGAGTAGGGGGCTCATCTCAACCTCCACGGGTTTGAACTTCCCAGCCCCCAGAAACCCTTGGATGTTCCTTAACTTCGTGATGAGAGAGGAGAGTTCGAGCAACTCCTCTCCCGCCGTCTTCCTCGAAACCCTAGCATCCGAGACTTCGCGTAGCTGGGTGAGACCAAGTTCATGCAACTCGGAAACAAGCCTATCCTGCATCCGTTGCAAAAAGACGACCCTGAACTTCTTCATTCTCATCGTTTTAAGCAAAAAGCTCACCGGAGGATGGTCTTGATCAAAAACTCAATTGCCTCTTCGGATTTCTCTTCGGCCCTTTTCTCCATGAGCTTTATCTTCCTCTCTGCCTCCTTGACTATCCGTTGCACCTCGGCCTCTGCCTTGGCCCTCTCCTCCTCTATTCTAACCCTGGCCCTCTCATCCGCCTCCCCCCTCTTCTCTTCCCTTAGACTCTCAGCATCCCTCCTAGCTTTTTCCAGGATCGTTGAGGCCCTCGTCCTAGCCTCTTCGATTATTTTTTTCGCCTCATCCTCGGCGATCAGTATCGTTTGAATTCGCTCCTCTATCCCCTCTGATCCCATCCAAGTCACTTATCTAGAACCTTTATTAAAAAAGATTTTATAAAGAATGAGGCGGAAGATGGGAAAAATCATACGCATCACCGGACCCGCGATCATCGCCGATGGGATGAGGGGCTCGGAAATGTACGAGCTCGTGCGGGTCGGGGAAGAGGGATTGATGGGCGAGATCATAGGGCTGAAGGGGGATCAAGCCATTATCCAAGTGTATGAGGAAACCTCTGGAATAAAACCTGGAGAGAAGGTCGAGGGAACTGGAAGACCCCTCTCCGTGGAGTTGGGACCTGGACTAATAGGATCGATCTACGATGGAACCCAGCGCCCCCTGACGGTCATCAGATCGAAGGTAGGAGATATGATAAAGAGGGGGGTTTTCGCCCAAGCTTTGGATCGGAGTAAGAAGTGGAAGTTCGTCCCAAGGGTCGAAAAGGGAAAGGAGGTAGTCGAAGGGGATATTCTTGGAACCGTGCGGGAGACCAAAGTGGTTGAACACAGGATCCTGGTGCCACCCGGTATACGGGGGAAGGTCGCGGATATATCGGAGGGATCCTTCACCGTAGACGAACCGGTCGTCACCCTAGAAACGGATGGACAGAAGAGAAGTCTCTCCCTCATGCAAGTGTGGCCGGTTCGGAGGGCTAGACCGATCAAGAAGAAACTCGATCCCTCCCAGCCGCTCATCTCGGGCCAAAGAGTCATAGATTCATTCTTCCCTGTAGCCAAGGGGGGAACCGCCGCCATCCCCGGTGGATTCGGAACTGGAAAAACGGTGATGCTCCATCAGCTCGCGAAGTGGACCGACGCGGACATCGTGGTCTACATCGGGTGCGGTGAGAGGGGAAACGAGATGTGCGATGTCCTCGTCCACTTCCCTGAACTCAAGGATCCACGTACGGGTGAGTCTATAATGAAGAGAACAGTCCTGATAGCCAACACCTCTAACATGCCGGTTGCGGCGAGGGAGGCTGGAGTGTACTCAGGGATTACCATCGCCGAGTACTTCAGGGACATGGGGTACGATGTCGCCCTCATGGCCGATTCAACCTCGAGGTGGGCCGAAGCCATGAGGGAGATTTCGGGGAGGTTGGAGGAGATGCCAGGTGAAGAAGGATTTCCCGCTTACCTCGCCTCAAGACTCGCTGAGTTTTACGAGCGGGCCGGATACGTGCAGACACTGGGGAGCGATGAGCGTTATGGCTCGGTCACGGTCTTGGGCGCGGTTTCTCCTCCTGGAGGGGACTTCTACGAACCCGTGACCCAGAACACCCTTCGGATAGTGAAAGTATTTTGGGCTCTCGATACCGGACTCGCGGATCGCCGCCACTTCCCTGCCATCCATTGGTTGAACAGTTATTCCCTCTACCTCGACGCGGTGGAAGGATGGTGGAAGGAGAACTTTGGAGAAAATTGGAAAGCGTTTAGGAATGAGGCGGTGGGGATGCTTCAACAGGAGGCCGAGCTCGAGGAGATAGTGAAGCTCGTCGGACCAGATGCCCTCCCCGAACCCGAGAAAGCCGTGCTGGAAGCGGCGAGGATGATGAGGGAAGACTTTCTACAACAGTTCGCTTTTCACGAGGTGGATACTTACTGCCCCGCCAAAAAGCAGCTGAACATGCTCAAGCTCGTCCTGAAGTTCTATAGAAAAGCCGTCGAAGCCGCCAAAGCGGGAGTCCCCGTAAGTGAGATTGGGAAGATACCTGTGAAGGAGAAGATAGCCAACATGAAGCGCATGCCCGAAGAAGAGTTCGAGCGGGAATATCCCAGAATGGAGAAGGAACTCGATGAGCAGTTCGCGTCCTTGCTCGAGAAGATAAAGGCTGAGGTGAGCGCTTGAAGAGCCGAGAATACCTGACGGTCGCCGAGGTCTCCGGACCCCTAATGGTGGTCGAGGGGGTGAAGGGTGTCGCCTACGGAGAAGTGGTGGAGATCGTGACGCCCGATGGTGAGCCCAAACGTGGGCAGGTCCTCGACGCTTACCAGGATCGTGCTATCGTCCAGGTATACGAGGGAACTGGTGGGATAGATACCTCGAAAACGAGGGTGAGGTTCACGGGGGAGACCGTGAAGTTCGGGGTCGGGATGGAACTCGTGGGAAGGATATTCAACGGAAAGGGGGAACCGATCGACGGAGGACCAAAACCTATATTCGAGGACGTGTGGGATGTGCATGGGGCCCCGATCAATCCTGCGGCGAGAGAATACCCGAGTGAATTCATTCAAACCGGCATATCTGCCATCGATGGGATGAACACGCTCGTCCGGGGACAGAAGCTCCCCATCTTCTCGGGAGCTGGGTTACCCCACAGCGAACTCGCGGCTCAGATAGCGAGACAAGCGAAAGTGTTGGGTGAGGAGGAGAGGTTCGGAGTGGTGTTCTGCGGGATGGGTATAACCCATGAAGAAGCTGCGTTCTTCATCAGAGACTTCGAGCGGACGGGTGCTCTCGAGAGAGCCATCCTCTTCCTAAACTTGGCCAACGATCCCGCGATCGAGCGCATCTTGACCCCGAGACTCGCACTGACCGCATCCGAATATCTCGCCTTCGTCCAAGGGATGCACATTCTAACCATCCTGATAGACATGACGAATTATGCGGAGGCGCTCCGGGAGATCTCCGCGGCTAAGAACGAGGTTCCGGGGAGGAGAGGCTACCCCGGATACATGTACACAGACCTAGCGACGATCTACGAACGGGCGGGGAGGATAAAGGGTAAGAAGGGATCGGTTACCCAGATGCCGATCCTGACGATGCCCGGAGACGACATCACCCACCCCGTTCCCGACCTCAGCGGGTACATCACAGAGGGTCAGCTCATTTTGGACAGGGAACTACACCGGAAGGGGATCTACCCCCCGCTGAACGTGCTTCCCTCTCTCTCCAGGCTTATGAAAGATGGGATAGGACCTGGGCGAACGAGGGAGGATCACATGGAGCTTTCTAACCAGCTGTACGCGGCATACGCGGAGGGTAGGGATCTGAGGGCCCTCGTGGCGGTGGTGGGGGAAGAAGCCTTGACCGAGAGGGACAGAAACTACCTCGACTTCGCCGACAAGTTCGAGCGCGAGTTCATAAACCAGGCGAGGGACGAAGACCGATCGATCGAACAAACGTTAGACCTCGGATGGGATTTGCTCAAAACCCTCCCGAGGCAAGAACTCAAACGCATAGACCCCAAACTCATAGAGAGATATATGGAACCCAAGAGCGCTCGGAACTCAACATCCTCATCATGAAGTCAGCTGTCTAATCCCTCATCGCGCATTTTCACTTAAACGTTTCTAAGCTTTTAAACCGATCCTCCCCGATTCTGCGGTAAGGTTAAATCTACCCATTTGGACTCTCTTGGATGTTCGGTCTTAAGAATCGGAGAACTTCGAGAGGAGAAGACTGTGGAAAAACCGTGGTGCTCACCTCCTCGGCAATCGAGATGAGCGACTTCAACCTCAATCCCTTCATCGCGTTTACAGGGGGATTTCCAAAGGTAGCACCGCTGAGGGTGCTAAGGAAGTACTTGTATCCCGTAACCCCAGACAACGACGACGGGAGCGCACGCTTCGCCCCGTACGGGCTGAGAAAAATCGAGTCTTTACTCGTGGACGAGTTCGGGGAAGATCGTGTCGTGACCTGCACGCCACACAACCTCCCCAAGTTCATTGGACGCGAGACCAAGGTGGTAGGGATCTCCACGATGGATCCGCTTGGCATGGGGTTCGTAAGCAGGACTTACACTTCCCTCGTGGGGCTGAGCGGTGAACCGATCGCGGCCGCTGAGTTCAGGCTGTTGATGAGACACCCCATTTGGAAAAGGTATCGTCCCAAGATTGTGGTCGGAGGGTCTGGTGCGTGGCAGATCGTGGAAATGGGGGTACAAGACCACTACGGGATAACCACGGTGGTGATCGGAGAAGGTGAGCACTCAATCCTCGAGGTGTTCAGAAAGGCCGTGAACGATGAGCCTTTACCCAAAATCATTCGCACGGAGAAGCCGAGGATGGAGGAAATCCCAACCATAAAGAATCCATCCCTCTTTGGAGTAGTGGAAATAACGAGGGGCTGTGGGAAGGGGTGCCAGTTCTGTTCTCCCACCATGCGAACCCGATACTCGTTCCCCCTCGAAAAGATAAAGAAGGAAGTCGAACTCAACGCCAAAGCTGGCTCCAGGATGATCATCCTCCAGACCGACGACGTTTTCCTCTACGAGTGCGGAGAGAGATTCACGCCTAACCGCGAAGCGATCATCGAGTTAATAGAAACTATAAACCGCGTTCCCGGAGTCGAGTTCATCCAGCTGGCTCACGCCGCACTACCCCCGATCGCATACGACCCCCGGACCTTGGAAGAGATAGCACCCACACTCGTGGAGAAAAGCAGGTGGAGGTGCAGGGGGAAGAGGGTGGCCTCGATTGAGGTCGGTATCGAAACCGGAAGCGTCAGGTTGATCAAGCGATACATGCGGGGAAAACCTTTACCATACGAACCGGAGGACTGGCGTGAGGTGGTGGTGCAAGCGATCGGCATCCTCAACGATTGTGATGTTTATCCGCTCGCAACCCTCGTCGTTGGGCTACCAGGTGAAAAGGAAGAGGATACGCTCATGACGATCGAACTCATCGACGAGTTGAAGGATGCCAAGCTCTTTTACGTCCCCCTCCTCTTCACGTCTGAAGAGGAGTGTTTGCTCAGCAACGCACGGCACGCGAATCTTCGCCATCTCACGGAGCTCCACTGGGAATTTTTCTCAACCTGCTGGGCGCACAACGTGAAGGTGTGGGCACCCGAAAACCACCGAAAGTTGGCCATAGGATCCATGCTCATGTACATGCTCTACTACAGGTGGAGACATGGGAGCTGGGTGATCCGGCACTTGATGAAGCTTGCGGACTTCCCGAATTCCATCATCGGGAAGAACCTCTCCGAGGGCAATCGATTAAAATAGGACAAAATGAGTCGTGTTTTGATGAAACTCGTGATATTCGGACCTCCGGGAGCTGGAAAGGGAACCTATAGTGAGATGATATCCACTAGGTACGGGATTCCCCACATAGCCACAGGGGATATCATCCGGGAAGAAATTCACAAGGGGACTGAACTCGGGAAGAGATTCAAGGAGTATGTGGGAAGGGGCACCCTGGTTCCCGATGAGGTGGTGATCGAGATCGTGAAGAAACGCATATCCCAACCCGACTGTGGAAGGGGCTTCATCCTAGACGGCTTTCCCCGTACCATTCCACAGGCGGAAGCACTAGACGAACTCACCAGCGTGGATTCGGTTATCAATCTCCAAGTGAGCGAGGAGATCATAGTCAAAAGGCTTTCAACGAGGAGGGTGTGCAAACGGTGCGGGGCCATCTATAACCTCGTGAGTCTACCTCCAAAAAAGCCAGGAGTGTGTGACAAGTGCGAAGGAGAGCTCTACCAGAGGGAGGACGACAAACCCGAGGTGATAAGAAGAAGGCTCAAGGAGTACGAAATTCAAACCAAACCACTTTTGGAATTTTACGAAAAGAAATCTGTGGTGAAGACGATCTCCCTCGAGAAGGAGGAGAGGATCGAAGTCGTTGCAGAAAAGATTTTCAAACTGATCGAAAGACCGATGTGAATTGAAGCTGACCATCCGGAGCCCAAATCGATGGGTCCGCTCATCCTACAAGCAAATAAGGACTAGGAACTAAAAATCAGTGGGCCCGTAGTCTAGCCTGGATAGGACACTAGCCTGCGGGCAAAACCGGCAGATAGCTAGTGGCTCGGGTTCGAATCCCGACGGGCCCGCCTTGATTTTAGAGTCGGAACCAAAAGAAGGATACCCTTCTGGACCTCGTAAAGCAGGAGTGATGAAGAACTATCGTGGATTGCTGAACGATCCGGAGGTCAAGCGGTGGTACGAGAACTTAAAAGCGGGATCGAAGATAACGGCCGACGTTTACCTTCGGAGGGTGGGGAACTTCTGTAAGATCCACAACACTACCCCCTCAGGACTGGCAACGATGCCCCCGAGAGAACTTGAAAATCTGCTCCTCGACTTCACGCGCTCCCGAGAAGGTGAGGGCAAGTTTGGGGGGTATATCGCATCGATCCTGAAAGCGATCAGGTCTTGGCTCGCACACAACCACCGTAAGCTCGATGTTAAAATAAAGATCAGGGGGGCACAGCAAACCCCTTCGCTCAAAAATGAAAGGATCCGGACCAAATTCGGGCCGGCACGAATCCTCCTGGCGGGGGGCGAGAGAACTCGCGTCGCTTCGGTGCTCTTGGCGATGCAGTTGACAATATCGCGTTGCAATCCAAGCAAGTTTCATGTAGCTACACCTTTCCTTCAAGCCAGCCAATTTTAACGTTATTTTTTCGATCGAACGTCGGGACGTACGGCTTGATATCCAAAAGAGGGGTGCCGTCGAGCATGTCGATACCCCGTACCTTCAAGATATTCCCCTTTCGTTCCAACAGCTCCACTACGGTGAGCCCTATTGGATTTGGCCTATTTGGAGACCTCGTGGCGAAAAGCCCGCGTGGAGCATCGTCCAGATAAGGTTTTACCAGAAGGCCCGGCGAATCCAAGTTGATGGACTTGTGGAACTCGTACAAAATTATAAGGTGGGAGAAACCCTCGATGTCTTTTAGCCCTTCCTCGTATTTTTTGAAAACCTCGATCTCGCCGACTTCATTCGATCTGTAAGCTTGGTAGGGCGCGTCTCTGGGTTTTTTGTATGGTGTGTGGATTATCCCTATTGGTTTTAATTTTCTCATTCTATCACCATCCCCACCCCGCACCTCACGTATTGTTCCGGGAATGTGCGCGCCAACTTCTTTTTGTATGATGTACAGTGGCAGGGGAAATCAATCTAACGCCTTTTAGAACGTCGAAATCACTAAATCCGTGAAAACCTCCAACGATGCCGTATATCTTGCCAAATTTGGATGCCGTATTTATGATGTTGTGCACTCCGGAATGAGCGCAGTCTGTGATTACTCCAAATACGCCTCTTTTGTCCAAACCAATTAACGATTGTTCTTTATAAGCACCTAACTCGCCTGTTGTAAATACATCTTTGTGTATTTGCATTGGTCCGCGAACTTCAACCAACTTTGTTTTTGCTGGGATCTCGTTTTTTAACCATTTGGAAAACGATGCCAGAGCGTACACAGAAAGATTTTGATTTTCTTCAAGTAGCTCTGATAGACCACCAGTGTGATCCCCATGCCCGTGCGACAATACAACGAATTTTATGTTGCTCGGATTTATGCCTAATTTTTCCAGGTTATGCAACAAAGCTACGCCATCGTTATCCGTGTCAAATAAAATATCATCATCGATTAAACAGGAGAAACCCCAACCCGCTGTTAATCCTTTCTTTAACACTTCGTTGTCATAAACTACTGTTATTTTCATCGCTGCCAGCTTCCGATTAGGGATCTTTCGTAATTCAATGAACACAGGTAGTTTATATGTGTTTATGTGCATATGCTTATAATAGGAGATGGGAAAATGGCTTATGGTCAAGGAGGTTGGAGAAGAAGAAACATGTATTACCTCACCGGTCTGCCAGGATGGATGAGGTTCGGATATTTGACACAGACCGGACAAGTGCTTCAGCCTTCTCCAGCCCAAGTACCAGCGCAAATTTCAGTTCCCACTCATGGGGACTGCGCTAATTTCAGGGATGGATTCTGCGCATTAAACGGTGCTGCTGTGGATCCTAGTGCCCCCGCGTGTCCAAGCTTCATACCGAAAAGTTCCACTCCAGCACCACAGACACCTTCAACGCACCCTATGTTTCAAGCATCAGCTGGTTTTCCTCCAGCACAAATGCCCCAGATACCTAAAGAGCAGGAAATCCAGATGTTGGAGTGGCAAGCAAGAATGGTGGAGCAACAATTAGAACAAATCAAAAAAAGGCTCGAAGAACTCAAAAAGGGGGTGAGATGAATGCTGTTTGGAATGGATCCCTATGGCTGGATGGGTATGTACGGATATCCATACTGGGATTGGAGATATAGGTGGTTCCCATGGTTGCCCACATGGTGGTGGACGGGAATGTACGATCTCATAACACCTTTTACGGGAACACCAGGAATGCCCTACGGCCAACATAGCATGTACGCTCTAACGGCTGCACCATGGACAACCTATACACCGTACTACGCGCCACCCTACAGCACGTACGCACCACCGGCAACAGCAATGCCGAGCATGACCTACCCATCGCCATATGCACCGCCACCTTACCCAACTAGCATGGAGATCCCTCAAATTCCGAAGGAACAAGAAATACAAATGCTTGAAAGCCAGGCGGCGGTGCTCCAGCAACAATTAGATCAGATCAAGAAGAGGCTTGAAGAACTCAGCAAAATGTAGGCCCCAATAGCTTGTCAACGAGTTCGACAAGTAGGGCGAAGGATGCTATGATACATATGAGCCCTCAGTGAACTACCCAGCTCTCGCAGGGGGCTTCCTGCTTCATCCACCAGACTCGATTCCCTTCACAGGTGCGGTCATCCGCTTTCAGCCTTGCGGATCTGCGGGAGGTTACGGAGGTCTTGACCTCACAGGCGTTCGCTCGGGCCGTTCCAGCTCCCTATCGAATCCCTCAGGGACGTTCTGCGAAGTACCTCTCCTTCCCGCTTGACGATAACCCCCTTCACTTTTTCCTTAATCTTTCGGTGAAGCTTGATGGGGATCTACCGATTTTCGAGAGCACGAGCTTTCCGCTCTCAAGCTTGAAGCCCGACTGGTTGTAGTTCAGCGTCTTGAACCAGCCCCTTCCCTTGAACCGCAACTTCCCGATTTTTTTACCGCTCCGCTTTAGCCCAGCCAGAGCAAGCTTGGGTGTCCCCTTGCTTCAGCCTTATCCCCTTCTCATGCACAAAATTGAGTTCGGAGAGCAGGCGGTTGTAGAGCCACCTGCAAAGTGCCATGTGGTTCAGCTTCCGCTCGGCTGGCTTTGAAGGATACAGGCGGAACCTGTGGCTAAGCACGCCCTTGTCCTTCCACATACCTTTTCAGCACATCGAGTGTTACCTGTCCAGTTGTGGCGAGAAAAATACGATGGAGACCAGAAAAACCATTTCCAGAGCTTTCTTTTTATCTACGCCGAGTTTCTCTCGATGCTATCGTTTTTATTGCAGACCTGGGTATGTCCAAGGTTGGCTTCGCCTTGAAGATCATGTGGAAGTGATCTTTGTCGCACTCCAAGTTTAGAACCTCGACTTGGAAACTCTCGCTTATCTCTCTCACTTTCTGCTTCAGCAAATCCACCACCTCGTTTTCAAGCACCTTTCTTCGGTATTTTACGACTTGAACTAGATGATACTGCAGGGCATGACTGAGTGTGCCCCCTTGTCCAACTCATTATATCCTGCGGCTCTCATCCCCTAGCTCACGCGAGGGGACTTCTCGCCGCAGAAGTTAAAAACCCCGTCGTTGAGTTTCTCCTCTGGGATCATGCGACTAGCATACCCCCTGACTTTCTTCGCCAACATGAGCATAGCCCTTTCTTCTATGATCATTCCCCTCTTGGCCGAGGACTTGGACATCTCCTACTTCTACTTGGGTCTCGTGGTCATGGCTTACGGCATTGCTTCCTCCCTCTCCTACTTCCTGTTCGGGAGACTCTCGGATTCGTTCGGGAAGAGAGTAGTTTTCGTTCGGGTGGGGTTCGCGGCCGGTTTCTTGACTTTCCTCTTCCAAGTCTTGATGCACGACTGGGGATCTATGATGGTCGTGAGGAGCTTAGCCGGGTTTTCAGTGGGAATATCCTCTTTCCCCCTTCTCGCTTACCTCTCAGAGTTCTCGGGTTACGAGGGAAGGGTTTGGGTGTATTCAGGATTCGGTTCATTGGGATGGTTTGTAGGGTACATGGGTGCGGGGGTGATCCCCAGCTATGATCCTGTTTTCATTTTGGCCGCCTTGATGTTTCTCCTCGGATTTTTGCTTTCCCTCCGGATGCATGAGGTAAGGGGGGCGAGGAGAAAACTCTCACCCTCATGGGACATAGTTAAAAAGAACTATGCAGTGTACTTCTCATATCTCCTCAGACACACAGGGGCTTACTGCGTCTGGACGATATTCCCCCTCTACTTGATCGAGTTGGGCGCGACGCGGTTCTGGGTTGGGGTAATCTATTCGTTGAACTGCGTCCTTCAGTTTTTTGTGATGAGCTCGCTGGGACGCTTGGGTAGGAAGCTTGACGAGAGGTTTCTCATAAGGGTGGGACTTCTCCTCTCCAGCTTGGTCTTCTTGGGTTACTCGCTTGCCACCTCTTACCTTCAGATAGTTCCTATCCAAGTCATGTTGGCATTCGCTTGGAGCACCCTCTACGTCGGTTCTCTCCTCTACCTGCTCGCACGTAACGTGGAGAAGGCTACTTCCACAGGAATCTTGGGCTCGACCATAAGCTTGGCTGGGGTCGTGGGTCCCTTCGTGGGTGGAACGATTTCCGAACTCTTCGGTTTGAGGGCGGTTATGTATGTGGCATTCGTCCTCACGGCCCTAGCGACCATTTTATCCGGGAAAGCGTGAGTCAGTGGTAGGGCTGTAAAACCGCGCTTGTCACTACGGTGCCTGATCTCAAAGTTCAGACTCAAAACGTGGCGGGCCGGAGATTCATACTCAAATGGGTTCGGGTTCCAACTCCGGGCGTGCTGTATTTAATACCCAATTTTGGGCAAATGGCTGACGGTGGGCTGGGTTCTGAAAAACGGTAACTGCGGCTTAGACCGCTTTGATTAGATTGAGGCGCTCCCTCACGCTCGGCTGAAAGCCGAGATGTGGCCCAGACCGCTGATAGGAGAATGTCGTCCCGGGGTAAAAGGTATATGCCCGCCAGACAAAAACTACCCAGAGGTTGTCGGGAGCGGGCCTTCATAGAAGTCTAAATAAGTCAACAAATCTGAGGGAAGCCTCTTCCGGTGGGAGTTCAGTAGGAGATCTGGAGGGGTGTCAGCTTTATTTCTCCTCTTCCTTCCCTCAGCAGCTCCCTAGCCGTCCTGAGGGCGTACTCTAGGCCGTACACCCCCTTCCCAGCCAGCCTAGCCCTACGGAGGATTTCCTTCTCCGTTTTGTTTTTGAGCCTGCCCACCGCCAGTGCGCCTATCCCGAAGCTTCCCGGACGAAACTCCTTTAGGTCATAGTCGGGTCTCAGTCCCGCGATCCCGCTCGGGGGTACGGCGTTGACGTCTACCATGATCCTCCTCCCCTCCGCCAGTCTCTCCAAGGTCTGCTCGGAGACCAGCTCCACTCCTGGTGTGCCGCTCGCCACCACCACCGAAGCGTCCTTGAGCACTTCGAAGGTCTTCTCCTGATCGTTGACCTGAATTCCCTCCACTCTGGCCCCCCACCTCTGGAGGATCTCCTGAGCGCTCTTTTTGGCCCTCTCTTCCTTTCTGGAGGTGAGGTAAACCCGGAGGCCCAGTTGGCTCAGGAGGGAGGCCGAAGCCATCCCCACGGGTCCTGTCCCCGCGAGCACCACCGCTTTCACGTCCCCCTTCATCCCCAGCCTCTTCATTCCTTCTTCCACCTTGGCCACCAGCGCCGCCGAGGTGGTGTAAGCCCCATGTGGATCTATCACCACTGAGGCTTCGAAGGGGGGAAACATGCATTCCTTCACCACTGCCAGAATCCTTTCGGCCTCTTCCAGGGACTTTCCCCCTATCAAGAAGGTGGAGCGTTTCACCCCCCTAGGTCCCCTGGAAAAGAGGGCATCCTGTGTGATACCCCTAGCGTCATCGACCTTGACCCCTCCGTAAGGAATGACCGCGTCAAATCCAACGTCGTAGGCTAGGGAGATGTCAAAGGGACTTACGTGGGGCTCCGTATCGAGGAAAAAAAGCAGGAAGGGCATCTCCCCTTCCTCCAAGGCCCTCACCTGGGGAACGACTTCGAAGCCAGGGAGTTCAAGGTTCCTCCCCAACCTAGTAGGGGGAAAATTTATCTTCAGGTTGGGGAGGGCCTTCTTCTCCAGCTTCACGTGGGTGAGGTTGGCCCCCATCGCTTTCAGGAGCTTCGCCACCCCCTCCACATGTCTTGGGCTGGTAAGGTGCACCACCAGAATCCCGTCTTTTTCCAGCTTCCTCGCCCTCTCCAAGATGCCCATGGTGATCCAGGCCTCCCTGACTTCGAACTCAGCCTTTCTGACCTCCTCTTCCAACTCCTGGTGGAGGTACTGGGCATAGACCTTCAGGTAATCGAGCTGGTGGGACGTGAGCTTCTCTCCCCTCCTCTTGCGGGTGAGCACCTTCAGGATCTCATCCCTCTTCTCCCTGAGTTCTCCCGCCCTCCCTTCTAGGTAGTATCTGGCGTTTTCGTCCACATCAGCAGGGTAGAGGGGGATTCCTTTCTCAGCGCATATCTGGGCCACGGGGTTTTCCTCGTAGAACTCTTTGTCGGTTCTCTTCCCTCTCTCCTCCGTCACGAAGTCCGGCCTCTCTTTGGTGAGGAGCTCCCAAAGGAATTCCCTGAAAGCTGCGGAGGGGGTTCGAACCACTTCCAGAGCCTTTGGGAAACGGGGAAACAGCACCTCGTCGTAATCCCAGAGGGGTT
>JAPDJF010000026.1 GCA_029259185.1 Hadesarchaea archaeon
CTCGCCAGTCGATCTTTGTACTCCACCACAACTGCATCTATCTCGCCCCTTCTGGCGAGTTCGAACAGCTTCTTCAATCCCTTCCTGTTCTCGTTCACTCCAGAAGCCACATCTTCGATTACATCGACGACTTCCAGTTTGTTTGTTACGCAGTAGCTCAGCAGCCTTTCTCTCTGCCTGTTCAGGTTCCCGGCATCCTGCTGTTTCTTTGCCGAGACCCTCGCGTAAATGGCCACTCCGGTGGGTCTTCTTTCTATAATACCCATCAATCTGTCCAGCTCCGCCTTCTCCACGATGTTTTCCAATCCTCACTCCCCTTATCACTCCTTGATCGATGTACTTCCGTAGCGTATGGGGGTGTAATCCCGTGTACTCGGCGGCCTCCTTCATTCTCATTAGTGCCATCAATTTGTATTAGTATTTGTGAAGTTATCGGCAACTGTTACTCACCTCCCGAAAGCTAGCTTTAACTACACCGCCGGGGTTTGGAGGTTTGGAATGAAAATAGGGGTACTCGGACTCCAGGGTGCTGTTTCGGAACACCTCTCTGCGACAAAACGAGCGATGGACTCGCTCGGCATCCGAGGAGAGGTAAGATGGGTCAGCCACAGGGATCACATTGACGGGTTGGATGGTCTCATACTCCCGGGAGGAGAGAGCACAACCATCGGAAGGCTTATGGCCACCACCGGTCTCCTCCAAGAGATCAAGGACGCGGTGGAGAAGGGACTCCCCATCCTCGGAACTTGTGCTGGACTCATCTTGATGGCGAAGGAGGGTGATAAACATGTTGAGAGGACCAAGCAACCCCTTCTCCGCGTGATGGATATCAAGATCATCAGGAACGCGTTCGGAAGACAGAGAGAATCATTCGAGGTGGATATTCCAATCCGGGGACTGAAGGGTAAACCCTTCAGGGCCGTGTTCATCCGGGCCCCTGCAATAGAACGTCTGTGGGGTGGGGCCGAGTCGCTGGCCGAGCTGGAGGGAAGAACGGTAGCGGCGAAACAGGGGAGGATGTTAGCGTTCTGTTTCCACCCGGAGCTAACGGAAGATACTAGGATACACGAGTGGTTTCTTGAACTCTGCAAGGGATGAAGTGGGGGCTACCGCTTTTTGAATTTCCTTATCCTCAGCTCTTGGGTTTTGGGGTTGACCTCTAGGGAGAGGATATCTCCCGGCTTGAACGGAAATGCGGAATCCCTAGCGAGTTCAGTAGGCACATAGATGAAGAATTTGTCGTAGGTACAGCCTCCTGTTCGTGTCGGGCGATTGATCAACCTTCCTCTTCCTGTGAGTACCATCCCAAAAGCCTCTCGGGAACTTTTTAATACCCCTTTCCGTCTACCATAACTTAACAACACTCCCAGAAAACAAATTGATGACACAAATTTTAAATACTTCGTTGCCAATCTCCTCAGTACCAAAACGTGAGAAACATGCATCGTTCACCAGACCGTGGAACCAAGAGACGTTGCCCTGAGTGTGGGGGTGAATTTCACTCAGACATAGGACTCGTGCTCCACCTGCAGAAGGAACACGGGTACGGACGGGCGGATGCTTGGGAGATAGTGCATGGGGAGAGGGCCAAAAGCTGAATGTCCCCAGCCTCAGTTGAAACTCACCAAGCGATACTTTCCTTTACACAGGCCAGTTAATTCCTCAGCCTTCTTAACCGCATCATCGAAGCTACCTATCTCGTCGACCAGTTTCAATGCCAAAGCGTCGACCCCGTAGAGGGTGGAACCGTCCGTGAGGGAGTCGATCACGTTCTCCAGTTGTGGCCGATTTCGCTTTATGCGCTTCACAACCTCATCCAACAGGTTCTCCACAAGCTCTTGGAGGTACTCGTTCTCCTCAGGGGTCGGACTGCGATACCACGCCCCCAGATCCTTCATCGGTCCCGTGACCCATCGGTAGTACCTTATTCCCTCCTTCTCAAGCCAGTTCTCATAACTCACCCAAATCGCCATCACGCCGAGTCCACCCGTAATGGTCGCACTCCGTGCGAAGATGTAGTCCGAGGCCGTCGAGACGAGATACGCTCCGGAGGTCGCGTACTCCCCCATCGCGACGATCACCGGCTTATTTTCGTTAAGCATCCTGAGCGCCCTCTCCGTTTCAAAACAGGCTTGTACACTCCCCCCCGAACTGTCTACATCTAGGATCACCGCCTTAACGGTAGGATCGCCTAATGCATCCCGTGCCAAATCGGCGTAACCGAAATCGTTTATCTCCCCCCTTATGTGAATGACAGCTATCTTCGTGGGGCTCGCCCGATAGGCATCTAGAACCGCGAGCCCTAAGGAGAGGAGAAGCAAAGCAGCGACAAGTCCCCATGCGTATTTCTTCCACACTTTCCTAGTTCTCCTCACCTTTCCACCTATGAGCCTAACCTTCCTTGATGTCTTGAGATAGAAACCGACGTGCCCCGCGTGAACTCCACCCACGAGAAAAACGGGAATTCGCTCGTCATCTCAACCTTCATTCACCACCATTTCGGGAGACCGTCTATAAGCCTTTCCTATGGTGCCCGATCCTTTCCTCAACCAAGGACTTCAGTTCGACCCCTGCCCGATCACTTGCTCCACTCGGGTTGGCTCGTCCTTGTTTTTATCCCGGTAGAAACGGTAGAGGTAACCGCTGACCGCAGCCTCAAGTCGCTCTTCATGGGTTATGAGCAATACCTGGCGGATCAGCTCGGGCAAGCGTTCCCTGAGAACCTTAGCGAGCTCTTGAATACCCTCCGAGTCCAAATTGTGGGTGGGCTCGTCAAGCACTATCCAGCTCAGTCTCGGTGCTAGGGCCAAGGCGAAGGCTATTCGCATGACCAAGCACGCGTCGGTTCGCTCTCCGCCGCTCGCTACTCCTTCAACGGGGACCCAGTTCCCCCTCCGGTCTCTGAGCTCCAGCACGTAATCTCCCTTCGCCCCGACTGAAAGCCTCACCGAGGTATAATCCCCGTAGGGGTAAATTCCATCCCACAGATCGGCCATCGTCTGATTAACCAAATCGACGAACCTAACACGCATCGCCACCTGGGTTCTAGAGAGTGCCGTCTGGATGAGGTTCAGTGCGGTGGCGGCTTCGCTGAAGTATCTCGCCTCCACCTCACTCCTCCTGAGTGAAAAGACTTTATCCTCGATGCTTTTTATCAGCCTCTTGCGCTCTTCCACCAGCTTCTCTTTCCCCCTGATGTCTGCTTCGATCGCCCCCACTCGGCTTATGAGCCTCTCCCGGGCTTCCTTCAGCTCTCTCAGCTTAGACTCACTGTACGTCTTCTTGATCTCCCAGATCTCTCGTTGGAGGTTCAACCCTTCTGCCTTCTTTCTCCTCAACTCCGCCTCCTGTCTTTGCAGATCGGAGCGGAGTTCCAGCTTCGACTTCAGATCCGACAAACGAGTGCGGGTGTCCTCGACTCGTCCACGCACGCGCTGGAGTCTTGCCCTCAGATCCTCCACCGCCACCCTCTCCTCGCGCAGCTCCTCGTTCACCTTCCTTTGACTCTCGAGCACCTGCCCGTGTTCCTCCAAGACTCGAGGGAGGTCATCCACCTCTCTCATCATCGTCCTCACCTTCTCCTGGAGTTCGAGTTTCTCGCCGAGTGCTCTCTCCAGCCTCAAGCACTCAGCCTCGAGGACGGGGATCCTCTTCTTCTTCTCGTCCACCTCACGCCGCCGCCTCTCCATCAAACTCCGCTTTTTCCCTTCCTCCAAGGGAGACTCACACACGGGGCACGTCGACCCGGCCTCTGCTAGCTCTTCCACACTCGACTCCAGCTCGTTCACCCTCTCCCTCGTGGAGGTGAGTTCAACCCTGAGGGAGTTGAGTTCCGACCGGATTCTCTCTATCGAGGCGGATAGCTCATCCACCCCGATCTCCTTGAGTTTTCTCTCGATCCTCCGCTTCTCCTCCATTTCGTGCTCGAGTCTTCTCCGGTTCTCCTCGAGCATGCTCAACCTAGCCTCAAGCTTTCCCACCTTGGACATGGCGGAGTTGAGTTCCGAATTCAGCTCCGCCTCCTCTCTCAGAGCCTCCGAGCTGGCACGCTCCGCTTCCCGATACTCCCTCTCCAGCTCATCCATTCCCACCTCGATCGCTGGGCCGAGCTTCGCCCTTATCTCATCCACCCTGCGCTTCAGGGTACGGATCTCCCCCTCCTTCCCATCCATAGCTCGTTCGAGCTCTCCCAGCCTGCGCCCGGCATCTTCCATCTCTCTCAACGGTGCCTCGATCTCTTCCAGTTTAGACCGAAGTTCCCGGAAGCGACTTTTGGCCTCCTCTAGGGACGCTTCGAGGTTCTTAGCCTCCTCGACGTAGGTCGGGAGGAGGGCTATCGAGGAATCTTGACGGAGCTGGGCCGCTAACCTTTCCCTATCCTGGGCCCTGTCCGCGAGTCCCCTTGAGAGGGAGCCCAGCCTCCTACGTGCCTCCTCAAGCTTGTCCATCCCCATCAGCTCGTCTATCTTCTCCCTCCTCTTCCCCACCGGGAGGATCAGGAAGAGATCCAGCCTATTCTGCTGAGCGTACACGGCCCTCTCGAATAGGTCATAGTCCATCCCTAGCAATGACTGGACGAGCTCAGTCACCCTGCTCGAACTCGGGCTCTCTATTACCCCTCCGTTGACCTTTCTCAGCTCGGAGAATGCGGTTCCTTCCCCCCTCCTTATCACCCTCTTGACCACGTACTCCTCCCCCTCGGGGGTGACGAAACCCACCTCCACCTCAGACGATTCCGCGGGCTCGGGCTTGCCCCTGATGAGATCCTCGAGTTTGATCTTCCTCATTTTGACATCGGGGGTCGTTCCGAAGAGGCCCATCGTTATCGCCTCTAGCACGCTACTCTTCCCCGTCCCCATCCCTCCGACAAGGATGTTGGTACCATCCCCGAACCTGAGCTCGGTGTCCCGGTGAGATCTCCAATTCTTGAGCCTCACGTAGGTTATCATCTCCCCACCCCCTTCAGCTCGATCTCGACCAGCTTGCTCACCACCTCCATCACCCTCTCTCTGGCTTCGTCCTCCCTTCCCTCGACCAGCAGCCCATAGAGGGTTCTCACGTCCAGTGGATAGGAATACCCAAGCTCCCTGAGGTTGGAGTCGAGAAGCGAAACCGCTATTTCCTCCATCGAGCGGGCATCCTTCAGTTCCCTCAGCATCTCTATCCTCTCACGCAGCCCCGGGGAGACGAGTTCATCCTTACTTATGCTCACTATCGCGCGATCGGAGAGCTCGTCCACAACGGACCGCTCGTCGAAGTCGCTCTTCGATGTCTCCCTCGAAAGGGTTCCTTTCAGTCTGAGCCGTACGAGGGGGAGCTTCTGGAGGTTGCGCCTCTCCCCAGAGAGCATCTCCCCGATCTTCCTCCTGATTGCTTCGTTCAGGGTGGGCAGATCCACACCGTCGAAATTCATCTCCGCATAGAAGAAGTCTCTGGGACTCTTCAGCTCGATGAACTCGTAGCGGGTCTCCTCACCCACATCCACCATGTAAAAACCCTTTCTGCTCTCCGCCTCAACCTGCAACAGCTGAGTACGTTCGATACTCCCAGGAAACAGCAGGGGTTTTCCACCCACAGAGGACTCCGCCCGATAGTGCACATGTCCACAGAGATACATGTCGAACCCTCTAGGAAGATCCTCGGGAGATATGGTGGGTCTTTCCTCCGTCGAGTACACGTACTGACCAACGGACTGGTGGAGCATCAGGACGTTGAACGCTCCCTCGACGGGTTTGGGATTCCAAGTGTCCAGGATGCTCTTCGCCTGCCTCTCGGGAACGTTGCTCATCCCGTGAACGGCGAGGATCCCCTCGGGAGTCTCCAACACAACCGCACTTGTGTGGAGGTGGATGAGGATTCCCGCCGCTTCCAGCGCCTCCACCGGATTCGTGAGCCCCCCAACCCTGCGCTCGTGATTCCCGTGGATGGCTACCATAGGTACCCCACGGAGCGCAAGGGGAGAAATATCCGCTGGATCCTTTGCAAGGGTCTCCCTCAGCTTGACCTCGCCCCTCCCCCTCGCCAAATGAGAGGTTAGCACTCTCAGCGCTCTCGCCCAGATCTCCTGTTTGGGAATCCTCGCGTCAAAGATGTCCCCCAGCATCAAAATCACTTGGGCACCACGTTCGACCGCGAGCTCAAGCGCTTCCTTCAGCTGGTCAAAGGAGTCCTCACCCCTAGGAGTCCCCCACTTCACCCCCAAGTGGGCATCCCCTATTACTGCAAACTTCAAAATACCACCATCAAAGTTTTCCCCGAATCGTTTTGAAGTTTTCCCAGTCCAACGTTTTATGACCAAAAACTTATGATTAAAGGATGTTTTCCCCTTGGACCGAAAAGTACAAGCCATCGAAATTAAGCGAAGTTGTGGATCAGGGGCAAGCGGTCAAGGCTGTAATGGAGTGGGCGAGGGGGTGGGAAAGGGGAAAGCCTGCCAAACCCGCCCTCCTGCTCTACGGTCCACCAGGCTCAGGCAAAACCACCATAGCGGAGGCCCTAGCCAAGGAGTTCGGATGGGACTCGATCCAGCTGAACGCGAGCGACAAGCGTACCTTCGAGGTGCTCAAGCGAGTCGCGGGGGAAGCTGCGACCACGGGAACCCTCTTTGAGGGGGCTGGGGGGAGAAGACTCGTGATCCTGGACGAGGCTGACAACATTCATTCCCGCTCCGATTTAGGGGGGTACAGAGCGGTGAGGGAGGTCCTCGGGAGAACCACGAATCCCATCATCCTCATAGCGAACGATCGCAGGGCAATACCCTCCGAGATCCTGAACTCGTGCCTGCAGGTGAACTTGAGACGTCTCTCACCCCAATCCATCGAAAGAGCCCTCGAGCGGATATGTGAAATGGAAGGAATAGAAGCAGAACCCCTAGCGCTGAAACGGATAGCCGAGGCCTCCCGGGGTGATCTCAGGGCTGCCATAAATGACCTCCAGACATCGGCCACCGGGAAGAAGAGGTGCGCGATAAGGGATCTCGCCCTATACCTCAGGGATATGGAATCCAACGTGTTCCAAGTATTAGGAGGAATCCTCCACGCATCCTCGGTTGGGGAGGCGAGGAGAATCCTCTGGAGCCTCGATATGCCTCCAGACGAAGCGATAGGGTGGATAAGCGAGAACGCACCGCTCCTCGCCAAGAACCCCCTCGATAGAGCCAGGATCTATGAGGCCCTTTCGAGGGCGGATATCTTCCTCTCCAGGGCGAGGAGGAAGCAAGTGTACGGACTCTGGGGATACGCCTCCGACCTCATGGCCGCCGGACCTTCGATCCTGAGGGATGGAGAAACCGTGAGCAGGAGGCTCCAAGTACCGAGTTCAGCCATCGCTTACAGACAAACTAGAGGGGAGAGAACCTTCCGGGAAAGCGTGGCGAGGAAAGTGGCCTCCCGGTGTCACACCTCTTCAAGGGTAGCTCGTAAGCACTTCCTCAAATATCTGGGGGTCATCCTGAAGCACGATAGGAAGAGGGGGAGGGCCATAGCGGAAGAGCTTGAACTCACCGAGGGGGAGGCAGAGTACCTCAAGTCGGTGGTGGATCTCTGAAGATCGTCAAGAAGCTCCAGCTCGGAAGGCTAGCAACCGATCTCCCGAACCGGAGGCTTCCCGTCTACAACTGGTTCCCTATGAAGGAGGCATTCTCCAGGGATCTCGTTGTGATGCTCATCCGTGGATTTTATCTGGGGAAGGGGAACTCGGTCTTGGATCCGTTCTGCGGAGTGGGCACCACCCTGCTCGCGTGCAAGGAATTGGGGGTCGATTGCTGGGGATACGATGTCCACCCCCTCATGCTCTTCGTCTCCCGCGTCAAGCTCGGGGAGTACGACGTCCGCGAGCTGGAGGAGGTGTCGAGGGTTCTACTCGCCGCCCCCTTCGAAAGGCCAGAAGTTCGAGCTTCCGATTTCCTCCGGAGGTTCTTCCCGCAACACGTGCTGGAGGACATCTTCTTCTTCAAGGGGAAGATAGAGGAAATCGGTAGCGGAGCGATAAGGGATTTCTTGCTCACCGCCCTTGTGGGTGCGGCGATGGAATGCACGTGGGCACGGAGAGATGGGGCGGCGGTGAAAGTGAGGATGAGGAAACTCCCACCGTTGAGGGAAGTCCTGTCCCGGAGGTTGAGCTGGATGCGCGACGACGTGGAGAGACTTGGGGTCAAGAGGGCGAGCATCACGGTAAAGGAGTGCGACGCGAGACGGATGGATGCCGATGACGAAACGTTCGACGCCGTGATCACCTCCCCCCCCTACCTCGGAAAGTTCGAGTACGCGAGGGCGTATCGTGTGGAGGAGGAGATCCTCGGGCTCGAGCCCCCCTCGCCGGAGAAGCTTCTGGGTTCCCCCAAGAACCCAGAGGAGGTCGCGGATCCGGAACTCTATTTCAACGACCTATCGAAAGTCGTGAATGAAATGTACAGGGTGTGCAAACCCGGGGCAGATGTCGCGCTCTTGGCCTCGGACGGGTGTTTCCCCAAGCGAGGGGTAGTGGAAGTTTGCCAGCCCCTCCGAACGATGGCGGAAAGGGCAGGATTTAAGACTAGGCGAGCACTCGTGATCAATCGCAGGTTCTGCACCTCCCCCTCCAGACGCAAGCTCGGGATTTCCCAAGAGTACATCTTCCTCTTGAGGAAGCCGTGAGGAGTCCTCAGCCACCTTTGAAGTATGGCTCCCTAAGCTCCACGGCACGTCTGAACGCTTCCCTAACTCCATCCCCGTCGCCCTCCCTCAGAGGGGAAAGCACATCTACTAAGTTGTCGTTGCGCATCAGACACGGTTTCAGGTAGCCGTCGTGAGTCAGTCTCAGGCGGGTGCAGTGGGCGCAGAACTCTGAGTTGTGCATAGGTCTCACGACCTCGACCTCTCCGCCCTCCAGGCGGTACACCCTCCTAGCCTGCATCTCGTTCCGCGTTCTCACCTCGAGCGCAACGCTTTCGAATTCCTGCTCAAGGGATCTCAGATCGAAGTGGAAATGGTCGTACACCCATGGAGGGGAATCGGGAAGGCGGATCAGCTCGAGGAGCTGAAGCATCACCCCCTTCCTTCGAGTGAACTCTATCATCCGCCCCACCTCTCGCTCGTTCACCCCCTTGAGCACAAGCATGTTCAGCTTTAGGGGAACCAAGTGTGCATCCAGCGCCGCCTCTATCCCTGCTAGCACCCGATCCAGCGCCTTGACTCCTGTGAGCTTGGCGTACAGCCTTGGGTCGAGGGTGTCGAGACTCACGTTCACCCTTTTCAGCCCCGCCCGAGCTAATCCCCTTGCCCTCTCAGCGAGCTTCACCCCATTCGTCACCATCGAAACTTCTTCGATCCCGGGCTGGGTCACGGCAGCTACTATCTCCTCGAGATCGTCCCGCATGAGCGGCTCCCCCCCCGTGAGTTTTATTTTGGATATTCCGAACTCCGAGCCCACCCGAACGATTTCCCCGATCTCCCCGGCCGTCATTTGCCTATTCCCGCGATCCTGACCCTCCCTGTGACAATACACACACCTCAAGTTACAGACGTTCGTGACGGAGATGCGCAGGCTACGTACGGGCCTGCCAAACCTATCCCTCACCGGAACCATCCCTTCGTCTCCTCACCTTTATCTCAATTTCCTCCCCCGATGCCCCCCTCAGGGCGGTGAGCATGCCTGCGATCGTCCCCGAGATGAACCTCTGAACGAAAGGATTCAGGGGCAACTCCCTCCCGTTCACCCTGAGCTTCACCCATCCCTCGAGGGCAGGACATTCCCTCCTACTGGTTCTCCCGGAGACAGCGGCTAAGATGAATTCCTTGCAAGTTTCATATCCACACGCACCACAGTTCAACCCCCCAACCGGACTCGTTGCCCTCTCCTCGACGAAGTCCGCTAGCCCCTTGATGTCCTCCCTCTGGAAAACGGGTTTTCCACCATGTCCCTCACCCACGAAACCCGCGGTGAACTCGTCATCAAGCTCTGACGCCTCCCTCTCATCTCTAGCCACCATCACTTTCACCACGTTTTCGATGCGCTTGAACCCTTCTAAAACGATGAAATCCAGCTCACGCATCGAGAGGAGCAAGCGGTACAGATCCGCCCCCCTCTTGTCCACGACCGCGACCTCCCCTGGACTGAGGGCAACCACGACTTCGCTTCCAGCTCGAGCGTGCCTCCAAGTGTCCGTACCCGGCACATCGATTGTAAAATTGGGATGGGGAATGTGTTTCACCGTCCCAACACGATGCCCTCGTTTCACGAGCTCTTCGATGAGTCTAACCGCCACTTCCGTTTTTCCGCTGTCCTTGTATCCTCCTACCCCTATCACCTTAAACGAGTTCCTCACCTCCGAACGTAGTCACTTCGACCTCTTCCCCTTCCCTAACCATCTCGCGCTCGATTGGGATCCTGATGTAACCATCCGACACCACCAGCGAGGTGATCGCGCTCGAGCCCATGCGCACGGGCTCCGCCACCAGCTCCCCATCCCTGAGAACCAACTTCACCGGAACTAGCTCTTCCCTCCCCCTCGCCGATCTCAAGCTCGTGGAGAGGCTGGCCCTCACGCTGATCGAAGGGGAAGCCGATGCACCGCTCATCGCTCTCAGGTATGGGGACACGACCTGATAAAACACCATGAGCGCGGAGAGAGGATATCCCGGCAGTCCGAATATCGGCTTTCCCTTCACGACTGCCACGAACGCCGGTTTCCCGGGCTTCATCGCCAAGCCGTGGAAGATCAATCCGGGCTTTCCGAGCTTACCCACCACCCCCGGGACGAGATCCCTCCCCCCAGCGGAGGAGCCACCCGAAACGAGGACGGCATCGCAACTCGAAATCCCCTTTTTCAGAAGCTCTAGCGTACCTTTAGGTTCGTCAGGGGCCACCCCCAACCACTGGGGCTCACAACCGCATGAGCTAACGGCAGCGCACAGCATAGGACCATTGACGTTGTAAACCTCCCCCGGCCTGAGCCTCTCCCCCGGATTCGCGAGTTCATCCCCGCTTGCTATCACCCCCACCCTCGGCTTGGCATAGACCCTCACCTTCCCCACCCCGATCGCCGCTAGGGTTCCCACCAGCCTAGGCGTGAGGATCTTCCCGGCACATCTTATAACCGCACCCTTTTTGAGTTCCGACCCCCTGAACAACACGTTCTCACCGGGGGGTACAGCACGCGTTACCCTCACGCGTCCACCCTCCTCCGAGGCGTATTCGCTCATCACCACCGCATCGGCTCCCTTGGGGATGGGTGCTCCTGTGCCTATCTCCACGCACTCGCCCCTCCCGACCGTCACCTCCGGCCACTCACCCGCGTTCACCCTTCCCGCGAGCCTGAGGAGGACAGGATTCCCCTCATCGGCACCGAAGGTGTCTTTAGCACGGAGGGCGTAACCGTCATAAGCCGCCCTGTCGAATGGGGGGAGATCCACCTTTGACACCACATCCCTTGCCGCAATCATGCCTACCACCCCCCACACGTTTTTCTCAACCACCCTCGGTCTGGGTTTCCACCACTTCTCGATCCTCGCCCTAGCCTCGTGTACCCCGATTACGTACTTCAACCTTTCACCTTCTGAACCTCACCTTCTGGACGAGTAGCTTCCAGAATATCTTTATCCCGCTGAGGATCGTGGTCCCCTTGCCCTTCGAGTATTCATTATAGTAGCATTTCACCGGAACCGTTTTTATCCTCAGGCCGAGCTTCGAAGCCTGGATTATTATCTCGGAGGAGACCTCGTACCGATCGCTCTTTATATCTACCCTCTCAAGTGCCCTCTTCGAGAACCCCCGGTTACCCGACTGGGAGTCCGTGAATAACCCACTAAAGATAAACGTTATGAAATCGAGCACGAAGTTCCCAAAACGCTTGTGCAAAGGGATGTTGACATTTCGTCTCACGCCTATCACGAGATCCGCCATGTCGAGGCTCGAGACGATCTCCGCTACGGATTTTGAGTCGTGCTGTCCATCCGCGTCGAAGGTCACAACTCGGCGGGCACCGAGTTCCTTCGCCTTCTCCAACCCCGTCCTCAGGGCCGCACCCAAACCTGAGTTCTTCAAATGGCTCACCACCAAGGCTCCCTTGGAGCGGGCTATCCGTGCGGTGGCGTCGGTCGAGCCATCATCCACCACTATGAGGTTTTTCCATCCTTCCTTTTTCAGATCATCAAGTACCCTCCCTATGGAGTGCTCTTCGTTATACGCGGGTATGATCACCCAGACATCTCCCCCTTTCATCGGTGAAAATTAGCCGGTGGGATTCAAAATCTTTGGGTGGGGCCGGAACCTGCCGTTAGTCCTCACCCCTTGAGTTGAATAATCAAGTTCCCGATAATATGAACTCCGTTTCAAGATCCGTGACAGCGATTGGTCAATCATGCACCCACGTCCGCCCGGTCGCACTCGTTTATCTCCTCGAACTCGTAGTCCGCGATTCCAGTCCAGCATTGCCAGAACTCCCTCCTACCCGAGCGACGAGAGTAACCGATCAAGCTGGGACTACGTTTCAATAGCAAGCCTCAAAAAGTGAGGATTGAAAGGTGGTCAGCAGAGGTCGGTCTTCTTCAGATTTTCAACGGACTCCAATAATTTTTATAGCATCCATCCGCATCCCAACAGCTTCATGGTTCCCGTAATAGCTAAGATAGTTCACTAAACCTTCCTAGAACTTTCTGATCATTTTCCTGAGTTCTTCCGCCCTAGAAGGCGGTATGAGCTTCCGCTTTTCCAAATCCTCAATGCATTTTTCAGCGTACTTACACCAGACGATGCACGAAGCGGATGCCTCCAAATGCAGAGTCCTCCCACACTTCGGACATTTGGTTTCAGTCTCGTAGTCGAAGAACTCCACTTCCTCCCCACATGCGGGACATGTTCTCGTTACTATTTTGGGTTCAATTAACCTCTTGGCACCGGGGCATCTATCTATCATCGTCTCGTGAACTACTCCTAGCTTTCGCAGGGGATCTTCTTCCCTGCTCCGCCCAATAAGGAACAAACGTCAAAGATAATATACGTTCCGTCCCTCATCCCCCCTTTCGGAAGGAGACTTCTCAGCGTAAAGTAAAAGGTTATTATCACGAAAACCGAAATGCCGGTGGGGAGATGAGGGATAGAAAAGAGGTGATCAAGAAAATCGCAGACACTTTGTCGGAGTTCGAAGAGGTGGAATTGGGCTATGTGTTTGGCTCATTTTACGAAGGGGGGGAATTCAGAGACATCGATGTCGCGATACTGGTGTCTGGCTTCCCTCCTGCGTACGACTCCGCTGTGCTCGCCAACAAGATCGCCGGAGAACTCGAGAAGGTGCTTGGTCATGAATTCGAATTCGACGTGAAAGTCCTCAACTCCTCCCCGATTTACTTTCAGTACGAGGTCATAAGGAAAGGTAAACCGGTTTTCTGCCGTGATGAGTCCAACCGTGTCAGGTACGAGAGCACTGTTCTATCCGAGTACTTGGACTACCGGGAGGTTCTGGACTGGTTCGACGAAAAATTGCTCGCGAAGGTTTGAGATGTTCGACAAGCGGGGAATCGTGGATCACCTGAGGGAACTCGGGCGGGCAACGGAGGACTGGAGGAGGTACCAGAACATCTCGCTCGATGAGTTGCGGCGGGACAGGGACAAACAAAATATGGTCCTGCACGCCCTTCTGGTCAGCATCCAAGCGGCGATAGACATTGCAAATCACCTGATCGCGGAGCGGAGTTTGAAGAGGCCATCCACTTATAGAGAAAGTTTTCTGATCTTGTCTGAGGAAGGGGTTATCCCATCCGATCTCGCCAGCGAAATGTCCGAGCTGGCTGGCTTCAGGAACGTGTTGGTTCACCTTTACTGGGGGCTCGACCTCGAAGCGGTTCACGGCATGCTGAAGGCGAAGTTGAGCGTCGTGAAGGAATTTGAGAGAGTAGTGAAAAAGTTGGTGTCCGGAAAATAGAATCCCGCCAAAGAACTTCCGAAACTGGCTTGGGCCGCCGGATCAAGATCTTCTCCAGCCCGAAAATAAGAAGACGAGAGCTTAGCTCGGCCCCACGTCGAAGAATCCCAGTCCGAAGGAGGACTTCGCCCCAGCACCGAGCACTTTTCCTACGCCTAGCAACCACTGCCCGACCTCGTTTATCTCCTCGAACTCGTAGTCCGCGATCCCAGTCCAGCATTGCCAGAACTCCCTCCTACCCGAGCGACGAGAGTAACCGATCAAACGGTGGTGGTGCCGTGCGACTGGGTTGACCCTCCCCTTGACCTCGGGCTCGGGAACCCTGCTTCCGTCACCATACTCGTTGACGAGCAGGACCAAGCGCTGCCTTATGAGCCTCAACAGGTGTTCGGGAGATGGGGGGAAATCCTTTGGGAGCTCCATGGGTGTGCGGAAGCCCACGCGCAGGCGGGTCTGCTTGAGGGTGGAAGTTCTTGAACATCAATGACCTTCATATTCCGAGGGTAGATCGTGCTGGAGGTGCCCCTCACTCCGGTCTCGTCGTCCTCCGTGTTCGGCAGGTATTTCGTTCGGTACCCGCGCCGTAGGGGCCCTGTACTCGACGAACAACTGGAGCTTCGGAAAGGCCACCGGTTTAGCCTGCGACGCATGGCCTTGCCGTTCCTCGACTTGCGATTGGAGCGCATTGACTGGCGGATGCCCGCCAGGTTCTCGAACACTAGCTCGACCCGTTCGCGTTCAAGGTATTGTCTGGTATAACTTGTATTGTTTTAGGGTAGCAGCACCCCAAATAACTGTTTATAAAAAAGCCTCACTCAAGAGCCTCAAGGACGAAGGGCCCAGTCTTAACAGCAAATTTGAATAGGACTGGTACCAGCATTAGATCAGAGAAGACGGCCATCTTTACCGATCGGCTAACCCTGACTAAAGATATATGGTACCTTTCCAAGAACTTTTTAGATGAAAACTTGGTATTCCGAAATCACTTTCTCGACGAAAAAGCGAAGGGAAGTCGTGGACCTAACCGATGAGGTACTTGCCGAAGTTAGGAAATCCGGAATAAAGAATGGTCTGCTTGTGGTTCAGCTCCCCCACGCTACGTCCGCTTTAGTCCTAAATGAGGGGGAAAGAGGTGTTATGCACGACTTACTCCAGAAGCTTGAAGATTTAATCCCCACGAGGGAAGGATATGAGCATGATCGGATCGATGACAACGCACACGCCCATCTCAAATCCGCTATCGTTGGGTCCTCACGAGTTTTGCCCGTGGTCGGGGGAAGGGTTATCAGGGGAACCTGGCAAAACTTCCTCGTAATCGAGGAAGATGGCCCCCGGACGAGGAGGCTCGCGGTATTCGTGATGGGTGAGTGAGTGACCACGTACCTCGATATCGAAACCACATCCAAGAAAGCTGACGAGGGAATGATAGTCGCGATGGGAGTCCTCAAGGGGGATACTCCCCAAGTGAGGTTCGCCAAAACTCCCGAGGGGGAGAGGGCCGTGCTGGAGTGGCTGACCCAGGAGCTAGGGGACTGCGACCTCTTGGTCACGTGGTACGGCTCGGGCTTCGATATCCCCTTCATCCTCGCTAGGGCTGTTCTTCTAGGGGTAGATATGGAGAGGATCTTTACCGTTCCCTCCCTCGACCTCTACGTGTGGTGCAAGCGTCACCTCCTCCTATCCAGCTATAAGTTGGAGTCCGTGGCCAAATTCCTCGGGATGTCCAGGAGAGTCGATTTTCAGGGGGGAGATGTATCGACCCTCTTCAAGCTCACTATCCAAGGGGATGAGAACGCGAAGAACCTCATAATCGAACACTGCAAGGAAGACCTAGAACTCCTGAGGTACGTGCACGAAAGAATGAAGTCGTGCGGATCGAGCGAGCTGGGGTAAACCGGTATCATGGGGAACGGAACTCCTCCGAATCGGGTTGAACTCCTCCGGAAGCTCGAGGCCGAGGCCCTGAACTGCAGGCGCTGTGGACTTCACCTAGGGAGGAAAAAAGTAGTTTTCGGCTCCGGGTCTCCGAACCCGAAGTTGGTCATGGTGGGTGAGGCCCCAGGTGTCAACGAGGACCTGCAGGGACTCCCATTCGTCGGAGCGGCGGGCAAGTTCTTGGATTCGCTCCTAGAGTCGATAGGTCTGCACAGGAGTGAAGTGTACATCACCAACACCATCAAGTGCCGACCTCCTGGTAACCGAACCCCTTCACCTGAGGAGATCGAGGCCTGCCGTCCCTTCCTAGAGAAACAGATGAAAATCCTCATGCCTAAACTCGTAGTGGCCCTGGGGAGAACCGCTGCGACCACCCTCTTGGGGAAGGGGGTGAACATCACCTCAGAGCACGGTAGATTCATTGGGTGCAAGTTCGGAGGAACCTCGTTCAGACTCTTCCTGACCTATCATCCCGCAGCCGCGCTCTACAGCGCGAGAAACAGATCCAAACTTCAAGAGGACTTCTCGAAACTCGGGGAGATCGTTAGGACTTCGTCCCTTGAGAGAGACCCTCCTCAACCATAGCTCCGGTGGGATTAAACGTGGCGAATCCAAGTTTGATGATGTTTGGATACACCGGTAGACTCAGGGAGGTGCTGGAGAGGATCTCCGCGAAAGTCGGGGACACCCTCAGGGTGGAGAAAGGAGACACCGTGTACGAAGGGACATTGATGCCTCGGACCGAACTCGGAGATCCGAACTGTGTGGTTCTCAAGCTCCCGAACGGGTACAACGTTGGGGTGAGGATCGGTGAGGACACGAAAATCTCCAAGCTCTCTTCGGGGAAGTTCCGAAGACCAAAACCTCCACCGCTACTGGCGAAGCCAGATCCCTCGAAGCCGCTGGTGACGATCGTGGGAACCGGGGGAACTATAGCCTCGAGAGTAGACTACCGCACCGGTGGGGTATACCCCGCATTCACCCCGGAGGAGATCTACGCCTCAGTGCCGGAGATAGCTGAGGTGGCGAACGTTAAGCTCGTGGAGGCATGTAACGTTTTCAGCGAACATATGACCCCAGATCTCTGGATCCGGATAGCCCGAACGGTGGTCGAAGAGCTGAACTCGGACGCGAGGGGTGTGGTAATCGCCCACGGGACGGACACGATGGCATACACTGCCGCAGCCCTGAGTTTCATGCTCCGCGGGCTCCACAAGCCGGTGGTTCTCGTGGGATCTCAGAGATCCTCGGATCGACCGAGCAGCGATGCTCCCATGAACCTCCTCAGCGCGGTCGCCGTTGCGGCGAGGTCACAAATAGCGGAGGTGTGTGTGGTCATGCACGGATCGGTGAGCGACGATTTCTGCCTGATCCACCGTGGAACGAAAGTCAGGAAGTGCCACACGAGTCGCAGGGACGCTTTCCAGACCATCAACGATCTCCCTCTCGGCATCGTGAGGGATAGGAGGGTGGAGATGCTCACCCAAGACTACAGGAGGATGAACCCCAAGGGGAGGGTGGAACTGGACGACCGCATTGAACCTAGGGTGGCCCTAGTCAAAGTCACTCCAGGGATGAGTGGGGATCAAGTTTTGGCCCTCCTAGAACTCGGGTACAGAGGGATCGTCGTGGAGGGGACCGGGCTGGGGCACGCTCCGGAGAGCCTCTTTGGAGCCATAAAGAAAGCGGGTGAGAAGGGTGTCCCAGTGGTGATGACCTCCCAGTGTCTCTGGGGAAGAATCGATATGAAGGTATACTCCACCGGAAGAGACCTGCTGGGGATGGGGGTGATCCCCGGTGAGGACATGCTCCCAGAGGTGGCTTACGTCAAGCTCATGTGGGTACTGGGCCACGTAAGGAAACCCGACGAGGTCAAGGCGCTGATGCTCAAGAACGTGGCGGGGGAGATCTCCTCTAGGACGGACCTGCGAACGAAGCCACCCTCCAACCCGATCTAGCGCTTCGTTCTGAATTTTCCCTTTCGCTTGGAGCGACGAGCGTAAGCGAGATAGACGGTTGGGAGGATGATCAAAGCGGCGACAAGGGCATACAAGATGACGAGTGCCACGAGTTCACCGAACCTCGTCATCGCCGGCATCCTGGAGAGCGAGAGGATGCCGAAACCTCCCGCCATCGTCACCATCGCTACCAGGATAGCCCTCCCCACGTGTCGAACCGTATTGACCGCCGCTCGGTCGGGTGCCCATCCACGAATCTTCCAGTCCTCCCTGAACCTAGAAGCCATCTGCACACTGTAGTCTATCCCCATCCCTATCATCAGGCAGAAGGAGCCCATCGTGAACACATCCACCGACCACCCAAGGAGCCTGAAGGTTCCGAACTCCCACGCTATCACAAGACACACGGGTAGGATCGCGATGGCTCCCACCGGAAGGGATCTGAACAGGATCAGGAGGGAAAAGAAGCATAGGACTAGAGCCAGGGCCGTCATCCTCACCATGCTTGGACGGATACCTTCGAATATGTCCGTGATGACCGCCGGCTCCCCTCCAACCGCCGGCTCGCCTCCCCACCGCATGGTTATCACGTCGCTCTGGAATTCGGAGACATGCGCCCTCACCACATCGGTCGCTCGCTTGAAATCCCGATTGGTCGTGCCGCTCACGTAGAAGACCAAGAGGGTCTCGGTGCCATCTTGGGAGAGCAGGAGGTTTATGCTCTCGTCCGATTTCCGGACGTTCTCAACGATTTTCAACACCTCCTCCTTCGTTTGGGGAAATTCCCCCATCGTCGCGTACCGGAGAAGATCCGCTATGCTCGTCCCCCCCGTGATGACACCCACACCATCCGGATCTGCAAGCACCGCACCCTCCAGCTGGGATATTTCATTGAGGGCTTCGGGCTCGAAGAAGTCTCCGCTGACGAGGACGAAGAGCAAGGATTGGCCCCCAAACATTTCGTTTATCTCGTGTTTGGTGTCTAGCGATTCGACACCTTTTGGGAGGAACAGGTCGAACGACATCGTCGTGCTTACCCCTCTAGCCGCTACCACACACGCGAGCGAGCTCACAACCGTCACCGCGAGCACGACTTTCCAATTGCGTACCAAGGATCTTCCCGTTCTCACCAGGAGGACGTTGAGTCTTTCTCCACCCAAGTACGTTCTCTGGGGTGTCGATATCCTTCCCCGCTCCCTCCGATGCCTCATAGCCACGAGGGAGGGGAGGAACGAAATCGTCAGAAGGAAAGCGAAAGTCACACCCAGCGCCGCGAGTTGCCCGAGCGTGCGATTCGGAGGAAAGTCTGATATCGAAAAAGAGAGGAAGCCTATCACCGTGGTTATCAAGCATATCAAAACCGCGGATCCTATCCGATGGACAGAGGTCTCTAGGGACTTCTGGGGGCTCTTCCCTCCTCTGCGTTCCTCGTAGTATCTGTTGAGGATGTAAATCGAGTAGTCTATGCCCGCAACCATCGTTATCGGAACGAGCGCCACGTGCAGAGCTGTGAAGTCTATTCCAAGCAAACCCATGGTCCCCATGGTCCACATCGTTGCCAGACCAACGACTGAGAAGCACATCGCCACATCCGAAAACCTCCGGAACGCGAGGAACAAGATGAAGATGACAAATACCAGAACCGCGGGGATTAACACGCTGTTGTCCCTGTTCATCATCTCATGGATGTCATGCTGGATGGAGTAAGCTCCCGTGACGCTCAGCTCTAGGTTCTCCGCGGTGCTCTCGAACTCATCAACCTTCGCCCGCACCGACTGCGCCGTGTCCATGAGCTCTGAGGTCGTCAGGAGAGTGTTGAGGTACACGCGAATCAGGCCCGCTTTCCTGTCCCGGGTTAGAAACATCGCTATTTGCTTCGATGTCATGGGATCCGAGAAGAGGTTATCCACGATGCGGGCGGCGGCGGCCTCCAGTAAGGGGTCGGAAAGGTTTTCATAACCGGGAATACATCGAATGTAGTCGACATAGGACTGACATCCCAGCACTCTGTTTTCGAGTTCTGGGTCGGAGGAGAGGGAATCCTCCAGCTCAAGGATCGAGCGGATCACATCAGCCTTTAACAGATTCTCCGCTTCGACCAACACCGTCTCATAGGATGTGCCCACGAACTCGTTGCTGATCTCTAAGGAGACCCCGACCGAAGTGTACTCGTCAGGTAGAAATTTTTTGAAATCAGAGGTCTGGGAGATCCTCGTCACTCCATACCCCATGACACACGAGACGAGGAGGATGGTAAGGAGGATGAGCTTGTACCTCTCCTCACACAACCTAGCGATGTCCCTCAGCATCTAGGGATTCTTCCCGCCCGATATAAAATGCTCTCGGATGGACGAGTTTGGTGCCTCCCCCAGATCTCACCCTCGCCCCCAAGAGAATAAAAAGCATGCCCGAGGACGTTGAATCGAGATGAGGACTGGAGAAACGAGTGAGCGCTTGGCATCTCCTCACGCGCCTCCGAATTTCTGGAAGGGTGCCTCCCGAGTGGATCCGAACCGAACGGTGAGAAGATGAGAAAGGAAGCATACGAAGAGCTGAAACCGATGGTAGGTTTGGAGATCCATCAGCAGCTCGACACTAAACACAAACTGTTTTGTAACTGCCCTACGACCATGAGGGAGAAAACACCACTGACCACGATCGAACGCCGCCTGCGACCAGTACAGAGCGAGTTGGGAGAGACGGATGTCGCCGCACAGTTCGAGTACCTACGCAACAGGTCCTTTTGCTACCAAGTGTTTTCGGGTGAGAGTTGCCTCGTGGAAACCGACTGTGAACCACCCCACGAATTAAACCCTGAGGCCCTGGAGATCGCTTTGCAGATAGCACTATTACTGAACTGCAGAATACCTGACGAGATCCACACCATGCGGAAGATCGTCATCGACGGGAGCAACACGAGTGGATTTCAACGCACCTGCATAGTCGGTTTGGGCGGCTTCCTCGAATATAAGGGAAGGAGGATCGAAATTTCCACTATCGCTTTGGAGGAGGACGCGGCCGCGATCGTCTCCGAGGAAAGGGGGAAGGTGACCTATAGGCTGAACCGGCTTGGGGTTCCACTGGTCGAGATCGGAACCGGACCTATAGTGGGGCACACACCCCAAGAAATTCAAGAAATAGCATATTCGATCGGGATGATCTGCCGTGCGACCGATAAGGTCAAGCGCGAGATCGGGGCCATCCGACAGGATGTCAACATCTCGGTGAGAGGGGGAGCCAGGGTCGAGATCAAAGGGGTTCAGGAACTCGGGCTCATCTCAAAAGTCGTCGAACGCGAGGTTCAGAGACAACTCGCCCTCATCGAAATCAAGAAGGAACTCGCCCGACGTGGGGCGGGAAGGGTCGAAAAAGAATTCGTGGATGTCACGGAAGCTTTCTCTGGTACGGGGTCGCAGATTGTGAGCAAGGGGCTCGCGAAAGGGAAGAGGGTGCTGGCGGTCAATCTACCTAAGTTCGCCGGGCTCGTAGGCAGGGAATTACAACCGGGGAGGAGGCTCGGAACCGAACTCGCGGACTGGGCGAAGTTGTACGGAAAGGTTGGAGGAATACTCCACACGGACGAGCTACCGGCGTACGGGATCTCCCGAGAGGAGGTGGAGAGGATAAGGAGGGCCACGGGTGCGAGCGAGGACGATGCAGTTGTGATCGTGGTCGATACGAGGGAGAAAGCCCGAACCGCCCTAGCTGCAGTTGTCGATAGGGCAAACCAAGCGATCGAAGGCGTCCCGGAGGAGACGAGGAGGGCCCTCCCCGACGGGAATACCGAATTCATGCGCCCCTTACCCGGAGCGGGACGGATGTACCCGGAGACCGACATCCCACCGATCCCCATCCGGGAAGACAGGCTGAAAACTCTGAGAGAGAGCCTCCCCGAACTCCCGGAACGGAAGAAGGAAAGGTTCATGAAAGAATATGGCCTAGGCGAGGAGATGGCCGGGCGTCTCAGCCTCTCCGAGAAAGCGGGGCTCTTCGAAAGGCTCGCGAGGGGATCCGGTGCGAGTCCAAAGCTCATAGCCACCACCTTGGAAGAGACGATGGTGAGTCTGAGGAGGGAGGGGATCGAGGTTGAGAGGGTTCCAGAGTCCTTCTTGCTGGACATGTTCAATCTTATATCGAACGGAAAGCTGGCCAAGGAAGCTATACCGGAGGTGCTCGCGGAGGGATCGAAGGGGAAAGATATTCAAGAGGTTCTCAAGAAACTTGGGCTTCGGGCTCCGGGTGAAGAGGAACTTAAAAGGTTCGTCCGAGAAGTTACGTTGGCCAACCGGAAGCTGATAGAGGAAAGAGGTGAGGCAGCCATGAAACCCCTGATGGGAATCCTGATGAAACACTTGCGTGGGAAAGTCGATGGAAAAGTCGTGAACGAAGCTCTAACCCACGAAATCCGAAAAATGCTGAGGAAGGAGTGAATGTGCAGAGCGATGGGGGTCCATCACCTCCGGTGGAGACGGCGGATCCCAAGATGGCCCCCTTTATAAGAGGGTACCCAGAGGTGGTGAGAACTAGAGGACGGGGGACTTGAGTTGTGTGGAATCGTCGGCTACATCGGTAAACGCAAAGCAGCGCCCCTCTTATTCGATGCACTGAGGCGTTTGGAATATCGGGGGTACGATTCCATCGGGGAAGCGACCATCTGGAAGGGAAAACTATACGTGAAAAAGGATCGGGGAAAAATCGAGGATGTCCATCGCAAACTAAAACTCGACGATTTGCCAGGCAATGTGGGGATAGGGCACTGTCTACATCCCGAGACCATAGTCCAACTGGGCGATGGCAGGATCACGCGTATTTCCGAGATAGATCGAAAATGCCATGTCTGGGCATACCGTATTCACGAGAGAAAATTCGTGCGTGCGAGGGCTCTGTGCTTCAGACACCCCGCCCCCCCTTACCTCCACAGGATAAAGACTCAGTTCACCGAAATCGTCTGCACAGGGAATCACCGTCTGCTCGTGGCGGGGGCGAACGGGAAGATAGTCGAAAAGAGGGTAAGGGATATCGAAAGAGGTGACTTGCTCCTCTGCGCTGGGAGGATTTCGATCGGGGGGAGGTCGAAGGAGCTTAGAGACGCGCAGGATAAGCAGTACATCGCCCTCACGGCTGAGGGTGCGACGAAGGTGTCTTTCCCACGCAAAACGGGGAAAAAACTCATGCAGCTCGTGGGCTACATGCTTGGAAGTGGACACCTCGGGAAGCGAACCGTGAGAATCGAGGACATGGACAGGTCCCTCTTGGAGAGATACAACGAACTCTTCCGAGATCTCTTTGGGATCTCCGGGCGGATCGTGAGATCGAAACGAAAGGATGCGTACTCTCTGGAAATAAACGACGAACGCTTGTGCGAGTGGTTCACGGAAAACTTTCCGGAGTTACGGCGGGGGGAATTCCCAACTTGGATCGGTGGGCTTCCCGAACCCCAAGTACTCGCATTCGTCGGTGGCTTCTTTGATGCGAAGGGGATCATCGACTCCGATGGCGGACAGCTCCTCCTCAGGGGGAGCCGAAAGAACGTGAGGATGATCCAAACCCTCTTACTCAGAGCTGGCATCCTCTCATCCTGCACCCGATTCATGCCCAATGACTCGAATTGGAATGATCCCCACCCCCTGACGATTTCGAACCGCGACCAAGTGAAAAGATTTCTCGAGAGAATACCCATCCTCTCAAGTGTTAAATCGGCAGAAGCGAGAGATGCCATGCGCAAACTCTTAAAGGGTTCTCCTCGCACCGATTTCGAATTGCTGATTTCAAAGGAAAACACTCGCAAATCCCTCAGCCATCCCTCGAAAGGCTGGAGGCTTGCCACAATGCGTTCCATCCATCGAACTCAGAGAGACGGAGGGTCAAAAAAAACACCTGAGTTTTCGGGCGCACCAGTCGTGTTTCAGAAGGTCGTTTCAAACGAGAAGATCAAGAGCGATGTGAAATATGTGTACGACTTAGAGGTTCCGGGACTCGAAAATTTCGTGGCGAACTGCATCGTTTCCCACAACTCACGCTGGGCAACCCATGGGCGTCCATCGAAGGTCAACGCCCATCCACACCTCGACACCTTCGGAAAGGTTGCCGTCGTGCACAATGGAATCTTGGAGAATTACCTAGAACTCAAAAACTTCCTCCGAAAAAAGGGATACCGTTTTTCCTCTCAGACCGACACGGAGGTGATCCCGAACCTTATCTCCTATTTCATGCGAAAGGGAAACAGTTTGGAAAAAAGCACCGAAGAAGCTACGAAGCATCTCATTGGAAGCTTTGCCATCGCTGTGATCTGCACCGGGGAACCAAAAAAACTCGTTGGAGTCAGGAGGGAAAGCCCACTCATCGTTGGGGTGGGGGATGGAGAAATGCTCTTGGCCTCGGACGTTCCAGCCCTGCTACCCTTCACTAGACGTGTTATGCCTCTCCAGAACGACGAGATGGTGGTGCTGACGGAGTCATCGGTGGTCGTGAGGCGCTTGTCCGATGGAGAAGTGGTGAAGAGACCACCTATTACCGTGACATGGACCGCCGAGATGGCGGAGAAAATGGGATACCCGCACTTTACCCTCAAAGAGATATTCCAACAACCCGAAGCCATACGGGAGACCCTGAGGGCCGCCCCCGGAGAACTGGAGAAGCTCTCGAACCTCTTCGTGAGATCGGATAGGGTGTATGTGGTCGGGTGTGGGACTTCCTATCACGCAGCACTCGTGGGGAAGTATATCCTCGCCCGGCTAGCAGACTTCTCCGTCGAAGCGGTGATAGCTTCAGAATTTCAGGAGAGCTGCAGGGTTGATCGTAGGAGCGCGGTGCTAGCGATAACTCAATCGGGGGAAACGGCTGACGTGCTCAAAGCCGTGAAACTCGCCAAGGCAGTGGGTGCCAGAGTGGCATGCCTCACCAACGTGGTGGGAAGTTCCATAACACGAGAGAGTGATTTGGTCTGCCACACCCACGCTGGGCCGGAGGTGAGCGTCGTGGCGACCAAAACTTTCGCTTCTCAAGTCGCATATCTCTCCCTCTTCTCGATCCGGATGGGGGAGAAGACCGGGACGCTGAGGAGATCGGAAGCAAGCGAACTGTGGTCCGAGCTCCTTCGAATCCACGAGGCTGTAGAGGAGGCGGTTCGCGATTCGGTGGGCAAAACTAGGAGGATAGCGAGGAGATACTTGGATGCTGAGCATTTCTATCTCATAGGGAGGGGGATAGGCTACCCAATCGTGATGGAGGGTGCCCTGAAAATAAAGGAGATATCCTACATTCACTCCGAGGCGCTGGCGGCTGGAGAACTCAAACATGGCACCCTCGCTCTCATCGAGAAGGGAACTCCGGTAATAGCGGTGGCTCCCAACGGCGGCGCCAAAGCTAGGTTGATCAGCAATATCGAGGAGATCAAGGCAAGGGGGGCGACTATCATAGCCGTGGCCGAGGAAGGCGACCCTGAAGTGGCTAAGCACGCGAACGTAGTGATCCCGGTTCCGAAGGTGAAAGAATTGTTCAGCCCCCTCGTCTTTGTCCCCCCACTTCAACTCCTTGCATACCACCTCTCTGTCGGGAGGAACCAAGATCCAGACAGACCTAGGTCGTTGGCAAAATCCGTCACCGTCGAGTAAACCCGACAGAAATCGTTATTTGAAACGAGCCCATTAAACTCATAACGATGAGGGCCCTCATCCTTGCGGGTGGGTTCGCCACGAGGCTCGGTCCGATCGGGGAAGCCATGCCCAAGGCCATGATAACGGTGGAGGGGGACACGGTTCTCGGCCACATCCTCCGAAAGCTCGAAAAGTTAGGCGTGGAACCCCTGATAACGACGAACAAACGATTCGAGCCGTTTTTTCGAGGATACCCGAACGTCTTGATAGAGGAGGCCACCAGAGAAGAGGAAAAACTCGGAGCGGTTAGTGCCATTGCGAACGCCATCGAGAGGGCTGGAATAGAGGACGACTTGCTCGTGATATGCGTGGATAACTACTTCTCCTCAGACCTCAAGGGTTTCATCTCAAGCTACACCGGAGAACCGCTCGTGGGAATCTACTATGTTGGAGAACATCCAGACATGCGGGCAGAGGAGATGGCCACCGTAAAATTCGAGGGAAGCGAGAGGTACCCCCCACCCAGCAGGAGCTTTTACATCCAAGACTTCAGAGAGAAGGTCAAGCCCCCCATAAGCCAGTACGTCAGCACAGGAATATACGTGCTGCCTAAGCGCGTCTTTCCGATCCTCCGAAGCTATTGTGCGGCGAAGAAGCAAGATGCCCCTGGGTTCTTCATCCAACACCTGCTCCAGCTCGGAGAGAGGATGAAAGGATATCTCCTAGAGGGCGAGTGGTATGATGTGTCCCACAAGAGTTACCTCCAGACCTTCAGAGAGGCCAAACTCGTGAAGAACGATAGAGACGCCATCCGTTGTGAGAGGGATTTGGGAGGAGCCCTGCTCCTCTCCCTGACCATCCTCCACGCGGGATGTGTCCACGTGATCCAAGGGGGGGATAGGGTCTGTTTCTTCGTGGACGGTGAGGGGGAAATGAAGGTCGGTGAAAAAATCCGCCGAGTAAGGGGGAAGGATGTGATAGAGATCGAGTCCGGAACCAGAGCTGAGATAAGGAACGCTTCGGGTAGGGATCTCATCTTCGTGTCCGTGGGTACTAAGGGCAAGACACCCTGAGTCCTGGTCACCAAAACCTAACATATCTCCACTCCTTGATCGATGTACTTCCGCAGGGTATGGGAGTGTAATCCCGCGTGCTCGGCGCAACTGTTGCCCACCTCCTCCATTCTCCTCTGACCCCGACCAAATTTATTTTAAAGAGGAAAAGCGTGAAGTGGCAATTGGTGATCATTTACCCTGTGTGCTCGTGTGCGGCGGCCAGTGGGGCGATGAGGGAAAGGGCAAGGTGGTCGCTTACCTTGCCCTAAAGTACAAGCCCAAGATCGTGGCCAGAGCTGGAGTCGGACCGAACGCCGGACATACGGTCTACTTCAAGGGGAAAAAATTCGGGCTGAGACAAGTGCCGTGTGGATTCGTATACGGGGGTTCGAGGATCCTCATAGGACCCGGGGTGCTCGTGAACCCCGAAGTCTTGCTCAAGGAAGTGGAGGAAACGGGGATAGGAGACAGGCTCGGTGTAGACCGTAAGTGCGCCCTCATAGAACCCGTCCACATCGAAAAGGATCGAAGCTCCGAACATCTAAAGGAGAAGATAGGCACCACCGGAACGGGATGTGGGCCCGCGAACGTGGACAGGGTGGGGAGGAGGGCGAAGCTGGCCGAGAGTTCACCCGAACTCCAGCCATTCCTCACCGATGTCCCATCTGAGATCAACGAGGCACTCAACGAGAGAGCTCTGGTTCTAGTAGAGGGGAGCCAGGGCTTTGGCCTTTCTCTGATTCACGGCACTTATCCCTACGTCACGAGCAAGGACACGACCGCTGGAACTATGCTCGCGGATGTGGGGGTGGGACCGACCAAAGTTTCGGAGGTGATCCTGGTGTTCAAAGCGTACGTGAGCAGGGTGGGTGCGGGAACTTTCCCCACCGAGATCTCCCAGGAGGAAGCCGAAAAGCTCGGCATAGTCGAGTATGGCACGGTAACGGGGAGGAGGCGACGCATAGGTCGCTTCGACTTCGAACTCGCGAAGAGGGCGGCCATGATCAACGGTGCCACCCAGCTAGCCATAACGTGTATCGACAGGTTATTTAAGGGCTGTGAAGGTGCTAGGAGGTTTACGGAACTCACGGGAGATGCCAGAAAGTTCATCGAACGCGTGGAGGAGGAAACCGGAGTACCCGTGACCCTCGTATCCACCGGGGAGGGGATAGAGGACATCATCGACCTGTCCCGGGGTAAATTGTGATGAAAAAGAGATTGGTTATAGCCGTGACAGGTACCCCAGGTACAGGCAAATCATCGTTTGCGGGGGGGCTCGCCCGGAGGTTGAACGCGAAACTCGTGAGGCTGAACGAACTCATAGAGGATGAGGGAGCGTATAGGCTCGACTCGGACGGTAGTAGGCTCGTCAACCTGCGAGAAATGAGGAGGGGATTTTCAAAGGTTCTCAGAAGGACGGAGGGACCGATCGTGGTGGAGGGTCATCTCTCCCACTTCCTCCCGCCGAACTCGCTCTCCCACGTGGTGGTCCTGAGAACCCATCCAAGAATCTTGGAGGAACGTCTGAGGAAAAGGAGATACCCGGAGAAGAAGGTGAGAGACAACGTGGAGGCTGAAGCCATAGACCTCATCCTCTGGGAAGCCGTGAAATTTCACGGAATGGAAAGGGTCTTCGAAATAGATACCACCGAAGGGGGAGACACGATTGAACTCTTCTTGGACGCCCTCAAGGGTAAAACCGAGCTCAGGCCGGGGAGGATCCGGTGGCTGGAGGAGTACTTTCGATAGGAGTTATAAGAAGGGACCAACTACCTTTCTTGAGATGTGGGCGATAAGAACCACTTTGCTCCTAGGAGTGATGACCGGTCTCCTGCTGGCCACGGGATACGCCCTAGGCTACCTCACCGGAGCCCCCATCCTCTACACGCTCACGGGGGCGTTCGTCTTCGCCATGGTGATGAACCTCATGGTATTTTTCTACGCGGATAAGTGGGTGCTCAAACTGTACAGGGCTAGATTCGTGAGTGAGGAAGAGGAGCCCACGCTGCACCGGATAGTCTCCAAGCTCTCCAAGAACGCGGGACTCCCGAAACCTAGGGTGGCTTTGGTACCAACCGACGCTCCCAACGCCTTCGCCACGGGGAGAAATAAGCACAAAGCGGTAGTCGCCGTCACCCGCGGGGCGATGGGATATCTCAGCGAGGAGCAGCTCGAAGGGGTGATCGGGCACGAGCTGGCTCACATCAAGAACAGAGACATGCTGGTCAACACCTTAGCCGCCATGGTGGCCGGAGCGATATCGTACATAGCCTTCGTGGGGAGGTGGTCTATCTTCTTCGGTGGGGGAAGCAGAAGGGATGGTGGAGCTTGGCTCGCCTTGCTCGCGGTGATCTTAGTCCCGATAGCGGCCGTGCTCGTGAGGCTGGCCATCTCGCGGACGAGGGAGTACGGGGCTGACGAAGAGGGGGCACGAATCTCTGGAAAGCCCAGAGCCTTGGCAAGTGCGCTGAGGGTTCTAGAGAACTACGCTAGATCCAGACCCATCGGTGGAGGAAATCCCGCGACATCCCACCTCTTTATAGTAAACCCGTTTCGTGGAACTTCCTTGACAAACCTCTTCTCGACCCATCCCCCGACGGAGAAGAGAATCCAGAGGCTTGAAGCTTTAGCCGAGCGGATCGAGAGCTAGCCCATCAGGTGCAAGAGGAATTCGAACGCTATGGATCCCACGGCGAACCCCATGACTGCCTTTGGAGATATCTTTATGCCAGGCCCCTCCTCGGTGAAGTACCTCAGGAGTCCTGCGCCCGTGGGTGGTAATCTTTCCTCCCTCCTCCTCATCCCAAAAACTTCCCTACCTACTACCTATTAAATGATGGGGAGGAAATGAACTCGGAAATAATGTCGAAGTACGTGCCGGATGAAAGTGTGATCGTTAACGGCTTCTTGAGAAAGCTCGCGGAGTCTGAACTGGGAGGGAGTGAAATCGTCCTTCCGAACATTCTTATAGCGAGGTTTGAAACCCAAGCGAAGGAGGGGAAAGACTCGGGGCTCGTGGGACTGACTGAACTCCTTCGTCTCAGGAAGCTCGCCGATGAGGGGTGGATAAGGCTGAGTTTCGCTGGTGGGTACCTCACCCCCGAATCCAATTCGGTGGGGGCGGGAATCCGGCAAATAGCCGCGGAGACCGATTCCACCCTCCTCACCAGCGACGAGATAATGGCTGACGTAGCGAGGGTCGAGGGACTCAAGGTAAAGCTGGTGACCCCTCCGCCCGAGGAACGAAAGCCGAGGCTATTGAACTACTTCGGGGCGGACACGATGTCCGTGCACTTGAAGGCAAGGGTAAGGCCGTTGGCGAAGGTTGGGCGTCCGGGCAAGCTCAAAGTCCTACCCCTGGGAGAGAAGCCGCTCACCGAGCGGGAACTCAGGGAGATGGTCCATGAGATAATGGAACTCGCCAAACAAGATCCAGAGTGCTTCATCGAGATCGAGAAGGGGGGTGCGACCCTGATCCAGTACCACGAGTACCGGATCGCCATAGCTAGGCCCCCATTCAGTGACGGATTCGAAATAACCGCGGTCAGGCCCGTGGTCAAGGTGAGCTTGGAGGATTATCATCTCTCGAACAGGCTCAAGGAGAGACTGAAAGAGAGGGCAGAGGGGATCCTCATAGCCGGACCGCCCGGGGCTGGAAAGAGCACGTTCGCCCAAGCCCTTGCTGAATTCTACTGCTCCTCCCACAAAATAGTGAAAACGATGGAGTCCCCGCGCGACCTGCAAGTGATGGATGAGATAACCCAGTACACCTCCCTAGAGGGCGACATGGAGAAAACAGCCGATATCCTTCTACTCGTAAGGCCCGATTACACGATCTACGACGAGCTCAGGAAAACCACCGATTTCCAGATATTCTCGGACATGAGACTGGCGGGTGTGGGGATGGTGGGGGTGGTTCACTCCACGAGGGCCATAGACGCAATCCAGCGGCTGATAGGGAGGGTTGAGCTCGGGATGATTCCCATGATCGTAGACACCGTGATATTCATCAAGAACGGGGAGATCAAGGAGGTGTACTCCCTCCGCACCTCGATCAAAGTCCCTTCGGGGATGAGGGACGAGGACCTGACGAGACCCGTGGTCGAGATCCTCGACTTCGAGACCGGTGAACCGAGGTACGAGATGTACACCTTCGGGGAACAAGTGGTGGTCGCAGATCTTCGTGAACATCCATTCCCCAGATTCAGGAAGAGGCCTAAGTGGAGATAGGTGAGGGAACGAACTTTTTCTGCAACTCGATTACCTCTGAGCTGCTTTCGGCACGCGAGTACTCCTCCAAGTACGCGCGATTGAGTTCCAGAAAGGTGGGGCCCCACTTGAAAGGTTTCAAGATTTCTTCCGCCTCTTGGGGGTGACCGAGGATGAAGAGAGCGGCGGAGAGTGCCTCAGCCGTGCTGAGCGTCGTCGGCCTCCCGTAGTGGGTCGGGTTAGCCGCCACCAAGTACGGGAGGGCACGGGGCACCATCTTCCTGAGTTTATGCATTTTCCCCAAGCGTTTCCACGAGCAATCCAGCGCCACCAGACCCCTCCGCTCCGCTCTCCTCGCGTCTCCCCTCGAAAGCGCTCGGGAAGCACGAGGGTCAAGCAGAATTGCACCTCCAGGTAGTTCGCGCAGTTCGAACGTCATTTCCACCTTCCCGAACTTGTGGAGACGGATGGCGGTGCATCGCTTAGGGTCGCATTCCCTCGCGTTGTAAACTACTATCTTCATCTCGACCACCGCGAGGAGACCCGTCCGAAAGGGCGGGGGGGAACTGCGGAGGATTTTTAGGTGAAAATGCGCGTGCGATGTCTGAAAGGCAATCCCGCGGGGAGCGGCTCGGATGTGGGCCGGATGTCCGGAAGCCCGAATAGGGCTCCGGACCGAAGCGGGCGGAGGAGTCGAGCAGGCTCGCTCTGGACGCGCCGCCGTCAACCGGCCCCGTGCGGGTCTGAGTGCGATGAGTTTCGAGCGCCATGATCACCTCCAAGTCCCTTCTTTAGGGAGGAGTAGTTGACCGGAAAGACATCGCTTCAAGATGAAGAAAATTTTTCCTGACCGTATTCCGTCTCGCTTCCACCCCGGCCCCGAGAGGACAGGCGGGATCTGCCCCCGAGAGATTCTCACTCAACTTACAAACCCTAGCCATGCACCCAAAGCACATCTCAAAGTATTCACACTCCGAGCAGGGGGGCTCCCGCCACCTTCTGGATTTGAAGGCTTTTATGAGGGGCGAAGTTCTCACCCGCTCCCACCCCCTCCTCAGACTTTCCTCAGGGTACTTGGAGATTACCGAACTCGATGGAGAAAACATGCACGGAAGAATCGCCCCATCGGGACGGATATACAAACTCGTCCCACATGCACACCCCTTGAACTCGGAGATCGTGATTCCGCTCCTCCCATCCGGTATCTCAACGCCCTCCTGATCGGCGAACGCCCACAGGAAAGGTTCATCGTAGAAGACTCGTACTCGAGGATCTTGGAGTCCCCGATAGATCGCCCGAAGCACTCGAGCGTGATCCCCAGGTGAAAGGGCGTACTTCTTGTAATACGGGTCCGAAAATCCTCTGTCCGAGGGCTGGAGCGGGATGAAGGTGACGAATTTCCCACCGTGATCGGAAACGAATCTCACTATCCCCTTGACCTGGTGTAAGTTCCGTTTGGACAACACCACCGTAACTCCATGGAACAAGCCTTCTCTGGACGCGAGTTCAACCGCCTCCACCAAACGGTGAAAGCTTGCACCGGACTTCGTGGATTCATACACCTCTCCGGTCACACCATCCATGGAGAAGATAACTTTCACCCCTAACCTTCTCAGTTCACGGGAAACACGCTCGGTGAACAACATTCCGTTGGTGATCAGGTAGAGGTCCAGCCGATCCATCTCTTCAAGCACCTCAAATAGTTCCTTCCTCATCAGCGGCTCACCACCCTCCACTATCACCCATCCAGGATTCAAGCCGACAACTTCACCCGCCAGCTCCACTAGGAGTTCAGGTGGCATCTCCTCCACGGGATTCGCCACACAGTGCCCGCACCTCAGGTTACAATGAGAAGTTATCGCCCAGTCGATGTAGAAAGGTCTCAATCCCACCACCCCCTAAACTCCCCCAACTCCATAAAAAAGCTTAGGATTCACCCAAACACGTGCACGACTTCCCACCCGGCCTCGCGAAGCTTTCCTGCTATGAAACGGCGATGACAGGCCTGGGGGTTGGGCTCCACACACACAAGGCAAGTGACACTCTCTCGCGCGAGCCTCACCACCTTCCCAAGCCCGCGCTTGAATTCTTCACTCTCCATGAACGCCTCGTATCCTCCCCTTCTGTACCCACCGAGCTCGGGCAAATGCACGTACCGGATCCCCTGGAGGGGAAGGGTTCTCTCCAGACTTTCTTTCTTGAATTCGGGCCACTTGGAGGTGGGGAAGGCGCGGACGTCGACCAAGATCTCTACGCGGAGCCTGCGGAGGATCTTTAGAAAATCCTCGAAATTCTTGTCCCCGTAGCCGATCGTGTAAATCCTTCGTATCTTCCCGCGTGAGCGTCTCGACATGAGCTCACCGTTAACCTTTCGTCCCTTTGATATAACGGATGCAGGTAAAATATGGGTGATATGATAATCTCAAACGCCGCCATCCTCGAGGGAAAAGACCTCGACATCGTGAGGGGATACCTTGAGGTACGCAACGGGCGGATCGAGAGGATCTCCGAGGGTTCTCCTCCCACTTGGGACTTGAACCTGAAAGGGGGGTTCATCCTCCCACCCCTCGTGAATGCCCACACCCATGTGGCGGACTCGGTGGCCAAAGAGCTGTACTTGGGGAAGGAACAGCATGAGGTGGTAGGGAGGGGAGGAGAAAAGTTCAAGGTGTTAAACTCTACTCCTCGAACCAAGCTGAAGAGGTCCATACGCTCGACCCTCAGGTACATGCTGAGAACAGGTACTCTCGCCCATCTCGACTTCAGGGAAGGGGGGAGGGAAGGGATAAGGTTGCTCAAAGAGGCCTCAGTCAGTGAGGTGAAAACTTTCATTCTCGGACGTCCCTCCACCATCGTGGAAACGGATGAAGTGTTGGATGAAAGCGACGGAGTGGGGCTCCCTTCTCTCATGGATCACGAAGAGGACAAACTCGAACTCATATCGAGGAAAGTGAAACGTGCGAGGAAGCTTCTCTCATCCCATGTGGCCGAGACTCATTGGAAGAGGAAGATCGAGATAAAGAGAGCGATTAAGCTCAGGCTCTCTTTCGCAGTCCACCTCACGCACGCCGACGAAGACGACTTGATCTCTCTCCACAAAAGGGGGATCCCGATCGTATTCTGCGCCAGATCTAATTCCCTCCTCTCGGTCGGTCTCCCACCAATTAACTCGGCCATCCGGAGTGGAGTGAAGTTCATGCTCGGAACCGACAACGTGGGGATCTGTGAGCCGAACATGTTTGAAGAAATGAAATTCGCGTGGGCCTACGTGAGGATGGCAAATCCCAAAGCAGGAGAGGAGGAGGCGTTAGCTCTCCTCAAGTCCGTGACGATCGAACCGCTAGAACATTTCGATATCCCGTGGGGACCACTGGAGGAGGGGGGGGAAGGCACATTCATCGTGCTCTCGAGGCGAGGGGGTCTCCTCGACCTAAGGCATGCGCATGCCGGGATCGTCAATCGAGTCGGATCAGAGAACATCCGAGCCGTTTTCCTCGATGGGGAGAATATTTTAAGAGCAAGAGATTAGTTGTTTGAGCCGACGGTGGGGAAGAATGAAAGTCAAGGAGATTATGTCAAAGGAAGTGAAATACGCTGAAGTTCCGGGGACGCGGGCTGAGGCGGTGGAGTTGCTCAAAAGTTTAGGGGTCAGTGCCATCCCCGTGGTGAAGAGCGACACGAAGGAGCTGGTAGGGATGGTAACTCTCAAAAAGCTTTTCGAAAATCCGGACGAGGACCAGCTCGCCATGCTAGTAGACAGGGGGATACCGACCGTCAGACCCGAAGATGAACTCCAGGTGGCAGCAGGACACATCTTGAAGAGTGGGAGCAGGAGGCTCTGCGTGGTAAAGGATGGAGAACTCAGAGGCATCATAACGGTTAGAGACATAGTCTACAGGGCCCTAGCCATGATGGATCTCGACAGACCCGCTTCGGACTTCATGCGCCCAACCGTGGCCGCGGTCTGGGAGGGAACGCCACTCAAAGCTGCGGTGGAGGTAATGGCACTCGCGAACGTGCGTGCGCTCCCCGTGATAAACGAGAACGGTGACCTAGTGGGGATAATAGACGACTCCGACATAATAAAGCTGGCCGAAATAGAGACGAGTTCCAAGATAAGTCAGGTGGCGGGGAAGAGCGAGGGGGACAGCTGGACGTGGGACAGCGAGGCGAGAATATACATCACGAAACACGAATTGACGATCCCCGACGCGCTGGTAAGGGATGTGATGGTGAAGGATTTGATAAGCATAACGAAGAAGACATCCGTTAGCAAATGTGCTCAACTCATGAAGGAGTACAGGATCGAACAGACACCCGTGCTCACCGCAGAGAACAAGTTCATAGGATTGGTGAGAGACATCGACCTCCTAGGTGCCCTCCTCGAATGAAGCGTTCGACCATCGCAGTGAGAGTGAATCTCTTGTCATCGAACCATGAAGAGCTCATGGAATTGGCCATACGGAGAGGATTCATCTGGCCATCGTTCGAGATGTACGGGGGGGTGAGAGGCTTCTACGACTTCGGGCCCTTGGGAACCCCACTCAAAAATAAAATCATCCAGAAGTGGAGGGAGTTCTTCGTTCTGGGGGAAGGATCGTTGGAAATAGATTCGCCCACCATAATGCCCGAGGAGGTTTTCAAAGCGAGCGGGCACTTGGAACACTTCGTCGACCTTATGACCGAATGTGAGAAATGCGGCCAAGCCTTCAAGGTCACGGAACTCGTGAAGGAGAAGACAGGAATGGACGTTGAGGGATCACCGAAGTTGGAACTGGAGAAAATCATCCGGCAACATGAGATCGCATGCCCTGAGTGTGGGGGGAAACTCGGCTCTGTGTTCGAATTCAACACGATGTTTCGGACTGTGATAGGACCGGGGGGAAAAAGAGTGGGATACCTCAGACCCGAGACCGCCCAAGGCATCTTCGTCGATTTCAAACGTCTCTGGAGACAAGCGAGGGAGATGTTACCCTTCGGGGTCGCCCAGATAGGGAGGGGGTATAGGAATGAGATATCCCCCAGGCAGGGAATGATAAGGCTCAGGGAATTCACGATGGCCGAGCTGGAGGTGTTTTTCGACCCGGAGGGGCCGTCCCATCCCCGGTTCTCGGTACTGGGGGAAGACACGCTTAAGCTTTGGAGGGCGGGGAGGGAAAAAATCGTGGATATGGAGGTACGTGAGGCAGTCGAGAAAGGGGTCGTCTGCAATGAGCTGATGGGTTATTACATGGGTCTGACAAAGCGCTTCCTGATCGAACTCGGCATACCGGAGGAAAACATCCGGTTCAGAGAACAGACCGAAAGACAGAGGGCCCACTACTCGAAAGAAACATGGGACGCTGAAGTAAGGACGGAGAGGTTCGGGTGGATCGAAGTTGCGGGGATAGCCTACCGAACCGATTACGACCTCTCACGGCACTCGAAATTCAGTAAGGAGGACCTGACCGTATTCCTTCAATCGGAGAACAGGAGAATCACGTGTCACGTGCTCGAGCCCTCATTCGGAATCGATCGGATATTCTACTGCGTGCTCGAGCACTCGTACAAGCATGATGGGAAAAGAAAGTATCTCTCACTGAAGAGAGAACTCGCACCGATCGATGTCTGCGTGTTTCCGCTCATGAACCGAGACGGTCTTCCTGAGAAGGCCATCACGGTGCATGAGTTGCTGAGAAAGCGTAAGTTCTCCGTAGTTTATGATGCCTCCGGATCCATAGGAAGGAGGTACGCGAGGGCGGATGAGATCGGAATTCCCTACTGCATCACCATTGACCACCAGACACTTGAAGACCACAGCGTCACGATAAGGGACAGGGACACCACGAAACAAGTTAGGTCATCGATAGAGGATCTCCCCTCGACCCTCAGGTCCCTCCTGAACGGTGAACTCGAGTTCGAAAGTGCCGGAACTCCTCTCACGAAATGAAAAATACCGAAATCGGGAGGGCCACGAGTAACGAAACCAATGTTGGGTAGAAGACGAGGGCCCCGTAGAGCCTCAGATCTTGTTTGTACGTATGGGCGAGAATCAGGTTGAAGATACCGGGAGGCATCATGGAGAGCATGAGCGAGGGTTTGGGTGAGATATCGGTGGCGAAATTCAGCCCCATGATCGCTATGGTTCCCAAGGTGACCAACGGAGAGACGAGGAATCTGAAGGTTCCCACCAAGAGGAGATCGCAAACGTGTTTTCGGGGGTCAAGTGCCTCAAGACAGTACCCTGCGAACAAAAGCATTGTCAAGAAGAAAGGTTTTGCGAGATATCCGTCGAAAACCTCACTCACGATTTCGGGGAGATTGGCCTTGAAGATCACGAACAAGAAGGCGAAGAAGAGGGCGAGCATCGCGGGGAAGCCCATGAGATACCCCAAAGTGGAGCGCATGCTCACTCTCTTGCTACTCACGGAAGATACGAGCATTACCCCCAAGATGAGATTGGGCACGGCTACGGCTATGGCATAAAAACTCGCGGAAGCCAGTACCCTCGTCCCCATCGTCGCGTAAACTAAGGGAAGACCCAGATGCCCCACATTCATGAACGCTGAACTCAAAACGATCGCCGTCATCCTTTCTCTCTCTAAACCTCGAAACAAGCAGATGCCTGTGGTTACAGAAAAACAAATACTCAAGTTCAGGAGCGCTATCCACATGGCGGTCAAACCGCTTCGAAATTCGGAAGGTGTGCATCGGGCGATGGAGACGAAAACCACGATGGGGAGGACTATCCATAAGATCACTACGTCGAGCCACCTGAAAGCGGGTTCGGTGATGGGGCGAAGCGACCGAAAATGCCTCAGACCCATGCCTACCAGCAACGGCACCAGGAGGTAAAGCAGGGTACCAACGTAACCCAACAGATCACCGCTTTCAAATCCGTTCCTCGAAATAAATGATTAGGGTTCCGTGCTGGCATCTCCTCCGCTCGCGTTCCCTCAACAAATCCATCGGGATTGGATTATTTAGTATCCGAAGTGGAAGGTAGAGAGATGAAGAGACCATCGATGGACGAATACTTTCTGGAGCTCGCCAAAGTGGTCAGCCTGAGGGCCACGTGTCTCCGCAGGAGGTTCGGAGCTGTTATCGTCAAGGATGGGGTGGTGCTGAGTTCCGGGTACAACGGGGCTGCACGTAAGGTCAAAGATTGTCTCGAATTCGGTATCTGTCTCAAGGACTTGGCGGGGGCACCCCACGGCGGAGGATATGACCTCTGTCCGGCCGTCCACGCCGAGGCAAACGCCATCGTGAATGCTGCTAGGGCTGGGGTCAGCATCTTGGGGAGCACGATGTACCTCTACGGACAGGACCTGCAAGGAAATGTGGTCGAAGCCACCCCGTGCACATTCTGCCGCAGGTTGCTCATAAACTCTGGGATCGACAAAATCATCTATAAGAAGTCCGATGGCTCTGTGGGATGCTATGACATCAAAGAATGGATAAGGGACGAATCGCTAGACTACCAACGGAAGATCCAACTCCATCGAGAGAAGTAAACTAAGAAAATCTGCTATCCTCGGGATACTTCGTGTACACGTAGTCCAAGAGTTCCCTAAGCCTCATTTCGTTAAACTTCTTAAGTCCGATCATGGACTTCCTTAGCCCTTCGGGCATGTTCTTGAAGATTTCCTCGGCTACCTTCTTCCCCTCGGGTGTTAGGGAGTAGAGCACGGGCTCCAGCACCTCCCTTTCCACCCTCACGAGTCCAGCGTTCTCTAGCTCGAGCACATCATCGGGTATCCCATCCGAATAGGGTCCGTGGAGGTACGGGAGGAACCGGTAAGGGATGGATCCCACTCCTCGTTCTTTCTTGAGCAAAAACAAGAGCTTCTGGAGTCTCACCCCTCCCTCCACGCTCCCCCCCATCGCGTACAACATCGTGAGGATCCACTTCCCCTTCTCCTTCAGTTTTTCCGGATCGGCCATCCTCGGCTTCGCGACTAAGGAAGTCTCAAGCTTCAGCACCATAGCCACCCTCCTCCCCTCAGGGGTCAGCTCAAGCGTCCTCCTGAAAGGCCACTCGTCCGACTCTCTCTCCGCTATCAGACCCTCTTCTAAGAATTCCCGAATGCGCATCTCCACGGTCAGCGCGCTCCCACCCACCTCAGATTGTAGTTCCCTGACGTGCTTGGGTCCCTTCAACAGGGCGAGCAATATTTCGGGCCCCTTGCTCCTCCTGATCCTGTACATCCCGAACTGTGTTACATAAATCGTAACGTTTATACCTTACTCTCGTATTTTTTCCTCCGTCATATTTCACCGCTATACAATTACATTTAAAACGTGTTACGCGTTACAAAAATGATAACGCATGGAGGTCGTTTGAGTGGGGGTTGCGGTGAAGAAAGAGGTTCTAATATCTGCCCCGAGCACCAGACCCGTTTTCAAGGGGATCCAGAAACTCTCCCTCCTCGACTATCCAGAGAAGATGGCAACCATCGTCTTCGTTGGAGGGTGTAACTTCAGGTGCCCGTTCTGCTACAACGCGGAGCTTGTCTTGAACTCCCCAGAGCTACCGTCGGTTCCCGAAAGCGGGATCCTCGAGTACCTCGAAAACAGGAGGGAGTGGCTAGATGGGGTTGTGATAACGGGGGGAGAGCCGACAATGTACCCCGAACTCCCCGACTTTCTCCAGAAAGTCAAACGAATTGGGCTAGAGATCAAACTCGATACCAACGGCTCGAACCCGGGGATGCTCGGGGAGCTGATGAGGGAGGGGCTGGTCGACTACGTGGCCTTGGACGTGAAAGCACCTCTACGCGAGGAGAAGTACGGAGAGGTCGCTGGAGTCCCGAACATGGCAAGGCTCGTCGAACGAAGCGCAAAACTCCTCCTCTCCAGTCAAATCGAGTATGAACTCAGAACCACCGTAGTCCCGACCCTCCTCGAGGAGAACGATGTGCTCGAAATAGCCGAGCGAATAAAGGGGGCCAAGCGATACTACCTACAACAGTTCAAGCGGGCGACCACCCACTTGGATGAAAGGTTCTCCAAGATCGAACCCTACCCGCTTGAATTTCTGAGAGATCTGCAGAAAAAGGTCTCAAGCTACTTCAAGATTTGCAAGGTGAGGGGTGGATGAGCGAGAAGATAAAGAAGATCAGGAAGAGAGACGGCCGGATAGTGGACTTCGATAGGGAACGTATAACCAACGCGATATTCAGGGCAGCAGTAGCGGTCGGTGGTAAAGATAGGAGGGTGGCGGAACTCCTGACCGACGATGTGGTCAGGATCTTAGAGGAGGAATTCGTGGACGAAATCCCAAGTGTGGAAGACATCCAAGATGTGGTGGAGCGTGTCCTCATCGAGCATGGACACGCGCGTACCGCCAAAGCCTACATCCTGTACAGGAAACAGCACGAGGAACTCAGGAGGATTCGGTCGACGTTCATAGAGGTGGAGCGCATCGTCGATGACTACCTGAACCAAGCGGACTGGAGGGTCAGGGAGAACAGCAACGTTGGATACTCCCTCTCGGGACTCATGCTCCACATCGCAGGGTCCGTGATCGCGAACTACACGTTAGACAAGGTTTATCCCATGGAAGTGGCTGACGCCCACAGGAACGGTGATTTCCACCTCCACGACCTCGGGATGGGTATCACTGCTTACTGCGCCGGGTGGAGTTTAGGCCAGCTCCTAGCGGAGGGGTTCAATGGGGTTCCCGGCAAGGTGTCCTCCAAACCCCCCTCACATCTCGATACCGCCCTCCTGCAAATGGCGAACTTCATAGGATGCTATGATGACCGGACGGAGATCCTGACCCGGGAAGGATGGAAGCTATTCGAAGAGCTCTCGTACGAGGATGAAATCCTCACACTCAACCCGGAAACCTATGAACTCGAGTACCAGCGTCCGACTAGAATTTTCAAATACGACTACGACGGGGAGGTGATCTCCATCAAAACGAAGTCGATCGACTTGCTCGTTACCCCGAACCACAGGTTCTTCGTCGAGCGCCCGAGCAAGGCGGGGGGAAAACTCATTTTCAGAAAAACTTTTACAAGAGCCGATAGGCTGAGAAGCGCGGACAGGGCTCCGAGGACGGGCTATTGGAACTGTAGGGATCAGGATTACTTCGTCCTGCCGACCATGGAGGAGCGCAAGGGGGAGGAGTCGAGCCGGGGGCGAGTCAGGCACTTGTCTGAGATCAAGATCCCAATGGACGACTGGCTCCGTTTCCTTGGGATATACCTAGCTGAGGGCTCGATCCACGCGGGCGGGGATGGAGAAGGGAAAGGGACGAATTATCTCATCAGGATCACCCAGAGGGATCCAGAGAAGAGGGGAAAAATCCGGGAACTTCTCCAGAGGCTTCCTTTCAAGTACTATGAAACTTCCCGCGATTTCATAATTTTAAGCAAACAGCTCTGGACATACCTGAAGGAACTGGGAAAGCCCCACGAGAAGTATATCCCCCAGGAGTTCAAGGAGTTGCCGCCCAAGAGGCTCTCGATCCTTCTGGAATGGATGTTAATGGGGGACGGAAGTTACTACTCGAGGGATGGCCTTCGGGAATATGTGACAACTTCCAAGCGGCTGGCGGACGACGTGCAAGAACTCTTCCTCAAGGTCGGAAAGAGTGCCTCGGTACTGAGGCAAGAAAAGAAGACGATGATCTCTCCTATGGATGTTCGCCCGCACCGCACCAAACCGCTATACCGGGTGAGAGAACACAAGTCGAAACGCAGCGTGTTGAAGAGCCAGAAGAAGGGGGAACCCAGCCGGAAGAGAACCCACTACAAGGGGAAGGTTTACTGCGTCGAGGTTCCAAACCACGTAATTTATGTCAGACGGAACGGGAAACCAATCTTCTGCGGGAACAGCCTCCAGAACGAGTGGGCGGGTGCGCAGGCGTTCAACTCGGTGGATACCCTCCTCGCCCCGTTCGTGCGGAAGGACGGGCTGAGCTACCGGCAGGTGAAGCAGGCGATCCAGCAGTTCGTGTACAACCTCAACATCGCTTCCCGCTGGGGAGGGCAGACCCCATTCACCAACATAACCCTCGACCTCACGGTTCCCGAGGACTTGGCAAGGCAACACGTCATCATCGGCGGCAGGCTCGGGGATCGAACCTACGAGGAGTACGAGGAGGAGATGGAGCTCATAAACCGGGCTTTCATCGAAGTGATGTTCGAAGGGGATATGAAGGGAAGGCCCTTCACTTTTCCAATCCCCACCTACAGCCTGACCCGTGATTTCGAGTGGGACAACGGGGTAGCTACGCCCCTCTTTGAAATGACCGCCAAGTACGGCCTCCCGTACTTCCAGAACTTCATAAACTCGAACCTGAAGCCGAGCGATGTGCGCAGTATGTGCTGCAGGCTGAGGCTCGACCTGACGGAGCTGAGGCGCAACGTGACGGGGGGATTGTTCGGATCCGGGGACAAGACGGGATCGATAGGGGTGGTGACCATAAACATGCCGAGGCTTGGATACCTCTCCCGGGATGAGGACGAGTTCTTCGAGCGCTTGGAGCACATGATGGAACTCGCCAAGGTGGCCCTCGAACACAAGCGCGAGATGGTAACTAGGAACATGGAGAGCGGGATCCTCCCGTACACGAAGCGGTACCTAGGAACCTTCAGGAACCACTTCTCCACCATAGGCCTCGTCGGGATGCACGAGGCCTGCCTGAACCTGTTCGGGAAGGGAATAGACGAGGAGGGGGGGAAGGACTTTGCCGTCAAAGTGCTCAAGTTCATGCTCAAACGCATCGCCACCTTCCAAGAGGAAACAGGACACCTCTACAACTTAGAGGCGACTCCAGCGGAGGGGGTAAGCTACAGACTGGCCAAGATAGACAGACAGAAATACCCGAAGATAATCACCTCAGGGGAAAGGGTTCCGTACTACACCAACTCCACTCAGCTCCCAGCGAACTCGGGGCTTGACCTAATCGATGCTCTCAGACACCAAGAGGAACTCCAAACACTTTACACGGGTGGAACGGTCTTCCACATTTACCTAGGGGAAAGCCTGGAGGACGGTGAAAGCTGTAAGAACCTTATGAGGAAAGTGGCATCCAAAACCAGACTCCCGTATTTCACCGTAACCCCCACGTACTCGATATGTAGCGAGCACGGGTTCATATCTGGGGAAAGACACTCATGTCCCTCATGCGGAAAGGAGACGGAAGTGTACTCTCGGGTGGTTGGGTACTTCAGACCCGTGAAGAACTGGAACGCCGGGAAGCAGGAGGAGTTCCGTCAGAGGGCGATGTATCATTGAATTCGCGATCCCCCCCACCGACCTCCGAGGGGATACAGGGGACGGAGGCGATATCCCTCTGCGAGGGGGCAAGGTTGCCTCCGTCCTCCTCTTCTCTGGAAATGAGTTTGGTGTCAGCAAACTAGGTTTCGGAGGAGCCTCAAAATGGATTGCGATATAGGTGCATCTAGAATTCACGGATGGGTGTGGTCCGTCCGCGAGCCAAACGGTGGATGGTGCCTCCCGCGGACGCGTACGAAGACCTCGTCCACATGCACCCTTCCAGCACCCGGGCTTCAGCCCGCGCATCCACCACACAGGAGCTTCGAGCAGTGCTTGATCCAATCGAGGATCGTCGATTCTGCCGGCCAGTAGTCGAAGTGCTATCCTAGGTGGCCACTGTTTCCGCGAGTGAGAGCCCCTGAGCGTAGAGATGCAGCGCTTCGGTGATTACCTCCTTCGGATAGGTCATGTTCTCGAAACCGTCGCGCTCCACGAAGTAGCGCTTGCACTTTTGCATCGATAGCCCTGTTCACTTCTTCGTCACCTACCAAGTCCAGCTTCCAAGATGAATTGACCAATCTTAAATCACTCCTAATCCTAGGAAAAACCGAACTAGAAAGTTTTTTTATGTACAGATGGGATATTTTATGTGCCACCTCAAGAGAAAAAAAGTGAGAAAGCTTTTGAAGAAAGGGGACAAATCGAGGCCCGGGAGCGAGAATATGTAAGGGAGCTTTACGCTGTTTCCGCGAGATTTCTCCCCATAGAAAAAAGCCGGGTACTTTACTCCAGTATCAAGGAGACGTTCGGTGCAGACCCGCTTGAACTTCGCGATGTTAAAATGTACAAGCGGGGTGGGTACCGACAGTCCAAGCGCAAGCAGGAGTTCATGAGGTTGGGCCGTCAGGTGGCCATCGAGCGTGGGCTCCCCGCTTACAACCGTGCGGTCGGGCTCCCGATAGGGCAAAGGCAGCTCGAGCCACTCATAATCTCGGGTACCAACATCGTGGTGGAGCAGGACGATACCCACCACATCAACAATCCGGCGATCCAGCAGATGCTCGATGACATAAAGCGCACCGTCATCGTTAACCTTGACATCGCCCATCGGATGCTCAC